>JAJZGF010000146.1 GCA_021805025.1 Acidobacteriota bacterium
ATTCAGTGACTGCGGCCGTTCCAGCCGCACGATTTCTCTCCTATTCATGGTCATCTCCAAGGGCCGCATCAACGCGACATGTGTGGCACCGGGCGGTAGGCTTCTTCTGGAATTTCGGCCAAAGTCGAATACCCTGCTCTCTCCCCAAGCCCATAAAACTTGCAAAAACTCATAAGCAGGGGCCGCCACTTGTCCGGATCGATGTGATTGCCGACTCCGGGAACGAGAATTGACTCCTCAACGTGCGCTTTCACCACTCTCATTTCGAACGCAATCGCGGTGGTTGGCTTGTCCGGGCGAGTCCCAAAGGGATGCGCCGCCTCCAAAACGACTTCGAGCTGCACTGGGCACTCCTTTACGCGGGGAGCCTGGACTAGCTCCGAGGGGACGGCAGATAGGCCAGATACAGAAAACTTATGCTTCTCATGCCGGTACCCCATTGCTTGCTTATGAGGCGGAACCGGATCGGAACCCGTCAACTTCGCAAGCTTGTTGACGTTCTCCACCATCGCTGCCGAAGGCAGGTTGAGCACGGCTTCCTTCTCGCGAAGAAGATTCTGCGCTGTATGCCCCTTCGCACCGAGACCGAGCATACAATTCCAACCCAACCACCAGACCGAAGACATTGGGGCTAAATTTGCAGAACCGTCCTCGTTCACGCTGCTAAGAAGTGCGACCGGGGTTCCGAAATACAAAATCGATGGCTCAACAGAAATGTGCATGTCCAAAGGATGATTGAAAGCAACTAGAATCACACTCCGTTTCTTGCTTTCAAATTCGAGCGCGCGACTCGCGCTAGGCTTTCGAGATCGCAGGTGGCCCGCTCATCGCGCATGAGCATACGTCTTGAGGTTTCGGAGGTGTGTGCACCTTTCATCGCGGCCTTATCGCGATGAGCGGGTCTTCGGATAAGGTCGCCAGGTTACCCCGCATCTCGCTTCTGCGGCCCGACAATCCCCTCACCCGCGCAGCCGCGCCAGCCCCTCACACGCAAGCTCTGCCACTGCCTCGTCTCTATCTTGCTCTCAGATACTCCGAAGGCGTGACAATGCGCGTTCCCTTGTACGCGCCGAGAGTCAATAAATCCTTGTCGCCTGCAACCAGCAAATCCGCTTTCGCAAGGACGGCGCACTCCAGAAACATATCGTCGTTGGGATCACGGCAGACCTTTACCGTACCTCGAATCTTTACGCGGATGCAACGCGCCAGAATCGTTTGCAGCGCCGATATTACCCGGTGTTGTTCCCAGGAGAACTTTTCCGTCAGGACGCGCACGATCTCCGCGTCAATCTCATCGCAGGTTGCAATCACGTCTTCGCTCATCGCCTTTTCGAGCGCCAAAGTCGGCGTGCCGCGACGCTTCGCAAACTGAAGCGCGGAAATCCAGACGTTTGTGTCGATGACGACGATCACCCGTTAGACCGTACCCGGCGGCGGCGCGGCTTATCGGCACGCACTTCTTTGATGAGCCGGGGCACATCAGCCTCGGTGTAGCCCTTCGGGTTGCGGCTTGCCGCATACTCCCCCAACTCATCCAGCGTCCTTCGCGCCTGCTGTGCGGAGTACGCGCGGAAGGCTTCCCGGAATAGCTCGCTCATCGTGCGGCTGTCCCGCTGAGCCAGCGCCTCGGCCTTTTGCGCAAGTTCGGGCGGCAGGCTGATCGTGTATACCTTCGATTGCCTAGCAGTAGCAGTGGCCATATGGAAATATTACACTGTAATGGGTTCCATTACAACCGATGGGGCGCTTACTCCATTTTCATCAGCGTCGCAATCAGTGAATCCCTGCGCTGGTTAGCGTTGTCATCCGAGTAGTGCAATACACGCAACCAGGCGAAAAATGCGCCAACGGCCAGCGCCAGGAATATAGGCACGGGCAACCACCGGATCTTCAGAGACCAGCTGAGCCAAAACACCAACAAGCCGACCCCGAGCACTCCCAACTGGATTAACGCGGCTGGCAAAGTATTCGCCTGCGCTCCCGCGGGCCGCGTAATTCGACCGGGATTAATACGGTACGGCATTGTCAGAGAAAAAACGATTCCCGCGGCCAAATTGCACGGCAGCGCAAAAACAAGCCACGAGCCCGTACCTGCCAGCACGGCGAATGGCTGAACACCCGACCGAAGACAGATCAGGATGCCGGCAGCGAGCCCTACGAGGACGAACAAGATGGAGTGAAGCAGATTCTTGGCCAATAAAACTGTCCTGATCGGTGTTGGGGAAAGGAACAACAACTGGATCCCGGCTCCTTCCGCGCCCAGGTTGTTGTAAAACAATCCCGTAAATCCAAGGAGTGCATAAGCCACGCACAAAGGAAATCCATACGGGAATGACTCATTGGAGGCGGTGTGATGAAACGCGCCTGCAAGCACAAGCACAAGCAGCATAGGTACACTCACCGCCCAGAGTAATGGCACCGCTCGCAACAGACTTCGCAACTCTTTCTCTACAATCGCGGCAAAGGGTCGATTGCCACCCAATGTCCACCCGCCCACGCGTCGGATGGCATTGTCTCGGCTCGGAGCCCAACTTAAGTTTTGTCCCCGGTACTGGGCCCTGAGACGGCCTGCCAGCGCACCTCCCGCGAGGACCCCCCAGAGGCCAAGCAAACTCAGTGACGCAAGTCCCGCCATTGGTTTTTGCTCTATTGCCCCCCGTACTTCACGCGCACTCAATCCAGGCGGCAGCCATTGCTGCACTAGGTTGGCGGTCTTCAGCAATGGCCCATATTTGTCCAGTGTTTCGCGTACTTGCGCTGCCTCCTCCTTGTGGCTCTTCGCTCCCTCAAGGCGTTTCTGGTTCCACATTGAATTGATCACCAGCAGGCTCACGATTAGGGTCATGAACGTTGCACCCAGAATCTCTCGGGTCTTTCGCTGCGCGAGCCAGCGATCAATCCAAGAAAAGACAGCGCGTACTAACAGGATGTTGAAGACAGCGAATACCGATAGTCCGAACATCGTCCACAAATACAAATCCGGCCGCGCCATGACGATCCCAAGCCAGACGCCCAAACAGCAGAGCACGCCAATCGCGGTGGATCCTTCCGTCAAGCCGGAGATCAAATGCAGCATAAAGTACGACCCGAAACGAACGGGGAAACGTAGGAGGATTCCTAGGTCGGACTGCTCTTGAAATGAGGTTGCGACCATCGGGAACATCAACCAGAGAAAGCTTGTTACCCAAAACAGAATTGGCAAATACTGCCATAATGCGCGTGATGCTATCGAGTAAGCGCCAGCGCAAAGGCTAGTGCCAAAACCCAACCCAAAAATGGAATAGAACATCCACGCGATCCCAGTAGCGCCTAGATCACGTAGGCCGTGAATAGAGCGGAGGCCATTCATAAATATCCGGCAACGCATTCGAGCCATAGCCGCGTACTGTGTCCAGGCTTCCCGGCCGAGCATTCCTCCGCCCGCCTCGTTCACGCCAACTCCGGTCACCTCAGCCATGAAAGTTCCTGCGCCGACTCTCGGTGACCGTCGGCTCCCAAAATTGCCAGAAAAATCTCTTCCAACGTGAGCCGTTGCCCCTGTTCGACACCGGGCAGTGCGCTAGCCACACCAGCCCTCAACTCATCGAGCGAGCCAGTGGCCACCAGTCGCCCTTTCGAGATGATTGCCACATGACTGCATAGCCGCTCCACAATCTCCAGCACATGGCTAGTGAGAAAAATCGTCGCCCCGCGGTTGATCATTCCTGTCAGCATGTTCTTCAGCATCCCCGCCACAATCGCGTCGACGCCCTCAAAGGGCTCATCGAGAAATAGCACCTTTGGCGCATGAATCACGGCGGCTGCCATTGCCAGCTTCTTTTGCATTCCGTGCGAGAAGTCGGTCACAAGTTTGCGATGTTCGCCGGCCAGCTGCATAAATTCAAGCAGCTCTTCCGTTCGCTGATTGGTCGTTGTCGCGTCCAGGTCGTACATGCGGCCCACAAAGTGCAGATACTCGGTTGCAGTCAGCCGTCCCAATAATGCCATCCCCTCGGGCACAACGCCGATCTGCCGTTTCAATTCTCGGGCCTCGGGACCAAACCGCTGGCCCAGAATTTCAATGGTCCCTGCGCTTGGCTCCAATAACCCGGTGAGCATCTTGATCGTGGTAGATTTCCCAGCACCGTTTGGCCCCAGAAAACCAAAGAACTGTCCTGGAGCCACGCTGAGGGTGACGTCCTCCACGGCAGCAAGTGCACCGAAGAGTCGCGTGAGCCCGCGGGTCTGAATTGCAGGGTTGTCCATCGCTGCCAGACTAGCAGGGTAGCTTCCACTAATGTCGTAAAGTTGTGGTTCGTCGCAGTCAATGCGCGAGAAGGAACTGGCGAAATCGGTGCCCCAACCCGGCTCGGGCGGGGATAATGCTGATCATAAACAGGGAGCCGTGAATATCAACCACAGGCTCGCGTCCCCAAAAACCGCGCTGCCTACGGCATCGGCTGGAAGGGTGACACGTCACCCCGGCTGGGTTGCTGCCCGGTTGGCACGTGGCCCGCTCATCGCGCCTGAGCATACGTCTTGAGGTTTCGGAGGTGTGGGCACCGTTCATCGCGGCCTTTCGCGATGAGCGGGTCGTCGGATAAGGTCGCCAGGTTGCCCCGAATCTCGCTTCTGCGGCCCGACAATCCCCTCACCCGCGCAGCCGCACCAGCCCCTCACACGCAAGCTCTGCCACCGCCTCCGCCAGCGTCGCCGACGCATTCAGTGACTCCGGCCGCTCCAGGCGCACACCCAGCTTCCGCGCATAGTCCTTAAACAAAATATCCACGTCGTACAGAATCTCCACGTGGTCGCACAGGAACCCCACCGGCTGCAGCAGCAGCGTCTTCACGCCTTCCGCGGCAATCGCATCCAGCGTCGCCTCCACCGTCGGCCCAATCCACGGACCCCCGCTCGCGCCCTGGCTCTGAAACGCAAACCACCATCGCGGAATCTCCGGCACGCGCGCGGCCACCTGCTCCGCCGTGTGCTTCGCCTCTTCCGCATACGGGTCGGCGCCCTCGCCCGGCCAATGCCGTGGCTGGCCCTCACTTGCCCCCGGCGTCTGGATCGTCCGGCAAGGCACACTGTGCGCGGTAAAGAGCACCGGGGTCCCCAGCGACGGGTCTTTGTCGCTGGGGTGGAAGACCGGCACCGCCTCGCCCGCCTCCGCCTTCAGCCGCGCCATCGCCGCCCGCAGCCGCTCCGCAAAGGCCTCTGCCAGCAGCGGATGCTGCGCCCAGCCTTCCGTAAAATCAATCCGCATCGACCCCGCTTCGGCCTGCGTCGCCCGCTTATACAGCCCCACGCTGGTGCGCGAGTTCTGCGGCGCCAAGCAAATCACCGCCGCCGCCTCCACGCCGTCCGCGCGCATCTGCTTCACCACATCGGGAATATACGGCCGCCAGTTGCGCATCCCCACATACACGCGCACCGCCTCGCCACGTCGCGCCAGCGCGGCCTCCACCATCCGCCCCTGCTCCAGCGTCAGTTCGGTCAGCGGGCTCCGCCCGATCAGCGCATACCGGTGCTGAATCTCTTCAATCACCGCCTGCGGCAGCGGCCGTCCGCTCACCACATTGCGCAGATATTCGGGAATCTGCTCCACCGTCTCCGGCGTCCCGTGTGCCAGCAGCAGCACCGCTTTCTTAGCCACGCGCCGCTTCCTCCCGCCGGAACTCGCGCACCATCTTCACGACGGCCTGCACGTTCTCCACCGGCGTCTCCGGCACAATCCCATGCCCCAGGTTGAAGATGTGCCCCGGCCGGCCGCCTGCCGCGCGCAAAATCTCCTTCACGCGCTGCTCCAGCAACTCCAGTGGCGCAAACAGCGTAATCGGGTCCAGGTTCCCCTGCACCGCATGCGTGTGTCCCACCGCGCGCCAACCGTCGTCCAGCGGCTGCCGCCAGTCCAGCCCCATCACGTCCGCGCCGGTCGAGGCCATCTCACTCAGCAGCCCCGCCGTCTCCACGCCAAAGTAGATCACCGGCACACCCATCTGCTGCACCGCGCGCACCAGCCGCTTGCTCGCTTCAAAGGCATAGTCCCGATAATCGGCCAGCGACAGTGACCCCACCCAGCTATCAAAAATCTGAATCACATCCGCGCCCGCCTGCACCTGCAAGCGGCAATACTCCGTCAGCACGGCCACCAGCTTATCCAAAAGCATGCGCCATGCAGTGGTGTCGCCATACATCATCTGTTTGGTGTGGATGTAATTCCGCGAGCCGCCGCCCTCAATCATGTAGCTGGCCAGCGTATACGGCGCGCCGCAGAATCCGATAATCCCCAGCCGCTCACGAAAATGCGCCGCCACCTTCTCAATTGCGCGGGCTACATACGCCAGTTCAATCGCGCGGTCTGTCTTCAACGCGCGCACGTCCTCGGCCGTCCGCACCGGGTGATGCACCACCGGCCCTTCGCCTGCCTGAAACTCAAACGGCAGCCCCATCGGCTCCAGCGGCAGCAGCAGATCGGCAAAGATAATCGCCGCATCCACGCCCAGCTTCTCCGCCGCGGTAATCGTCACCTCCGCGGCCAGCTCCGGCTGCTTGCAGATCTCCACCAGCGTGTGGTGCTTGCGCACATCGCGGTACTCCTGCATATACCGCCCCGCCTGCCGCAAAAACCACACGGGGGTGCGGTCCACAGGTTTGCGCAGACAGGCGCGCACAAAACGGCTGCCGTCGAGAATCGTGTCAGGGCTGCTCTCAGGAGCAGCCGCGTTCGAATCAGTCATTTCCATATACGCTGATTTTACCGGGCGGACGGTATGACTTGGGAACCACCCATCCCGATGGCAGGGAATATCACTGTGCCTTTCCCATTGGCAACGCGGTCAGGTCCACAAATCCGTCACTCACGAAGTCCTCACGATGGAACACGTGCTTGAGTACCGGCTCGGAAAACTTCGTTGCAAATCCACTGCCTGTCACATCAATCCTTTGGAGATATGCAAGTGAAGCATATTCACTTGCCTGCTTCTTCTGGGTTACACTCACTGTACGGATTGATACAGTTCCATCTCCGATTAAAACCCAAACGAGTGAAGGTTCACCGGCAACTCCACGAGGGGCAATACTCACCCCATACGCAAAAAAGTATTGATCACTGCCTTTCCAAAAATACCCTCCTGCCACAATGTTGTCGGGGCGATCGGCCACACCAATGTTGTCCCTGGCCCAGTTACCCTTTCCAGGCGGGTATATTTCGAATCCAACATCTTCATCTTTGCTCAAATGAGCTCCTTTGGGCCGGTTCTCTTGTGGGGATCGCTCAACGGCATAGAGCATACTGTGGTCGTCGGCTGATTCGATACCATGGGGAGGATAGAACTTAGTGAACGCAATATATTTTCCGTCCCGGGAAATCGCCGGCTCGTAGCACATAAAGTCATCAATCAGTTTGCTTGCATTCGTATCCAGAATTCCGACCTCGTCGACACTTCCTGTAACCTTGCCAAGGATGATCAACGTTCCCGCCGGCCCCTGCCGAAGAGAATTGACTTGAGCAAAGTGGAACGGCAAATGCACCAGAATTTCCTTCGCCTCGCCGTGGAACATTAGTCGTATCGCCCTCATCGAGCCCGTTACAGGATCAGGAGCAGTTGAGATGGCCTCAGCGCTCAATGTCGCAGTTTCCAGGTTTACCGGCTGTTGATGCTCAGGATCGAAATCGAGTCTTGGTGCGCTCGCTTGAGGCGCAACCTGGCAGATGCCCACAGTGCAACTAATGAACAGGAAGCAAAGGATGGGAAACCTACGCATTGCTTTTCTCCCTAACTCATGCGTATCTCGCCCAGCATGACAGTATGCCCCATTGTGCAATAACTGCTAGAACCTTGCGCAAACGTTAGAGGGAATTTTCACACCGCAGGCATCCACGAACCCCGGTCGCGTGATTACCAACGATGACCCTGGGTGGCTCTTATCCGTGTTCTCAATCATGGGAAGGCGCTCGCCCGTCACCCCGCGTGCCGCGACCAGGCCTCCACCACCCGCAGGCTGAACGCCCGCCACGGCTGCCGGAAGTAAAGCAGTTCGGAATCATTCAGCCGTCTTTCGAACCAGAGACCGGAACCACTTTGCCAGTTGCTCTTCACGCATCACACCAGATGCGACTGCAAGAACTGTGATGACAACGGCCTCGTCCGGCGCATCCAAGACGTACCCGTTCAGTTCGAGAAATGTTTCGGCAACCACGTAGGAAGTGCGTTTATTGCCGTCAAGAAAACCATGGTTGCTGCATAGACCAAAAAGATACGCGGCCGCCAGCGCGGCAGCATCCGGTTTCCCGTACGCCACGAGGTTGCGCGGTCGAGCCAGCGCGGAATCGATCACCGCAAGGTCGCGGACACCGCGCACTCCACCGTGCTCTGCAATCTGTTCGTCATGAATGGCAAGCACAACATCAAGTGGAACCCACACCCATCGGCGGGTCTTCACTTGGCCAGCTCGCGCAGTGCGTTCCGGCGCCGTTTCATGACCTTTCGCGCCGACTGCATGGCCCTTTCAAATTCGGGATCGAACGGAGTCACCCTGAAACCATCTTTCTCTTCGGAAAGAAAGATTGAGTCGCCCTTGTCCACCTTCAGTCGCGACAGAGCTTCCTTCGGAAGAATCACTCCCACCGAGCTCCCTATCTTCGTCAGCTTCAACTTGAGCATGGTCTCGCCTCGACGTTCACATTCTAACATTGATTAGAACGTGAAAGTCCGGCAATCGCGGCGCAAACACACCCGCACAAACGTGCTGCCGTCCAGAATGGTCTCCGGCGCGGTTGAGTTTTCCTTTTTTGTCTCCGTACTGTCCTGAATCTATCCGCCCAGGCAGCGGCCCTCGCCCCTGCTCCGGCGCCAGGCCCTGTGGATGTTCGCCCTGTCCAACCCGTGCCGCAGGCCCGGACTATTGCCCAGCGCTCTGCTGCATCTGCCGCAGCAGCTCTACAGACTGCTTCGGGTTGATGTTGTGGCGGCGCCCATCCTGGCTGGGAGTCGCGCCTTCCACAATCAGGTGAATCGTCTGCTCCGGCGTCAGCTTCGGGTCCAGCGCAATCAGCTTGGCCGCCAGGTTCACTGCATTTGGAGAAGCCATCGACGTTCCCGACATCCGTAACTTGGCTCCGCCCGGCACCACTGACTCAACCTGATAGCCGTTCGCATCCACCAGCACGGTAGGGCCGTAGCTGGTAAAACTGGCCTCATCTCCGGCCTGGTCCACCGCGCCCACCGTGAGCATGTTCGGCAGCTTGAACGATGCCGGGATAAACTCGCTGAAGCTGCTGTTGCTGTCCGCGTTGCCCGCCGCGCAAATAAAGAGGATCTCGGGTGCGCTCTTGATCGCGTTGTAGAGTCCTTCCCGGTCGATTTGAAACAGCTTGGCGGCAATTGCCTTGCGGTCCGCCGCATCCTTGCCCATGCCGTTCTTTTCCAGCGCCACCTCGTAATCCTGCGGCCCGCCGCCCCAGCTCATATTTACCACTCGAACATGGTTGGCCCGGAACCAGTCGACGTATGCCTGGTAGTCCGCCGCATTGCGCCGTGAGAGTTCCTCGCTCGGAGGCAGCGGCACATTGTGCCAGTCGAATGTGATGCGGCCCACTGCAAGACGCACCGCCGGATTGCCCCGCGAGGCAATCCCCGCCACGTGCGTTCCGTGCGAGTAAATGGCAAATAATTCAAGCTGCTCGAGGAAACCTGGCACCTGGGCCGGAGACAT
>JAJZGF010000147.1 GCA_021805025.1 Acidobacteriota bacterium
CTACTGCAAAATGCTGTCGTAACCGCGCCAACTCGGTATAGACCGTCGCGCTCTCGCGATTTGATTGCAAAACACAACCTGTAGTGGTCACTGTACTAAGGCAGCTACCCCACTAAGGTGTTTATTTGGTGGACCTGATCGGGATCGAACCGATGACCTCTTCCATGCCGTGGAGAATCAACAACTTACGGCACAGGCGGCAAAGGAGTTATGAGCCGGTATAGCCGTCAAAACCGGCACAGTCGGCGCTAATTGGCACCAAATTGACACCAAAATCCTTCAACCAGATTGGGCTTGATTAGGCGGGCTGAAACGTGGCGGGATCAGCCCACCCCTACCCTTTGTTGCTGCGAATCGCAGTCGCCGCCATTTCAGGAAGTGTCTGGCCCTGATCGGAATGATAATCATCCTCTTTGTGGTTGATTATCATCCGAAAAATGGCTGATTATGGACGTATGATCCATCGCCACCTTGCCGACCCCTTGCGAGATGCGCTCGCCGATACGCCAGCCGTGCTGATCAACGGTGCTCGCCAGACGGG
Organism: Acidobacteriota bacterium; assembly: GCA_021805025.1. Lineage (GTDB taxonomy): Bacteria > Acidobacteriota > Terriglobia > Terriglobales > Acidobacteriaceae > Telmatobacter. The sequence goes on from JAJZGF010000147.1 coordinate 542, forward strand.
GAAGAGCACTCTGGTCCAATCAACCGACTTGGCCTCACAGGATCGACAGTACCTGACCTTCGATGATCCCGGCATCCTTGCCGCTGCCAGACGCGATCCCAACGGCTTCATCGCCGGCCTGAACCTGCCGGTCACACTCGACGAGATTCAACACGTTCCCGAGTTGTTCCCCGTGCTCAAAGCCGCCATCGACCGGAATCGTCAGCCTGGACAGTTTCTGCTGACAGGATCGGCAAACGTCATGCTGCTGCCGAAGCTCTCCGACTCATTGGCTGGGCGCATGGAGGTTCTTACCCTCTGGCCGTTTTCCCAAGGGGAGTTGCGTGGGGTGAGAGAAAATTTCGTTGAGCATCTATTTTCAACGGGTCACGCAAATAGGTCCGGCAGAAGATCCTCTGTGTCTTGGGAAGAACTGCTGAAGATCATGGTCGCAGGCGGGTATCCGCCTGCCGTTGCCCGTCACACCCCAACTCGCCGCGACGCCTGGTTCCAGTCCTACGTGTTGACAATGCTCCAGCGCGATATTCGCGACTTGGCCAGCATCGCCGATTTCACCGCGATTCCACGTCTCCTCTCGGTGGTTGCTGCCCGCGCAGGTAGCTTACTCAATTTTGCCGATCTGTCCCGTACCATGGGGCTGCCCCAGACGACACTGAAGCGCTATTTTGCTTTGCTTGAGAACACATTTCTGGTGCAACTCCTTCGCCCTTGGGCACGGAACTTGGGCAAGCGCGTGATTCAAACCCCGAAGGTCTACCTCAATGACAGCGGCCTGCTGGCTCACGCGCTCGGCACCACCATCGAGCGCCTGAAGACAGAAGGCAGCTTGGTAGGCGCGGTTCTCGAGAATTTCGTGCTCATGGAATTGCGAAAGCAGTGCAGCTGGAGCGCGAGCAGACCCGAGTTGTTTTACTGGCGGACGGCGTCCGGCCAGGAGGTTGATTTCGTCATCGAGGATCGCACGGGGAAAGTGGTGGGAATCGAAGTGAAAGCGGCAGCATCGCTGGGAAGCAACGACGTGCGCGGCTTAAAGGCGTTGGCGGACGCAGTTGGAAAAAGCTGGATCCGCGGCGTAGTGCTCTATTCCGGAACCGAGGTCATTCCGTTTGCCGCTGATCTGCACGGAGTGCCTTTGAAGAGCATATGGTCCGAATAGCGCAGAGAATCTAGATACGAGCCCCTGCAAAGGAGCGTAGTTGATGGTCAGGCAACGCGATGCCGTAGAGAGTGCGATGGAATCGGCACTTCAGCCCGGACGTTTTATTGCCTGGAATCAGGAGGGCGCTTTTGTATCCGATTTGGAAGAGGTCGAGCGCGGCGTTGCCCTTCTGACAGACAGCGATCCTGTTCGTGCCGCCTACTTGTATGAAGCTTTCATCGCAGCCTGTTACCTGAAGGCCGACGAAATCCACTCAGAGTGGGAATTCGGCAATTTTGTTGGCGAGCTTGCCAGCGGATGGATTCGGGCGCGCCAGGCGGGTGGCGCTGATCGCCTGGAAACAGCAAAGACCCTCTTGTCATTGATCGACCGGGACAATTATGGATTCTTCAACAACTTTGGCTCGGAGGCGGCCAAGGTTTTGGACCCAAACGGCCTGGCAGCTTTCGAGATAGAAGTACGTGATCGATTTGAAAAGGCAAACGACAATCGAAGCGATCCATCGGACCGTCGCTCCGCCGAGCGCTGGGCGCGAATTCTGAGGTCTATCTATGCACAGCAGGGGAGCGCCGAAAGATATGTTGCTGTCGCCGAAAGGACCGGGCTTACGCCGGGCGATTGCGCAGTCGTCGCCCGCATATTGGAATCCCGACGCAAATGCGGCGACGCCTTGCTCTGGACCGAGCGAGGCATCGCGATGCGGGAAGCGCAGACTTCCTATTCGGCTGAGAGATACGACCTCGACGCGATGCGCCGCACTCTGCTCCGGAGGCTGGGGCGCGAACAAGAAGTGCTGGAATCGGCGTGGGCAGACTTCGTAAAGCGCCCCAGTTTGTTTGGTTATGAGGAACTCATGCGCAACGTTCCCCGAGCCGATCGAGTTGCCTGCAAGATAGAGCAATGGAGGCAGCCGAACAAAGCAACTTGGAGCCATTTATCGAGTTGTGCCTAAAGGCAAAAGAGATCGATCGGGTGGCAAAACGTCTGGCATGCACCGGTGATCGTGAACTCGAAGGCCTGAGCCATTGTGTCACCGAGCCAGCAGCAGCGGCCCTCAAAAAGCCGTATCCGGCGGTGGCGGCAAAGGTCTTTCGTGCTCTCTCAATACGCATTCTTAAAGCGGCCAAAAGCAAGTATTACGACGCGGCGCTCGCGCATCTTGAACAAGCCCGCCGCTGTTACCTCGCCGCCGGTCTTGAGGAGCAGTGGGAAGCGCTGGCGATCGAGATACGCCGGGATCATTTTCGTAAGTCCTGCTTCATGCCCGGATTCAATGTGATCATTGCGGGCAAGAAAATGCGCGCTGAGCCGTCCTTTCTCGACCGGGCGCGCCAGCGGTGGGCGGAGAAGGCGAAATCGTAACCCGAGTGCTCACACTCCGCGACTTCGACGCGCAGCTTTATCATGTGCGGATGGAGCCAGTTTTGCCTTCGCGGTTTTCGTCACAGGTTTCGGAGAAAGCTGATTTCCATTGCTATCCTGTGACCGCATTCTCTCCCTGGCGTCACGCCAGCGCTTTAGCTGCGCCTCCGCGATGCGTCTCCTCGCTGCCGCTGTGAGCGTTTTGCGCCGCGATCCGGCAGGCTTGCTGCTGACCGCTGGCGTTCCTTCTGACGCGCTCCCTGCATCAGCGCGAATTGTTTTCTTCTTTCCGGGAGCGGCGGCCTTCTTGCTGCGCGGTGATTTGGCCGGAATTCGCTGCTGGGCATGGCCCGTTTGGCCTTCGGTCTCCAATTCGATGCCGAAGACATCGGCCAACTGGTCCTTTGCGATCGTTTTTCTGCCCTTGCCTTTCAGCTTTGGCGCAGGCTGGCCGGCTTGTGCGAGCAGGTCGAGATGATCCACCTGCCTCAGCTTGAACAGAAGCTGGGGTTCGCGATCGAGACGGTTGCCAACGCCGTACAACGTGGCAGCTACGTGCTTGCACATGCCTGCCCAGTCGGGACAGGAACAGGACATCTCGATCTCCGCGGGCGCCGGGAAAAGACCGCTGTCGCGGCTGGTCATGATCGTCATCACGCTGGTCGAGAGCCGGCCCTGCAAAAGCTCCACCACGGAGCCGATCCCGGCACTGCACTGTTGTTTGAGTTTCTTCCAGCGGGGCACGGCAAGCGGCCGAATCTGGATGGCGATGCGATAAAGGCTCGAGCCGCTGACCATGGATGTGATCTTGCCCGCCTCGATCTGGAGATCGACCACCGAACCGTTGCGAACGTAGGTGCGGCCGCGCGGCAGACGATTCGAGAAATCGCTGTACGACTCCAGGTTGTCGCACCAGGCCTTGCCCCAGAAGGTGGAAGCGATGGCGCGGCCCGCGATCTCGACTGGCGACACCTGCTTGCCTTTAGCGGCCAGCCGCCTAACCTCGCGCAAGGCATTGGCCCGCCGCTGCGCTACGGGAACATACGGCGCATAAAATCCCCACCCCATGATGCCCTCACTATATCGATTCATAAACGAAACAAGCACTTTGCGCGTGAGGAAAACGTGGCTGAAATTCGGCTTGCATTCCGCTGCAGGGCGAGCCATCTTGTAGGTATGGCCGTCGATCTCATTCAAATCCGTGCGCTTGCAGAGCGAAAGGAAGAGGAGAACTGGAAGTTTCGCCAGTTCGTGAAATTCGAGTGCAAGCTCGACGAGAAAGAGATAGACCGGCAGGTTTGGGAAGCCACGAAGCGTGTCTGGGCCGGGATCGATTGCACAGCCTGCGCCAATTGCTGCCGCGAGGTCCGGCCGACGTTCAGCGAAGAAGAAGTGAACCGTCTGGCTGCGCTTCGGAACGACGCCCCTGCAGTTTATTGGTACTTATCTGGAGCCTAACGGAGACGACGATAATCCCTGGCAAACGCGGACCAGCCCGTGTCCGTTCTTAAAGGACAGCCGCTGCAGCGTGTATGAAGACCGTCCCGCCGACTGCAAGGGATATCCGTATCTTTACGAACCCGAATTCTCGTCGCGCACGATGGGCATGATCAGCCGGACATTCACATGCCCGATCGTCTATGAGGTGATCGAAGAGCTTAAGCGATCATGGGGCTTTGCGCGGCGAACGCGGCGCTGAAGAGAGCTATTTTCCCATCGCCTTGCCGATATCCAGCGCCACAAAGCGCAGTAATTCGGCATTGCTCATTTCCGTGAGCAGCGCCTCTGGGCCGCCATCCAGCAGATCGCGCGCCAAGCTCGTCTTCTGTGCAATCAAGGCGTCGATCTTCTCCTCGACCGTGCCGCGGCAGATGAATTTATGCACCAGCACGTTGCGCTTCTGGCCAATGCGGAAGGCCCGGTCCGTTGCCTGGTTCTCGACGGCGGGATTCCACCAGCGGTCAAAGTGAATCACGTGCGACGCCGCGGTCAAATTCAGCCCCGTGCCGCCGGCCTTGAGCGAAAGCACAAAGAACGGCGGTCCGTCGTCCCGCTGAAAAGCCTCCACCAGCTCGCGCCGTTTGCCAACGGGAGTCTCGCCGTGCAGGACCAGCCCCGGCCGTCCGAAAACGCGGGCGAGAAAAGCGGCCAGCGGCGCCGTAATCTCGCGGAATTGCGTGAAGACCAGCGCCTTCTCCTGCCGCTCCCCCAGTTCCTCGCAGATCTCTCCAAGGCGCGCGAACTTTCCGCTATCGTCCCCCTCATAACCGTTGTCGCCGGTCCACTGCGACGGGTGGTTGCAAATCTGCTTCAGCCGCATCAGCGACGCCAGCACGATCCCGCGGCGCTTGATTCCGTCGGATCCGTCGACGGCTGCGGACAGCTCCCGCACTGCCTGCTCGTAGAGCGCAGCCTGCCGCCGGCTCAATCCACAGTAGGCGTTCACCTCGGATTTCTCCGGCAGATCGGCGATCACGCGCTTGTCGGTCTTGAGGCGGCGCAGAATATAAGGTCGCACCAGCGTGCGCAGCGGACCATAAGGGTTCGCGCCGCCCGTCGAAGCGCCTTCGGCCATCTGTTTTGTCAGGTGGCCAAATGCCTTGGCGCCTCCCATCAGGCCGGGATTGAGGAAATCGAAAAGTGACCACAGGTCGGAGAGACGATTCTCCACCGGCGTACCCGTTAGCGCGATGCGGCCTTCGGCGCGGAGTTCCTTCACTGCGCGGCTCTGGCGTGTGCCGGAGTTGCGGATCGCCTGAGCTTCGTCGAGAACCACCAGCCACCAGTCGCGCCCGCGCAGCCACTCTAGCCGGGTCAGCATCGTGTAAGTCGTAATGACAAGGTCGCGCTCGTTTGCCGCGTCGCCGGCCTCGGTGATGCCCTCCGAGGGATGCACTATGAGCATCGATAACGATGGCGAAAAGCGCTCAAGCTCCGCTTTCCAGTTCGCGATGAGCGAGGCTGGAACCACCAACAGGCTGGCTTTGCGCACAGCTTTCGCTTCCTCCTTCAGATGCAGCAGCAGCGCGATCACCTGCACAGTCTTGCCCAACCCCATATCGTCGGCAAGGCATGCGCCCAGGCCAAGCCGCGTGAGAAATCGGAGCCAATGGACTCCGGCCTTCTGGTACGGGCGGAGATCGCCGCGAAGACCCGCCGGAACGACATCGAGGCCTACGCCCGGTTCGCGCAACTCGCGGAGCAACTGCTCCAGATCGCTGCCGGCAGAGATGCTCGTCCACTCGCGCGCAGCTCCTGCCTGTTCTTGCGCTGCATCTGGTCCCAGTTGGACGCCGGCAAGCAGGCGCATCCCTTCAAAGAACGTGAGACCACCGTCCCGTGCCTCGCGCTCCACCTTCTTCCACTGTTTCAGCGCCTCGGCCAGCTTCTCCCGGTCCACCTCCACCCATTTGCCGCGCAAGAGAACAAGTCCGCTCTCCGCCCCGAGGAGCTGCTCGATCTCCTGCGCCTTGAGCCCGTTGCCGTCCAGCACCGCCTCCACCGAAAAATCGAGCAGCGCATCCACGCCAAGCTTTCCCTTCAATTGCTGGCCGATCTTCACGCTCACGACCGGCCGTGGCGGATGCGCGGCTTTCCACCAATCGGGTACGCGAACGATGAGCCCGCTTGACTCGAGCGCCGGTATGGATTGCAGGAATTGATAGGCCTCCCCGGGCGACCAGGCCAAAGGCTGGTAAATCCCGCCGGAGTCAGCCAGCTCTTTCACCCAGGCAACGGATTCTGCGGCCTGCTGGATGGGCTGCAGTAAAGCCAGCAGCGCCGCGCGGTTCCTCGCGCCTGCGTACTCCTGGAGCGAGCGGTTCAGCGGCAGGTGCTGCGCCTTGCCCTGTGCAGAGAGCCGCGTGGCATAGGTGGCAAGAAAAGCAAACGGCGACTCGGGATCCCGTTTGTTCTCGGCCAGGTGAAAGGTCACGCGCCCTACGGTCCGCCAGGCGGGATTGAGCTGGTGCAAATAGTTCCGGGCGCTCAGTCCACATGCGCGCGCTTCCTGGCGTACCAGACTGTCGAGTTCCCGCCACCATTGAACAAGACAATCCGGACTCAGATATTCCAGCCCGCGCATGGGCGGCGCCTGCAACGTCGCGGCCGCAAATTCCTCCGCGGCAGGTGCAGGCAATACTGGCAGTTCGGACGCGCCGGAGATCTCCGGGGTATGGCAGAGGGCAGTCAGATAGAGGCAGGCGAAGTCACGCGCCCAGGCGAACTCCGGCGGTAACGCAGACGCGAGTTCGCGCGCTCCCAGTTCGAGCAGCCCATCGGCCTGCGACTCCGAGAATGCCCGCCGGACTCGTTCGCTCCACAAACCGTCCGGCAGCTTCGGCTCGGAAACTGCATCAAGAACCAGCAACCGGCCATGCGGGGAAATGGAAAGGGCTATACTCATGCGATTTTTGCTGCTCTAAATTCAATCTAGCCGATCATGGCAACGCGTGGGGCCCGGAGCCGGTCTCCATCGTCCCGTCATCCGATTCACAGCTGCGCAACGAGGAGGTACCGATCTTCAATCCCTATCGCCATAGTCTTCCGGCCGGCGATGCCTGTTAAGAAGACGGAGAGGAGATGACATGAGCAGGTTTCAGCAAGGGAGTCTATTCAAGTTGGGGCGCAAAAGCCGCCCTGACGTTTGGGTCTTCAGGTGGTATGACAATAGTTCCGGATCGCGCAGGTACAAGAAGCAAATCATAGGGAGCGTGATTGAGCTCCGAAATCGCCGGGAAGCAGAAAGGTCCGTCATCGCTCTCCGGAGTTCGATCAATGCGGATGTCGGAACTCCGAGATGTGTGTGCGATCTCGCCGCTCATTATCGACTGCACGAACTTACCGTTGAGAAAAAGGCCTTTTTAACAATTGAAGGCCATCGATTCTTGTTCGAGCGCTACATTGAACCTCGCTGGGGACACTTCCGGCTCGGCGCTGTTCGAACGATTCAGGTCGAGGAATGGCTGGATTCTCTTGTGCCGGCGCCAAGTTCGAAGGCTAAACTGAAGAGCATTCTATCGACGCTGTACAACCACGCCATCCGGTATGAATGGCTCACTTTCAATCCAATCAGCCGCGTCAGGACTTCATCGAAACGTCTCCATGACAAGGACGTTCTCACTCCAGGGGAGTTTCAGCGCCTGGCGGAACAGCTTTCCGTACGCGACCGGGCAATGGTATTGCTTGCCGGAAGCACTGGCCTGCGCCGTTCGGAGATGATCGCCTTGACTTGGTCGGACGTGGACACCAGGACGATGGAAGTCAATGTACTGCGGTCCTGTGTGCGCAACCGAATTGGGAAGACCAAGACAGAGTCTTCTCGTCACCCTGTACCTCTCCATCCGATCGTACTCAGCGCGCTTCTGAATTGGCGGGCTGAGTCGCGTTACGCCGCGGAAACCGATTTTCTCTTTCCCGCAATTCGGCTCAAAGGCACCAGACCTCTCAGTCCGGATAGCGTATTGAAGAAGAGCATTCGCCCTGCTCTTGCGCGGACTGGCATTACGGGCAAACAAATCGGCTGGCACAGCTCCCGTCACTCGCTCGCCACAAATCTGCGGGCGCTGGCATCGACATCAAGGTGGCTCAGGAATTGTTGCGCCACGCGAGTTGCCGGACGACGCTCGACGTTTACACTCGTGCCGTACCCTATCAAGCGCTTGGCTGCGCGAACAGTGGCCCTACTTAGTCAAGGAAGGAATCGTTTCATGTTTCTTCAGCGTGTGGGATGATGGCGACGCACTCACCCAGTGCGAACTTGGGCCGCTGCCTTCCCCGACGCTCGCACGAGGTTCTGTGTTGCTTGCTGGCAGGAACCAATCGGACGATGGCCTACCACTACGCATCCTCCTGAGTCCGGCGGAGAAGAGTAATTCCGATCCTTCCGAGTTTGTTGTGCCTGATGGTTCCTCATATCGGGCTACTGCTCTGCGGACTCAAAACGGCTCGGACGAATATATCGCCACGGTTTTTGCCGATGTGCAGCCAGAGTTGGCTACCCGCCGATCAGGCATTCTCGAAAGCACAATCCTTGCGGACAAGAAGGTACTTTGCGTTGGCCTGGGCACCGGCGGGGCGCATGCTGCACTTGAATTGGCCAAGTGTGGGGTCGGGCACTTCGCACTTGTTGATCGCGACCGGCTTTCGGTCGGCAATGTCGTGCGCCATCCCGGCGGGATTTCACAGGTAGGCCGCTTCAAGGTCAACGTCGTTGCCGACCTTATTCACGACAAGAACCCGGATGCCAAGGTCTCGACCTACCCGCTCGACCTGACCTTCTCAAATCAAGATCAGCTCCGACACCTTGTCGCCGAATCCGATGTGGTTATCTGCGGTACCGACAACCGCGCCAGCAAACTCCTCGTCAACCACCTCTGCGTCGACGCTAGATCATTTTCTTTAATAGTGTAGACTTTCTTTGGCGAGACTCTGCGGCGAGTGAATCGATGGCGAAGCCATATGGGGATGACCTGCGCCGTAAGTTTCTGTGGGCCTACGATCAAGGCGAGGAGACGCTGGAGGAACTTGCGGATCGTTTCCTGG
>JAJZGF010000017.1:0-9123 GCA_021805025.1 Acidobacteriota bacterium
ACAGCTTAGTACCCCCCCCCGTATGAATCAATTATTTAGTGCTGCCTGCGCGTACATCCTGAGGTCACGCTCTGAAAAGCCATGCACCCTGAAAAATTCTCCGAAAAGACTTGACACGCTTGCAAACGAGTAGCTAGGATTGCGCTCCGTAAACGATTACTTTGTCGTTTAATGCGTGAATGTTTGGCTTTGCGGTCAACCGTGAATGTTTGTGTCCGACGGTTGTGCGCCCCCCCTAGGAGACACGGCACTTCACTGTCTTCTCGACGACCAAACCAACCCCAAGCACGTGAGAAGGAGACCCTATGAAAGCGCTGATCAGGAGGCACCGGAATTGGCACGGGCATCGCCCCCTCCTTGTGCTGCTTGTGGCTGTGGCGGCATTGATACCCCCAGCCGCCAAGGCGCAACAGTCAACCGCAAACGTTAATGGCGTCGTAAGGGATCCAAGCGGCGCTGCAATTCCAAAAGCGCAGATTGAGCTCACAAACGTTAGTACTGGAGTGGTTAGGAAGACAGCCACCAATGCCGACGGAATTTACGACTTCCCGAGTGTCGTCCCGGGCACTTATGGCATGCGGGCGTCCGCAACCGGCTTTAGCATAGTATCGCAACCGCCGGTCACGCTGCAAGTTGGCCAGACCGCAACGTTCGACTTTCAAATGAAGGTGGGCGCAACGTCGAGCACCGTGACGGTAGATGCCATCGCGCCTGCATTGGATACTTCAACCTCGGAATTGGGGACGGTTATTACGCCGAAGGAAATGAACGACCTGCCTATGAACGGCCGTAATTTCACCCAGTTGTTGCTGATCACGCCGGGTACCGTAAACCTAAATACCGACCAGAACAGCGGCGGAGGCGGCGGATGGAATGGTGCGTCGATCGGACAGTTCAGTTTTCCGGCAGTGGACGGCGCCCGTAACCGCAGCAACATGTTCATCCTCGACGGCGAGAATGACCTGAACACGCTGTCGGGGACCTACAACTATGCGCCCATCGTCGACGCCATTCAGGAGTTCAAAAGTCAGGGTCACAACGATTTGGCCGAATACGGCGCGGCTGCCGGAGCTCAGGTCAGCGTGGTCACGAAGTCCGGAACCAACCAGTACCATGGAGCGATCTGGGAGTACCTGCGCAACCAAGTAATGGATTCACGCGGCTACTTTGAAACAGCCCGCTCTCCTCTGAGGCAGAATCAGTATGGCGCTTCGGCCGGTGGCCCCCTCTCGATTCCAAAGCTATATAACGGCAAGAACCGCACGTTCTTCTTTGCAGCATGGGAAGGCTATAGGTTCGCTTCTAAAGTGGAAACCGGAGCGCTGGCACCAACGACCGCAATGGACGCCGGCGACTTCAGCGGAGTTACCGATAGCAATGGGAACGTAATTCCCATCTACGATCCGACGACGACAACGCTTAACCCCAGCACCGGCCAGTATTCACGCCAAACCTTTACCCAGGAGTACAACGAAGGGCCGGGCAACGCTGCCTTGTGCGGCGGTCACGTCAACTGTATCCCAACCAGCCGGATCAGTCCGATCTCGAAGCTATTCCTGCCGATCATCCCAACAGGGAGCGCGACTACGGTCAACGGGGCTAACCTCTTTGTCCCCGCAACCACCGATTTCACCCAGGATTCAGGAACAATTCGCGTCGACCAGAACTTTGGAAGCAACAACCAGGTCTATTTCCGCTATAGCCAGTTCGATCTATTCAAGACATCGCCGTCCGATACAATTGGCAGTGCCTTCGTGCATGTTTTCGGCCATAACTACATCGGGCACTGGACGCACGAATATAGTCCGACAACCTTCTCCGACGTGTACTTCGGCAGAAACTACGGCTTCACCGAAACTGGTACCGCTTGGGCCGGCGTGACTCCGGCATTTTTATCGCAATTGCAGCAGGCCGGGATGTCCCCATATTGGATGACCCTGAACAACACGCTCTATTCGCCGCAGTATACGGCGGGCGGCTATATTGGTTTGGGTGGTTCGCAGTTGCAGGGCTCCGGGTTGGCAGATGACTGGCAGTTCGGTGGTTCCTTCAGCAAGATTCTGGGCAGGCACACAATTAAGGTTGGCGCCGATTTTGAGACCAACAACTTTACTTCTCCGATCGCATACGCAGGCGATGATTTCGAACCACAGCAGACCTCAAGCCTCGGAGCAAACAGCAACGGTGGAAATAGCTGGGCGTCTGAGCTGCTCGGATTTCCCAACGCAGGCTCCTACCGGAATATCTTCGAGGACGCGCACGGCGGCTGGATCAATGGAATTTACATCCAGGATCAGTTCAAGGCGACGAGTCGTCTGACCGTCAATCTCGGCTTTCGCAACGACATGATTTATACGCCGATCTATGGGACTGGCAACGGCGGGAATTTCTACACCGGCGAGGCCAACCCAATCACCGGCCAATACATCCTGAACGCGCTTCCACCCAATTGCTCGGCGACCCAGGGCGCGCCGTGCATTCCGACCGGAACTTACACCGCGTCGAGTACGCCCGCTCCAGGCGGACTGCCTGCGCACGCAGTCGTCAGCCCAACACTGCGCATGATCAATAACGCTCTGGCTGACTGGGGCCCTCGGCTCGGTCTTGCCTACCGCGCCAACGACAAGACTGTCATCCGTGCTGCGTATAGCCGCTTCTACGACGCTTGGGCGACAATCACGCAACTCTCACAGAACTTTGGTGGGAACTGGCCTGCGGTCAACACCATCGATAACAGCAATTTGAACTCCGCTCTTCCCACAGTGACGGCTGCCGATCCGCTGCAATTTGGCAACGGAGGAGCGATCATTTATCCCATCAACGACTTCAGCCAAGTCAGCCAATGGATGGTAGATCCGAACTTCACGACTCCAGTTTTCGATCAGTGGAACGTGGGAATCGAGCGGGAGTTGCCAGCCAATATGACTCTCGATGCGAACTATGTCGGATCGAACGGCAGACATGAGGACTGGGGTCCCACCATGAACACCCCACAGCCGGGACCTGGCAGCCAACAAGCCCGCCGGCCTTATCCCTACATGCTGCAGCAGTGGTTCGACCAGAGCGTCGGAAATAGCCGTTACAACGCAATGCAGGTCACTGTCCAGGAACGCGCTACGCACGGGATTACCTTCCTGGCCGCGTACACGCTGTCGCATTCGAACGCCGACGGCTGCAACCTTGGCGCGAGCTGCGACTCGTCAAATCCATACAACCGTCACGGCGACTACGGCACCTCTGACCTCAATCAGACGAACGTGTTTACGGTAGCATTTACAGCCGCTTCGCCATTTAACACGTCTCCCAGCAAGCTCCTCTCCGCTGTAGCTGGCGGATGGGCGATCAACGGCATTGTGCAAGAAACTTCGGGGCAGCCTTATACGGTCGTAGCCGGCGGGGACCCGGAGAATATAGGCTGCTGCCTCCAGGAGAGAATGAACATAGTTGGCAACCCGAACAGCGGGGCCCATACTCAGGCGAAATGGTTCAATCCAAGTGCCTTCGCGGTGCCAACGGGGTACACGTACGGAACTGAAAAGGTGAACCCCTTTGTTTCACAACATTACAACGATGTCGACATGTCCCTGTTCCGACAATTCCATCTAGGGAGCGGAGAAGACCGATACTTCGAATTCCGAGCCGAAGCATTCAACCTCTTCAACAATGTTGTATTCGGTGTTCCGGACACGACCAGTACCGACACGACTTTCGGACAAGTCTTAGGCGAACGCACGGCCCAAAACGGTCAGCCGGCAACGCGTCAGTTGCAGATGAGTCTGAAGTTCTATTACTAGGTGTGGCTTCGTAGTTTCGGAATCCGATCCACCATTCCAGGAGCCCAGGGTATCCTCCTCGATAGCGGAGGATACCCTGGGAAATTAGAATTCCACACAGTCCTGGTCGTAACCCATCTCGGTTGACAAATGCTTTATAGTGTCATCGTCGCACGAGGGATTGCGGCGATGACACTTTCCCGTTCAAAGCCTCGATTGCTTCTGGGAGTCTGATGACGCGGAGGAATGCGCTTTGTGCTGTTGATTCTATTGCTCTGCTCTTCCGTGGTGGGTGCAATCGTAATTGCCCGACTCGCCGTATCTCAGCCACCCTTGGAACCGCTCTCGATTGCCTGTGGCTCTCGCCGAATCTTTCTGCGCGCGGCCGGTTTGTTTGTCCCGAAGATACTGTTTCCCGCGCTAGCACCGCACCAGAGTGAGCAACTCGGAGAGATCCTCCTCGCTGCGACGCTTCCTCCGACCATCCGCTTTGAGGACATTGCGCAAAAAGCTGGCGTCCATTTTGTAACTGAAAATTGTCCGACTCCGGAAAAACATCAGCCAGAGGCGATGCCAGCAGGCGTCGCGTTGTTTGACTATGACGGAGATGGTTTGCTCGACATTTTTCTGGTCAATGGTGCCGAAATGCCCTCCCTCGTGAAAACGGGTCCGAAGTTTTACAATCGGCTCTTTCACAACAACGGCGATGGAACATTTACCGATGTTTCCGAGCGCGCTGGTGTCACCGGCGCGGGTTATGGCATGGGTGTTGCGGTGGGCGATTATGACAACGATGGCTGGCCCGATCTTTTTCTGGCCAACGTCAACGGAAATCAGCTTTATCACAACAATGGCGACGGCACCTTCACCGACGTCACCGCGAAAGCGGGTTTGGGAGGTGCCCTATACAAAGGCCGCAAGATGTGGTCCATCGCGGCCGGATGGTTCGACTACAACAACGACGGACTCCTGGACCTGTTTGTCTCTAATTACTGCCAGTGGGATCCGCACTACGAACCTGTATGCATGGGTTTGGATGGACGCGGTTATTGTCATCCGGACAGCTTCGCTCCACTTCCCAATACGCTATACCGCAACAACGGCGATGGGACGTTTACGGATGTTTCAGCAGAGACTGGAATTTCATCTGTGTTGGGCAAGGGAATGGGAGTCGTGTTTGCCGATTTCGATGGGGACGGGTTTCTTGACGTGTTTGTGGCTAATGACAATAGCCCCAATCTCCTTTTTCGCAATTTGGGTGGGAAGCGCTTCGAGGAGGTTGGATTTCAGGCAGGTGTGGCCTACAACGATGAGGGAGTTGCCCTTGCAGGCATGGGTGCAGACTTTCGAGATCTGAACAACGACGGCTTACCGGATATCTGGCATACGGCGATCGAAAACGAAACCTTCCCGTTGTTCATCAACGACGGAAAAGGTACTTTTCGCAACGCGAGTCAGGCGAGCCGACTCACAAATCTGACCAGGCCGATGTCGGGCTGGTCGAACGGGATCGTCGATCTTGACAACGACGGTTGGAAGGATCTGGTGGTGGCCCGCAGCAATGTCCTGGACAATATCGGGCAAATCTCGCGGCATTTTCGCTATGCCGAACCGAATTCCGTATTTCGAAATTTTGGGAACGCCCGATTTGAAGATGTGAGTGCTTCCGCTGGCGTCGACTTCACGCGGCCCGCCCCGCACCGCGGGCTCGCCTACGGGGATCTTGACAATGACGGTCGAATGGATCTCGTTGTGACCGCTCTGGGCACCCCCGTCAAAGTGTTCCGTAATGTGACCGAAACGGACAATCACTGGGTTCTGATCAAACTCGTAGGAACGAAAAGCAACAGGATGGGAATTGGCGCTCAAATTCGAGTAGTTACCCATGATGGCAGAATGCTATACAACGAGGCGACGACCAGCACTGGTTATGCTGCCTCAAGCGATCCGCGCGTGCATTTCGGCCTTGGCGGTTCGCGCGTGATGAAGGAGATCGAGATCCGCTGGCCATCGGGTTCGCGCCAGGTGTTGCGCGATGTGACGGCGGATCGCATACTCGAAGTGACCGAGCCCCGCGATGGCAGTCAGCAATGAACGTGGCCACAGTGGAATTTTACCCGGAGCAGATCCATCATGAAGCGATCACTCATTTGCTGTTGCGCGTTCCTACTATTTCTCGGCACACTGACTTCGGCGCAACTTCCGGATATCTGCAAACCGCCTGCATCGGCTGCGCACGCACCGGCTGGCACTTCGCCCGCAAGAGTTTATGACGCCGTGGGTGTCTGGTTTGCCGAGAAAGGTGATCTGAAATGCGCAGTTGCGGCGTTCAAGCAGGCATTGCGACTAGAGCCACACTTGGCCGAAGCGCATTTTGACCTTGGGCTTGTTCTGCAAAGTGAACAACAACCAGAGGGCGCAATCAGCGAGTTTCGTCTGGCCCTGCAGTACGATCCGGCGTTGCTGCAGGCGCATTGTGCCCTAGGTTCGTCGCTCAGTGACCCTACTGAGGCGGAAGCCGAATTTCGCAAGGCGTTGGGACTGAATCCGCAATCAATCTGCGCCCTCGACGGGATGGCGCAGGTCCTGGCGAAGGAAAGGCGATTCGGCGGGGCTCTGCAGTGCTGGCGACAGGCTCTGCTGATTCAACCAGATGATCCGGATTTGCAGCTCGCTTTGGCAACGGCAACATACAAATCTGCAAAGGCCAGGCAGGCCGATGGGCTGCCGGCCTTGAATGGCGCCGGGGTAGCCGACGCGATTCGCCTTCTGACGGACTTGCTCAAGAGCCACCCAGATGTAACGGCTGCTTACTTTACTCTTGGCAACATTTATGCGAATGAGCGTCGGGATCGCGAAGCTGCGGATGCATACCGAGAGGTGACCCGCCGTGATCCTAACGATAAGCTTGCTCTGGCTGCACAGGTCAGGGCTCTTATCGATGCATCAGCATATACAGAGGCCCTTGAGCCAGCTCGCGATTACGTACACCGGAAACCAGAAGATCCCTCGGGGCACGTCATGCTTGGCACGGTGTACCAGCAACTCGGCGATTACGCCAAGGCAGAGCCAGAACTGGCGCTTGGAGTCGCTAAATCGCCCGACGATTTCGAGGCTCGATATCAACTCGGGCTCGTTTTGGCGCGTATGGAAAAGCCTGATCAGGCACTGCCCCAGTTGCAGAAGGCTGTCGCGATTAAACCCGGGGATAGGTCGGCCCAGTATCAGCTGGTCTCTGTGCTGCGTTCGCTCGGCCAAACAAAGGAGGTAGCACAAATAGTAGGGCAGTTGCAGAAAGAACAGGGCGACGAACTCCTGAATAGCCAGCTTGCAGCCGAGGGAACCAAGGCGAATGATCTACTCCAGTCCGGCAAACCGAAAGAGGCAGCGCAGATTTATCGCCATATGCTCGAAGAGAACCCGGACAGCGCCTGGACGGCCTATAATCTCGCGCTGGCGCTTGAAGGCATAAACGATATAAAGGGCGCTGAAGACGCCCTCCACAGTGCGATCAATATCGATCCGAAGCTGGCCAAGATCCAGGCCGAACTAGGCCGTTTGGAGTTGGCGGAAGGGGACTTGCCAACTGCGCAGAAATGGCTTGAGTCTGCAGTTGATCTAGACCCTGAACTCGTGGAGGCGCGCGGCAATCTGGCGATGCTTTATGCCAAGAAGGGCAATCTGGTATCGGCCGACAAGCTTCTTCGTCAGGCCCTTGAAGACAATCCGACTTATAAGGACGGTCATTTGAACTTAGGGTTGGTTCTTGCCCAGCAGAACAGGAAATCCGATGCCGAGCAGGAACTGAACAAAGCGGTGGCGTTAGCGCCTAAAGATCCCGCGACGCTGTCGGCGGCTGGAAAAGCGAAAATGCAGTTGGGCAAGGCAGACGAAGGGATTGCGCTACTTCAGCAGGTCGTAGATATAGCGCCCGATCTGCCCGCAGCCCATCTGGACCTGGCATTTGCGTTGGCCGAAAGCTACAACCTGCCTGGCGCTCTGGTGCAAACAAGCGAGGCCGTCCGCCTTGCTCCGCAGTCCGGTGTCGCCCATTTCTATCGCGGCAGAATTCTGTACGATCTGGGACGTAGCGACGAAGCTAAGCTTGAGTTCAAAACCGCTTGCCAGCTCAATGCAAAGATGCCCGAGCCGCGATATTTTCTTGCCCTCATCTACAAACGGGAGGGCAAGTACGACCTTGCCGTCAATCTGCTTGAGGAAACCGTCAAGCTGCAGCCAGCCAACGTGATGGCCTGGTATCTCATGGGTCAATCTCTCGAGCGGGAGTCTGAGACCGCGAAAGCGCTAGCGGCATGGCAAAAGGCTATTGAGATCGATCCAAAGTTTACTCAGGCGCTGTTCAGTCTGGCGCAGGTCTTGCGATCTACTAATCAAGCTGAATCGGAGAGATTGATGACTCGTTATATCGCAGTTCAGAAAGAGCGCCGCATCCTGGACCGGGCGGACACGCTCGCAAACAACGGTATAGAAGCGGCGGCCGCTCACGATTGGCCCGAAGCGATCCAGCAATTGAAAAATGCAATTGCTGACTGTGGCGAGTGCACAGCCAAAGCCGATCTTTACCGAAAACTAGGCATCATCGAATGCCAGGCGGGTGAGTTGGACAAAGGCGAAGAGGAACTGTTGGCCGCAAAGGCGCTGAATCCGGCCGATCCCGTAACCCAGGCGGCTCTTGAGTTGGTCGCCCGGGCACGAAGTCAAAACCCGGCGTCTGCCGCCGGGAAGGAACGATGAGGGGTTGATCGTCCGACCTGAATCCACAGCTATTTGCTGCCCCAAATTCCGCCTTTTGAGTCGCCACACTACGATGCCGCGCGAACTCCTTTTACTGCGGCGTAAGGAGCACCAGTCGTGAGCACCAGCACGGTTGCGATTGGATCAGGCGCCATATCCGGCAGGGCTACATCGATGCCTGAGCCGGTTTTGGTGACCCTGAGCCGTGTGTGGTTTTTGTCCGCAAGCAGATAGGCACCGGTCACTTCACGCGGCACGCTATCCAGATGGAAGCTGCCCCTGGGCCACGTGAAGAGCTCATGTAAATTTTGTCGGGTGCGGTGGTGGAGCGCCAATTCCACGCAGGAATAAATTTGGGCTTGCCGTCCTGGTCCTTTTCGGTTTTGCTTAAGTTGAATACCGACCTCTTCAAAGTACTCTCGTGCCTCGTTCTCTCTCAAAGCGTGAAGGGGGGGAACGGGACAAACTCCTTTTCGAAGTGAGCCCACTCAGGACCTGCGAGTTCCCGACCGGCAATGACCACGAACAGTTTGTCTGTAACTACCTTGTGTGATCCGAGCAGATCCAATCGAATCCATGCATTTAGAGTCCCCGA
>JAJZGF010000017.1:9133-36759 GCA_021805025.1 Acidobacteriota bacterium
CCGAAGCCACCGCCTGTTAGGCGGTGGAGAATTCACATGCGAAGCTCGCTCAAAGCCATCAATCATTAACACCATCTTTTGGCGCTTGATGAATGATTCAATATCTTCAAGAAATGCTTGTCAATTTCGGAACAGGATTCGTTGCGAAGGTCGCTTCTTCTATCGAAAGACCCTTTGCCCTGAAAAGCCCCAGCGTTCTTTGGATCACTTCCTCAGTCGCCATTCCGGCGGCCGCACCAATTGCAGCGCCAATAAACAGTCCTGGGGGGCCCCAACACCGAAGCCAATTGCACCACCGACGCTTGGCCCAGCGATGTCTTTGCCTAAAGTGGCCAGGCGTTTTGTTATTGCATTTTCTTCCCGTGGCGATGAGCGGGTCCATATCGAAGTCAGCTGTGCGGTCACGGCGTTGAACTTCTTGAATGGCAATGTCGGGCAACTATTCCGCATTGCCAACAACACCTCTGGCGCAGTTCTCGCCTCCTCAAGGCTTGCTCGGACCGGAGTACAAGCGCTCGCAATCGCTACCTCTTCGAATCTACTCAGCAGAGCAGTTTTTCCGATTCCGCCCGGGCCTGAAATCCAGAAGAGAGGCGCAGTCGGGGGTTTGGCGAGGATTCTGGACGCAAACAAAGCCTGCTCATCGCTGCGACCTTTGAAGAGATCTCGGGTTTGTTCAACGTCCGACATACGAGCGACTCAATTTCTATCAAATTGCGGAATTTGGGAGTCAGGACAATCGTCGTCCTGATTTCTAAACCTCCGTCCTATGATGATCGTCTCCCCTTCGCGGCACTGAATGAGTAACAGCTATCGAAACCGCCTTACCTCCTACTGCCGTCAATTGCTATAAGCCATTATATACAAGAGCGTTATGCCTTGGCTGCCTAATCGGAAATGCTATCGATTACGGCCAATTGGTGCCCTTTTTTGAAGGAGCATGGGCACAAAAATGGGCACAGTCCACTGGGGTGACCCCCTCGATATCTTACGTGCAAAATGCGTGTACACCATGTGGCCAGCGGGCTGGTCGTGCAGCAGTGCTCCGTCCGTGAATATAACACTTGAAATGCACGAGCACATGTGCTATGTTATCGTGCATATTTAGTGTGGAGGAACCGCAAGTGCAACCCAAACTCCATGAACTAGAACGCTACGTTCACGACGCCCTGGGCGTTTCTGTGAAACCCGCGCCGTGGAGAGGAGCCCACAAATTGCCGCCTTTCCTTAGGGAAAGGTACAGATTCGCACAAGCGGAGTTGCTGGGACTCAATGCCCTTTTCGTCATCGATGCCAATCCCGAGGAGCAGCCGCCGGCAACGGTACGCAAGCACATGGACATGCTCCAGGCCAGGCAGCAAGCGGACCTGATCTATGTCCGCGCGCAGGTGACGGCGTACAACAGGAAGCGGTTGATCGAACAAAAGGTTCCGTTTATTGTTCCAGGCAACCAGATGTACCTGCCCATGCTGGCGATTGATTTGCGCGAACATTTCCGCAGAATCCGCGAGGAGGCTCCCACCTTCAGCCCGTCCACGCAGGTTGTCGTCCTCCATGCGTTGCTCCGCGATGCAGGGCAGGTGCTGATCCCCGCCGAATTAGCTCCGCAACTGGGATACTCGGCCATGACGATGACCCGCGCCTTTGACGAGCTGGAGACTGCGAGCATTGCTGAGGCAACGGTCCGCGGCCGGGAGCGCTGCCTGCGTTTCAACGGAGACCGAAAAGAAATCTGGGAGAAAGCTCTGCCCTTTCTTCGCAGCCCTGCGAGCAAGCGGCTTTTCATCCGCCGTGCCACAGGCGTGGAAGGCGCTATGCGAGCTGGACTCACAGCATTGGCGCGCTTCAGCATGCTGGCGCCGCCAGAGTACACGACCTTTGCGCTGAGCCGTGAGGATTGGAAAGCCCTTCGGCAACGGCACAAAATCATCGAGATCCCGACTCAGGATCCGGATGCTATCGAGGTTGAAGTCTGGTGGTATCCGCCAGCGCTCTTCGCCGAAGATGGTATCGTTGATCCGTTATCTCTCTACCTTTCTCTGAAGGAAGACCACGACGAGCGCACCGAAACCGCGTTGGAAGAGATGATGGAGAAATTCAAATGGTGAAGGGGTTGGAGGTCTTCCGGGAGCACTTCCGGAATTTTGTTGATCGCTATGTGCTCATCGGCGGCGCCGCGTGCGACATCGCCATGACCGGCGCAGGCCTCCAATTCAGGGCCACAAAGGACCTGGACATCGTTCTCTATGTCGAGGCTATGGATGCCGCGTTTGTCCGGGCATTCTGGGAATTCGTGCGCGCGGGCGGCTACGAGGTTCAACAGAAGTCGACCGGCGAGAAACAGTTCTATCGCTTCCAGAAGCCCGCGAACCCGGACTTTCCTTTTATGTTGGAGTTGTTCTCGCGGCAACCCGATGTGCTGCAAGTTGCCGAGGGCAGCCACCTCACGCCGCTGCCGGTGGAGGAGGACGCATCCAGTCTATCGGCAATTCTTCTCGATAACGACTACTACAATTTCATCCGCGCCGGCAGACAGGAGATCGACGGACTCCCCTGGGTGGGCGCCGCGCAACTCATCGCTTTGAAGGCACGGGCATGGCTTGATCTGACGGCACGCGCGGAGCGCGGTGAACAGATCGACAGCAAGACGATCAAGAAACATAAGAACGATGTCTTCCGGCTCTACCAGATCCTCGATCCTGCCATTGACCCTGAGGCTCCAGAAACCGTCAAGAAGGATATTGGCGATTTCATCTCCCGAATGCGCAGCGAAG
This sequence comes from Acidobacteriota bacterium, assembly GCA_021805025.1. Classification (GTDB taxonomy): domain Bacteria; phylum Acidobacteriota; class Terriglobia; order Terriglobales; family Acidobacteriaceae; genus Telmatobacter. Next base: position 11,908 of record JAJZGF010000017.1, read on the forward strand.
ATGTCGACCTCAAATCCCTGGGACTACGTACTGGCACACGCGACGATATCCTGGCAGAACTCGCCCGCGTGTACCGTCTTGCAGAGAGTGAATGATTCTTTGTCCGTCGCTAATCCTGTCATATTTCTGAGAGTCACCGCCTCTTCGAGCAGGTTGACGTCAGAATTCAACTGTCAGGTGTACTCTCACGAGCTTTTAGATCTTTTTCCGATAGTCCCTGCGAAGCCCGGCGCAATGTCTGCGCTCTCTGTCCCCCGGATGACGATTGCTCAATCCGGAGGTCCTAAGGAGAAAGAGGAAATCGAAAGACCCGCTGTAACTGCAGAGGATTAGCTGCGATTTGAAATAGCCAGCTCCGAAGAGTACATCCAATAGCCGCTCAGCCGAACCTTGCAGCCTTCGGCATAGAGATTGAATAGCCAGCCCGTACAAAACGGTTAGGATATAAAAGGACAGTCATTCAGAAACCAGCAGTCGGCAGACAAATACTGAGTGGACCACTGCCCTAAAAGCGGTTCAAGGAATTCTCTTCCGGATGTCGGCGGCGACCGCAGGTAGATACGCTTCTGCTGCCGCAACGGCCTCTTCTGCCTCTACCTCGCCGATAATCGCAATGTCGTAGAAGGCATCGTTGCGCTTGCGGCGCATCCGGTCGAAGAGGTCGAAGGTAGGCGCGAGCGCCGGATCGAGGTGTTTCTGCGCAAACTCAAGAATGGCAACGTGGTGGCCGAGCTGCACGCGCGGACGATGTCCGTGGCTCAGCATCAGCGCCAAGGAAGCCTTCAGCACTGCCTGATAAGCCGTCTGATACGCGGTTTCTTCGTCGATCGCAAGGTTCTTCCGGGCTGCGACAGCCTTTTTCTCCGTCGGCCAGGAATTGCTTTACCTGCTTGGGATCGATCTTTTGCGGTTTTGTCGTTGCCATCTTGAATCAATCCAATCCGCTTTCCGTTCCAAATGTCCGTGACAAAAGGATCGCGCCGGGCAATCCTCCGCTTCAATTCCTCGGGAGTAAAAACAGTGTAGCTGACCTCCCGGTGAAGGAGCTTTTCCGCCTTCCGAATCTCCCTCGAAAGCAGTGCCTGGTCAGGTCGACCCACGATCAGCAGGTCTATATCGCTGGCCGCGTCCGCCTCACCCTTTGCAAAGGAGCCGAAGATCCAGGCCGATGCAATGCCGGCGACGGGCTCAAGCGCCCGCTTGAGCGTCGGCTCGATACCCACCGAGCCCTGGAGCAGGGCGAAGACCGGCTTCAGGTAGGGGTAGGCACGATTGACGCTGTAGTAAAGCTGCCGCCCTTCCCGCTCCGCGCTCAGGAACCCCTCGTGCGCCAGTCGCGTCAGCTCGCGGGAGAGATTGGTGGAATCGACATCCAGTTCGGCGGCCAGTTGGCGCACATAGACCCGCCCCTCCCTGTTCATGTAAAAGAAGGTCAACACCTTGCGCCGCAGCTCGGACCGAAGTAAAAGCATATGCAGTATTAGTATACTGCATATGCAGTTTCTGACTACCGCAATAATGCCGCGATTTCGTTGCCTAGGTTCCAGCAAAACAGATCGATCAGATCAACTCCCGCCAGAACGCATAGACACGCACGGACTGTGCGGATGGAGACTCTTCGACGTCACGGTATTCGGCTTCTTTTCGTGTTCTACGAACCGGGGCCAAGGACTTGAGCAGCACAGCGCCATTTTGCGTGTGGCAACCTGCCTGCGCGCAAACAGCGGATCATCACCAAAGCCCCAGGGAAACACATTCACAGACTATTGCCAGGTCGCCTTCACCGCGGCATTGATCGCTTCCTGCCTAGCGGAAATCCACTGGCTGTAATGCTTCTCGACGATCCGTGGGCTGTTTCCTAAAATCGCCGCGACCTCGGAAACGGGTACGCCTTTCGCGAGCAAGTCCGTCGCGAATGTATGGCGCCTATTCCGGGTCCGGAATAGGCGCCACTATGCCGGGTTGCGGACTATTCCGGGTGAAGAAAGCCTGATTGTTGGAGGGCTCGTTAACTGTGTGTCCCGGTGGTTTTGCATCCTCCCCGACCCGGAATAGTCTTGATCCTAATTAGAGGCCGTTGAGAAAAGCGAGCAACTCGTCGCCAGGTCGATAACGGCCAGGTTTTCCATTGAGCGGCGTCGTCTTTGCAAGGATCTCCTCTTTCATCGCGAGGTTGGCTTCGAGGTAGATCTGTGTGGTCTCTACCGATTCATGCCCTAGCCAAAGAGCGATTACCGCCCGATCAACGCCCGCCTGTAGAAGCCCCATCGCCATCGAGTGTCGTAGCACATGGGGAGTCACGTGCTTTGCTCTGAGACTTGGGCACGCTTTGCAAGCGATCGCCACGTGCTTCGTCAGCAAGTCTGCGACGCTATCAGAACTGAGGCGGCCACCGCTTGCGCTCGGAAACAGGATCTCATTTCTGCTTGCTTCTAAGGAAAACACCGTCGGAACTATGCCGGGAGAATTTGCGTAAACCGCTTGCCCACGCCACCGAAATCAGCATCACCCGGAATAGTCCGCAACCCGGCATAGTGGCGCGAGCGGTGGGCGTGAATATGAACGCCGGACAGTACGGACAATCTCCGAAGCGTCCTCTGCCAATCTCCTACGCACGATTTTGGATTCCCTTCGCCGGACCAGAAGAAATACTCGCCGGCAGGCATTTTCGAAAGCAACGTCTTCATGTCCGGATGCAGCGGAAGTTGGACCGGCTTTCCGTTCTTGTGCGTCCGAAGCGTGATGAATTCCTCCGAGACCATCGACCGCTTCAACTGGACGACATCGCGAATCCGCAGCCCTGTCCACCGTAATACGGCAACGAACGCGGCAATGCGCTCCCGGTTCTTTTCCCCGTAGATCCCTTTCATCGGGAACACGGGAATCGCCCAGGCGATGCGCTCCAGTTCGGAAGCGTCATACGGCTTTTTCTCAATTTCGGCTTCCTTCGGAGCCTTTAACGGCTTTGCAGGATTCCCATCGATCCACTTCCGATCCTCGCAGAACTTGAAGAACGACCGCAGCCGCTCCAATTTCTTCCGCGCGGTCGAAGGCTTCAAATTCCACTTTTCGCGGAAGCGCGCCATGTCGTCCGGCGTCAATTTCATGATCGACATCTGCCCGAAAGCATCGACCAATTCATCCCGCAGATGCTCGAACTTCCGAACCGTATCCGGCGACAGACCACGGGAATTGAGATCGGCGATGAACCGCTCCGCTGCGGCCTTGATGGAAAGATCGTCCTTTTTGCCGGCAATTTCCCAATCCCTCGCCTTCTTGCTTGCCGCTTCCCAACTCGTGAGGTCGAGCGATTGCCGGATTTTTTCTCCGTTCAAAATCCCTTGAACCCAGATCGGGCAGGAACATTTTGCCCGGCGTGACTTGAATTTACATCCCGCGCGATGACGGCGATAGACAGTCAACATGGGGTACGCTCCAAGTACGCCATGTTGACCTATTTACTAACTCATTTGCAATGAGAAAGATAGTATGGTGGAGGCGGCGGGAGTCGAACCCGCGTCCGAAATCATTGTCAGCCAGGAGAGTTCATGCTTTGTCCGCTTCCTTTTGGTTTCGCCCCCGGAACTCAGAACGGACAAGATGCGCCGGAAACTAGTCCGATGATCTCGCGCGAGCAACACGGACCGAGCCGCTCACGCCAGCCCACTGTATGACGTCCGCTCACAGCCCATAGGCGAAGCCGTGGAAGACGGCAGCTTATTTAATTAAGCTGCAAGTGCCAGATTATCGTTGGCAACTTTGTTTTTGCAGGCGATTACGGGTGCCCACACCCCGACATGCCTCCTAAGCCACAAGCGATCCCGTCGAAACCGTGACGCCCCCATTATTGATGCAGCACCTCTCCGACCTTGCAGGGAAAGATGCTCAGGTGCGAGCCGGGCCAACTGGCTCATGCTGCTATATCCATTCTACTCTTTTTCCAATTTCAAGGGATTGAGCGGAGATGATAGGGTGGCGAAGTACCTATCGAAATGGAATTGAAACAGGAGATCGGCAATGGTTGAAAAAGTAGTTCGTCTGACGGTGAACTTTTCGGTAACGGAGGCCCAGACGAATGATTTCAAAAGTATTGCGGCCCAGATGACAGATGGCACCAGGTCCGAGCCCGGCACGCTGGGGTATGAGTGGTTTGTGAGCAGCGACGGTCGAAAGCTCCGGCTGGTTGAAACCTATGTGGATGCGGCGGCAATTGAGGCGCACTTCATGGGACCGGTCGTACAGCAACTTGTTCCGAAACTCGCTGCTGCGTCCAGCGTCGACGGATTCGAAGTCTATGGAGATCCAGGGCCAAAAGTAGCGGAGATGGCCTCGGCCTTCGGGGCGTCTATCTACCAATACTGGATGGGCATCGGTCGCTAGCAGCAGAATGCCCGGCACCCTGGCGCCGGGCATCAGGATTTTCTTGGAGGGGATCTACTGTTGATCGAGGTCGATCTTTTCGTACTCGTGCCGGGCGATAGCAGCCCGAATCTGCGCCGGCGATCTGCCCAGCTTTGTCTGTTGGTAAGAGAAGAATCCTTCCTTGGCGCAGGTGGAGCACTCTGTTCCGTGCATCCCTTCAAAGCAACTGCGCAGGCTGGTGTGACCTAAAGCCCTGTCGCAGCGGCAGTTACAGGGGAGCTGATAGAGGACGTTGCCGACCTTTGCGGCCTGTTGGTAGACGTGGACCTGCCAGGGATACTGGAAGTTGGGGCCAGTGAGCTTGGTTCCTGCAAGGATGGGCGGCAAGGCGCTGACATGCAGAGGGGCGGCGGGGTGGTAGGCCGGGACATCGTCGGCAGGGTTGGACCACTGTGCGTAACTGGCGGCAGTGATGGTGAAAGCGGCTAGGGCGAGGGTCCAGCGGTGCCTGGTCCAACGATTCATCGGGGATTGCCTCTCGGGAACATTGTATTCGCTGCTTGAAGGCTGTGAAAAGGCGCAGCCGACGCGGCATTTCGTTGACTCGACACCGGGAATCAAGTATTCTGGAGTCCTTGCGCGGTGTTGCGCCTTGGGTCTGTGTGTCTACACCCGGATCCGGCTGGCGGGCGGATGACTAGCCTAGCCAGGAGAGGCCACCGGCTGCTGGATGCGGCGGTTAGAGTGCATATCCAGTCGAGCCTGAGCTTCCCTGAAGAAGCCAACCCTCGCAATCCTCACCCGAACAGGATTGTTTGGACGTGGGTGGAAGTCAGGCCCGTGCGCTTTGCGTGGGTTCAGCGTTTTGCGCTGCGAATTTTTGTTTTGGCATGGGCTGCGCGCATAGCCGGGGGCCGGCAGACCGCAGGTTGTGCAGGGCAGATTTGAGGGTAGGAGAGAGATGGGTACCTTTGTTCCGAGCGGTAAGGATATTGACCGCAAATGGTATGTGGTGGACGCAAGCGGGCAGACGCTGGGCAGGCTGGCGACCAAGGCGGCCAGTGTGCTGAGCGGCAAGTTGAACCCGCAGTACGTGCCGTACATCGACATGGGCGACCACGTGATCGTGATCAACGCGGAGAAGGTGCGGCTGACCGGGCTGAAGGCCCAGAGCAAGCTCTATCGCCGCTACACCGGCTTCCCCGGCGGACTGCGCGAGGAGTCGTTCACGCGTCTGCTGAACCGCAAGCCGGAGAAGATTCTGGAGGAGGCCATCAAGGGTATGCTGCCGAAGACCAAGATGGGCCGCCAGATGGCGACCAAGCTGAAGGTCTATCGCGGTGACAAACATCCCCACCAGGCGCAGTCGCCGGTGGCTCTGGAAGTCGCATAACGAGTTTTAGCCGGGCCTCATGAAGCGGACCGGCGGAGAGAGTCAAGAGAGCATGGCAGATCTGGTTCAGTATTACGGGACGGGCCGCCGCAAGTCGGCGATTGCCCGCGTCTTTCTTCGCCCCGGAACGGGCGAGTGGAAGGTCAACGGCAAAGCGTTTGAAGAGTACTTCGTCACCGAGCAGCAGCGCGTTTCCGCCAAGCGTACGCTGGTGGTAGCCGAGCTGGCCTCGAGCTTCGACGTGGTGACCACGGTGAAGAGTGGCGGAGTTGCGGCGCAGGCCGATGCCGTGAAGATGGGCATTGCCCGTGCGCTGGTCCAGTTCAACCCGGAACTGCGCAAGCTGCTGAAGGCTGAAGGCCTGATGACCCGCGACGCGCGCCAGAAGGAACGCAAGAAGTACGGCCAGAAGGGCGCCCGCAAGCGGTTCCAGTTCAGCAAGCGCTAGAGTTTTGGGGCCGACTTCCGGCCCCTCGGTTTCACCATCTCCCGCAATAGCGGGTTTAATCCGGGCCAGACGAAGGTTAGCCCGGATGCAATCCACGAAGGAGGCCAATGGCCACGATCACGATGAAGGAGCTGCTCGAAGCGGGTGTTCACTTCGGGCATCAGACCAAGCGCTGGAACCCCAAGATGAAGGAGTACATCTTTGGCGAGCGCAACGGTATTTACATCATTGACCTGCAGAAGACGCTGAAGCTGTTCAAGGATGCGTCCAAGTTTGTGACCGAACTGTGCGCGAGCGGCAAGACGATTCTTTTCGTCGGCACGAAGCGCCAGGCCCAGGACGCTGTGGCGGAAGAAGCCAACCGCGCGGGCATGCCCTACATCAACCAGCGCTGGCTGGGGGGTCTGCTGACCAACTGGGTGACGGTGCAGAAGTCTGTGAAGCGCCTTCAGGAACTGGATGATATGGCCACCGATGGCCGCTACGAATTGCTGACCAAGAAGGAAGTGATTCGCCTGGAGCGCGAGCGCAAGCACCTGCAGGCAAACCTGGCGGGCATCAAGACGATGAAGCGGCTGCCTGATGCGCTGTTCATCGTGGACTCGAACAACGAGGCGATTGCGGTCAAGGAAGCGCGCAAGCTTGGCATTCCGGTAGTTGCGGTTGTGGATACGAACTGCGATCCGACCGTGGTGGACTATGTGATTCCGGGCAATGACGACGCGCTGCGCGCGATTCGCCTGTTCACCTCGAAGATCGCTGACTCAGCGGCGGAGGGTGTGAACCTGGTGGGGGACAAGGCTTTTGCAGAGGAACCGCCCGCCGAGGTAGCGGCTGAAGCCGTCGAGGCCGAGGCAGCGCCCGCTGAAGAGGTGGATCTGGAAGCGGCTCTGGGCGGCGGCATTCGCAAGGCTCCGGCGGCGGTGGCGGCGCTGGACGAGGCCGAAGTGGCTGAGGGCGCTCTGTAATTTGTTGTGCGGATGATTGCGCAAGGAACGGGAAGCGTGGCCGCGACAAAAGCGCCACGCTTTTCTTTTGCCGGCAGTCAAGGCGGCAGGAACAAACCCAGGATTGGATGGAGACAAGGGAAGCGAGATGACAACTGTGAGCGAAAAGATTGATGCCAAGCTAGTCAAGGATCTACGCGAGAAGTCTGGCGCGCCGATGGGCGACTGCCTGAAGGCTCTGCAGGAGGCCAAGGGAAATATCGAGGATGCCTTTGTGGTTTTGCGCAAGCGGGGCATGGCTTCCGCGCAGAAGAAGGCTGCGCGCTCGACCAATGAGGGCGCGGTGGGCACCTACATCCACGCCGGTGGCAAGATTGGCGTGCTGATTGAAGTGAACTGCGAGAGCGACTTTGTGGCGCGCACGGAAGACTTTCAGGAACTGCTGAAGGACATTGCGATGCATATCGCGGCGAGCGATCCGCGTTATGTGAAGCCCGAGGACGTGACGGCAGGGGACCTGGAGCGCGAGAAGGAGATCTATCGCGCGCAGGCAGCCGCAACCGGCAAGCCGGCCCCGGTGATTGAGAAGATCGTGGACGGCAAGATGGCCAAGTTCTACGAGGAAGTCTGCCTGCTGGAGCAGCCGTTCATCAAGGACCAGGCGGTGAGCATCAAGGAACTGATCGCGCAGAAGGTGGGCAAGCTGGGCGAGAACATCACCGTTCGACGCTTTGCGCGCTTCAAGGTGGGCGCGGCGGATTGGACTGTGGCCCAGACCAAAGCCGTAGAACCCGCGGCCGAGTAAAAGCTGCAGTTACCCCAAAGAACGAAGGCCCGAGGCAGATGCTTCGGGCCTTTGTCATTTCCGTGGCAATGCTTCGGTTAGCGGTACGAGTCGTCGCGGTGGACAACGAATTCGGGATAGGCGTTGCCGCCCAGTTCGTGCAGGTCCATGCCAATGCGCTCGCCATCCGCGTCCACGCGGAAGGGCAGGACCAGGTTGACAAGCCAGAAGAGCAGGTAAACGAGCGGCAGGATGAGGCCCAGCAGGGCCGCAATGCCTACCAGCTGCGCGAGAAACTGTCCCTGTTGCGAGGAGAAAAGGCCCGCGGCCACAAGCCCCCAGATGCCGCTTGCGGCATGCACGGTAATGGCGCCGGAAGGATCATCGATGGAAAGGAAAAGCTCGAGCAACTCGACGAGGAGCGGCGTGATCAGCCCTGCAACCATGCCTGCAAGAAGCGCCTGCATAGGACTGACGATCGCCGCACACGCCGAGGAAGTGACCAGTCCGGCAAGCCATCCATTGGCGCAGAGGCTGGCATCCGGCTTTCCAAAACGCACCCGGGTGACGGTAAAGGTGGCGGCAACAGCGCCGGAAGCCGAGAGCAGGGTGTTGATCGCCGTCACGGTTAGTTCAGTAGGAGGCAGATCGGCCCACATCAGGGCGCCGGCCATGTTCCACGCAAGCCAGCCGACGAGCGCAAGCAGGCAGCCGAAGAGGACATACACCGCGTTATGGCCGGGCATGGCCGTGGAGAGGCCTTCCTTGGGGAACTTGCCCTTGCGCGGCCCGGCGATCCAGGCTACGGCCAGGGCGCTCAGCCCGCCGAGCACGTGGACCGTTGAAGCGCCACCGGGGTCGAGGAATCCGTCGCCCAGGGTGAAATTGAAGCCCAGTTGCGCGAGCCAGCCCGCGCCCCAGACCCAGTAGGCAAGCATGGGGAAGACAAACGCTGCGAGGATGCAGGCGGCCGCAGCCCCGGCGAGGATGCGGAATCGATCTGCCCCTGAACCCCAGGCGATGAGGACGGCGAAAGCGACGCTGATGAACTCGAACAGAGTGGCCAACTGATATTGGACCGTGCCCGCACTGAAGCCGCTCAGGGCAAACGAGCCGGCGCCAATCCAGTCCCATGGCTTGCCGGCAATGGAAAAGGTGTAACCGGTCTCGCCGTATCCGAACGCGACACCGACGATGGCAAAAGCGATGATGGCGACGGCGACCAGCACGAGACTGCCGAGAAGCGATTGCGCCGCCGAGCGTGAGCGTCCCAGGCCGGCGTTGATGAGGGCAACACCGGCGATGGCAAGCGGCGCGACCAACAGCAGACAAAGACCGAGCACAAAGGCGGACTGAGGAAGAGGAAGTGCCGCGTAAGGATCCATGGCTAGTTTTCCCCTCTGGCAGCCATATGGCTGCGCACGGCTATGCCAAGCCCCAAGCACTCCACGGCCAGGCCGCAGAGCACAAAGATGCTGCGCATGGTGAGCGAACTGAAGAGAGCAATGGCGGCGACAACGAGGAAGAATCCTGCTGGCATGACCAGCAATCCGGCGGTTTTCATGATCGTTCCTTGTGCAACTGATTCGGTGGAACCTTGAGTCTCTGCTACGAGGTCGGGAGTTTCTAAAAGATCATGGGGCAGTCTGCGCCCCTCAGAGAATACTTGTGCGCATTCTAAAGCATTAGACAGAGAGGTTGGAGAACGAACCTTGCGGCGGGACAGGGAGATGTGGAGTTCCGGCATCTTGGCGCGTAAAAAAACACGACGCCGGCGGTGCGCTTCAAGGCAACTACGCATCTATTCGCATATCGGTCAGGAGCGGTTCGCCGTACTATATGGCCCGCAAGCAAGTGGTCGAGCGCGCAGCTGACTGACCCGTGCCAGGCACGTCTTGGATCGTGTGGGGCAGTTGGCAGGTTGTGCGGTGAGCGTGATACATTTGGATCGCCGGAAAAATCCCTTTTGCGCGCGTCGCCAGGGAGACGCTGGTGTATTCCCCGCAAACCTCTACGTCACAAAATCTATTCTTTTGTGTAGCTTACAAAAGTTGCACAGAATAAAACTTTTTTGAATTTTTGCGGTGCGGGAAGGGCTGCACGACCGGATTCGGCTGCTATATTGAAATTTCGAGGTCGTCGGAAATAGAGCCCTTTTCCGCATTAAAACAGAAAATAACCGTAACGTATGTGACCGCCAGCACGGCGCGCACATTGCGGTACGCAACGGAAGTAAACGCAAACCAAACAGGATTGCATTCATGGCGCAGATATTTGATCGCAGCTCCAATGCTTTGGCTCGGGCGAGCCTGGTTTTGACGGGGCTGATTGTGATCGCGTTGGGAGTGACTTTGGACCAGTTGCAGCGCTCCCCCTGGGTTACCCGCCAGGGTCAGCGTCCGGACCAGCCGGTGCCGTTCAGCCACAAGCATCACGTGCAGGGACTGGGTCTTCAATGCCAATACTGTCACGTGACGGTTGAGAGGTCCAGCTACGCGGGAATTCCACCGACCAAGACATGTATGAACTGCCATGCGCAAATCTGGACCAATGCACAGCTTCTGCAGCCGGTGCGCGACAGTTGGGCGACGGGGCGGTCGCTGGTATGGACCAAGGTACATGATCTGCCGGATTATGTTTACTTCAACCACTCAATTCACGTGAACAAGGGAATTGGCTGCGCGTCGTGCCACGGGCGGGTGGATCAGATGCCGCTGATGTATGCGCAGAACACGCTGCAGATGGAGTGGTGCCTGAACTGCCATCGCAATCCCGCGAAAAATTTACGGCCGACGAGCCAGATTTACAACATGGCCTGGGAGGCTCCCGCTGAATCGCGTCCTGTGTGGTGCACAGCGGCCGATGCGCAGAGCGGGGCGCCGACGGCGGAGAGCGTGAACTGCGTGACGAAAGATCCGGCGGGTGCAGGGCCGGAGATGGCCTCGCTGGATCTGCCCGCTAGGGGCGCAGCGAAGGGACTGGCCGGCGATGTTGCTGCGGCCGGGCTTCCCGCGATGCCGGTCTATCGGAAATTCACCAGCCAGGAGGAATTGGGGTTGTTTCTGGTGAAGCACTATAAGATTCGCACCCCGCGTGAGTTGTCCAGCTGCGAGGTCTGCCATCGATGAGCCGCGATGAAATGAAAGCAACCACGAATCAGGCGGGGAATGCCGTGGACAGCGAAACAAAGAAGGCGGACCAGTCTGCCGCCGTTACGCCGCTGAGTCTGGCGCAGGTGCGCGCAGAGTTGCAGGGCGTGAAGGGCAAGCGTTATTGGCGGTCGGTGGATGAACTGGCCAACACCGCGGAGTTTCAGGCGGCGGTGGAGCGGGAGTTTCCCGGCGCGGCGCAGGAATGGGTCGATCCAGTGTCGCGGCGCGGATTTCTGAAGCTGATGAGCGCTTCCATGGCTCTGGCGGGGCTGGCCGGTTGTACCAAGCAGCCGGATGAGCCGATTTATCCCTACGTGAAAGCGCCGGAAGACCTCGTGCTGGGCAAGCCGATGTACTTTGCCACGGCGCATCCTTTTGTGACGGGCGCCGTGCCGTTGCTGGTGAAGAGCGACGAGTTTCGTCCCATCAAGGTGGATGGCAACCCGGACCACGTTTACAACCAGGGCAGTTCGGATCCTTATTCCCAGGGAACGCTGCTGGGTCTCTACGATCCGGATCGCTCGCAGCATGTGATGTATCGCGGTGAGAACCGCGAGTGGGCAGAGTTTGCCCAGGCGCTGCAGAGCAAGGTTGCGGCGACCAGGGATGGCACGGGGATCTACTTCCTGAGCGAGACGATTTCTTCTCCCACCCTGGCGCGGCAGTGGAAAGCTGTGCAGGCAGCGTGGCCCAAGGCGAAGCTGGTGCAGTACGACCCGGCGATTGCCGGCACGCCGGCGGAAAAGGGAATCAACGTGCAGTACGCGCTGGCGGACGCCGATGTGCTGGTGTCGCTGGATGCGGATTTTCTTTCCAGCGCGGCGTATCCGGGCTTCCACCGGCTGGTGCGCGATTACGCGGAGCGGCGCAAGCATCCGGAAGACGGCATGAACCGGCTGTATGCCGTGGAGAGCATGCCGACGACGACGGGCATGAAGGCCGAGCATCGTCTTGGACTGCGAGCGAGCGAGATTCCGGCATTCACGGCGGCTCTGGCCCAGGCAGTTGGCGTAAGCGGAGTGACGGTTCCGGCGTATGCGTGGACGGATGAGCAGAAGAAGTATCTCGCCGCGCTGGCCAAAGACCTGAAGGAGCACGCGGGCAGGAGCGCGGTGATTCCCGGGCTGTATCAGGATGCGTCGGTCACGGCGCTGGCGCTGGCCATCAATAACACCCTGGGCAACGCGGGCAAGACGGTGTTTGCGAGCGCGGAGCCGCTCAATCCGCTGCCCAGCGACCAGATGGCCGAGATGAAGGCGCTGGTGGCCGACATGAATGCGGGCAAGGTGGACTGGCTGGTGATTCTGAATGCCAACCCAATCTACAATGCGCCCGCCGATCTTGGTTTTGCCGCGGCCTTCAACAAAGTGAATATCGTGGCACACCTCAACTCGCATCTGGACGAGACGGGGCAGATTTCGCACTGGCACATTCCCGCGGCGCATTATCTGGAGAGCTGGTCAGATGCGCGGGCTTACGACGGTACGGCTTCAATCGTGCAGCCGATGATTGACCCGCTCTACGGCGGCAGAACGGCGCATCATGTGTTGCAGGCGCTGCTGAATGAGCCGATGCTGAGCCCGTATGATGCGGTCCGCGAGACCTGGAAGCCGGCGATCAAAGGCGACTTTGAGACGGGCTGGCGCAAGGTGCTGCACGACGGCTGGATTGCGGATACGGCTTTTGTGAGGTCTGCGGCGGTCAAGGTCGATATTCCGCAGGTTCCCGCGCCGTCGGCAAAAGATGCGATGGAGATCATCTTCCGTCCCGACCCGAGCGTGTACGACGGACGCTGGTCGAATGTGGGCTGGCTGCAGGAGCTGCCCAAGCCGGTGACAAATCTGAGCTGGGATAACGCGGCGATTGTTTCCGGCGCGACGCTTACCAGGCTGGGCCTGGAAGAAGACGACATTGTCGAGCTGAGCGTGGGCGGCGGCAAAGTAAAGGCGCCGGTGATTGTGGCGCCGGGGCATCCGGACAATTCCGTCACCGTGTACCTGGGTTATGGGCGCGAGTTCGCGGGCCGTGTCGGATCGGGTGCGGGTTTCAATGCTTACCTGATTCGCAATACGTGGGCACCTCTGTATGCGACGGGTTCGCTGAAGAAGGTGGATGGCAAGTGGGGCATTGCGATTACCAAGAGCCACTATCAGGACCACCGCGGGGCGCGCTTCGGCGAGCAGGGCACGGGCAACAACTCGCTGGAAGCCGATGAGGCGCTGGGGCCGCGTGGAATTATCCGCTACGCCACTCTGGAGGAGTTCAAGGCCAATCCGAACTTTGCGCATGAGGGCGAAGGCCGCGACACGCCGGCACTGGACACATCGATGTTCCCCAACTGGAGCTACAAGGACAACGCCTGGGGTATGTCCATCGACATGAACAGCTGCGTAGGCTGCAACGCCTGCATCGTGAGCTGTTATGCCGAGAACAACATCGCGGTGGTGGGCAAGCAGCAGGTGCGCATCGGCCGCAACATGCAGTGGCTGCGCATCGATACGTACTTCGAGGGCGATCTTTCCGCGCCGCGTGCTCATTTTCAGCCGATGGCCTGCCAGCACTGCGAGAATGCGCCGTGCGAACAGGTATGCCCGGTGGGCGCGACGGTCCATACGCCGGAAGGCCTGAACACGATGGTCTACAACCGGTGCGTGGGTACGCGCTATTGCTCGAACAACTGCCCGTACAAGGTGCGCCGCTTCAACTTCCTGCTTTTCTCCGATTTCGAAACCGAGAGCCTGAAGCTGATGCGGAACCCGGATGTGTCTGTGCGGTCGCGCGGCGTGATGGAGAAGTGCAGCTACTGCGTGCAGCGCATCTCCGAGGCCAAGATCGCGGCCGACAAGGAAAACCGCCCCATTCGCGATGGCGAGATCGTGACGGCCTGCCAGCAGGCTTGCCCGGCCTCCGCGATCACGTTTGGCAATATCAACGACAAGTCGAGCCGGGTGGCAAAGCTGCGCGCGAAAGAGCGGAGCTACCAGGTTCTTGCTGATCAGAACACCCGCCCGCGAACGACATACGTGGCTGCGGTGTTGAATCCGAATCCTGAACTGCAACAGATGCCGGTGGAACACGCGCCGGCAAATGGTTGAGAGGCTTGAAGCCACGATGGCAACGAGTGAGATAAAAACCAACGATCCGGGCATTGACCCGGCAACCGGAGAATACCGGGTCATCGCTCCGGGACAGACCTTCAAGTCGGTCACGGAGAAGATTGCGCGCATCGTGTTGACGCCGACGACGCCGCTGGGCTGGTTCGCGATCTTCGGCATCGGCGGTGCGGTGGCGACCATGCTTCTGGTGGCCGTGGTGTGGCTGTTCCTCACGGGCGTGGGGATCTGGGCAATCACGCAGCCGGTGGCGTGGGGCTTTGCCATCATCAACTTTGTATGGTGGATCGGCATTGGCCACGCGGGCACGCTGATCTCCGCGATTCTGCTGCTGTTCAAGCAGGGCTGGCGCAACTCGATCAACCGCTTTGCCGAGGCCATGACGATTTTTGCCGTGGTCTGCGCCGGCATGTTCCCGCTGATCCACGTGGGCCGTCCGTGGCTGGGTTACTGGCTGCTGCCGTATCCCAACACGATGAATGTGTGGCCGCAGTTCCGCTCGCCGCTGCTGTGGGACGTTTTCGCGGTCTCAACGTACGCAACAATCTCGGTGGTCTTCTGGTACATCGGCATGGTGCCGGACTTCGGCACGCTGCGCGACCGCTCGGAGTCAAAGCTAGGCCAGTATGTGTATGGGATGCTCTCGATGGGCTGGCGCGGATCGGTGCGGCACTGGATGCGTTATGAGACGGCCTCCCTGCTGCTCGCCGGGCTGGCGACACCTCTGGTGCTCAGCGTGCATACGGTCATCAGCTTCGACTTTGCGGTAGCGGTGCTGCCAGGCTGGCACACGACGATCTTCCCGCCGTACTTTGTGGCCGGCGCAATTTACTCGGGCTTTGCGATGGTGTTGACGCTGGCGATTCCGCTGCGCAAGTTCTATCACCTGGAAGGACTGGTGACGGAGCGGCACATCGACAACATGGGCAAGGTAATGTTGGCGACGGGCTTTATTGTGGCCTACGGGTACGGGATGGAGGCCTTTATGGCCTGGTACTCGGCGTCGCACTGGGAAGCTTTCATGTTCTGGAATCGCATGTTCGGGCCGATGGGGTGGTCCTACTGGGTGCTGATCACCTGCAACCTGGCGATTCCGCTGACCACGCTGTGGTCGCGCAAGTTGCGCACTTCGATTTCGTTTATGTTCTTCATCTCCATTGTGGTCAACACGGGCATGTGGTTTGAGCGCTTCGTCATTGTTGTGACGAGCCTCTACCGCGACTTCCTGCCCTCGTCGTGGGGAACCTACCGCGCGACCAAGTGGGACTACATGACCTATGTGGGCACGCTGGGATTGTTCACGGCGCTCTTCCTCCTGTTTGTGCGATTCCTGCCCATGATTCCAATGTCTGAAATCCGCATGATGCTGCCGGGGGCCAAGATCAAGGCCAAGACGGCGGCGGGAGCTGGCGACTGATGCCCGCACGCGAAGGAACCTACGGCCTGCTGGCCGAATTCGATACGCCGGGCGACCTGATAAGGGCCGCACAGCAGGCGCGCCAGGATGGCTGGCGGCGCATGGATTGTTACACACCGTACCCGGTGGAGGAGGCGGCCGAGGCAATCGGTTTCCACCGCAACAAGGTGCCGCTGGTGACGCTGGTGGGCGGGCTGATGGGCCTGGCGGCGATGTTCTCGCTGGAGACCTGGATTTCGACCCTGGCGTATCCGCTTAACATTGCCGGCCGCCCCACCTACTCATGGCCGGCGTTCATCGTGCCTGCGTACGAGTGGACGATTCTGTGGGCTGGCCTGTCCGCTGCTTTTGGCATGATGGCGCTGAACGGCTTGCCGTCTCTTTATCACCCGCTGTTCAACGCTCCGAACTTCCGTGACGGCGCGACGACAGACAAGTTTTTCCTTTGTCTTGAGGCATTGGACCCGAAGTTTGACGCGGTGGAGACCAAGGCTTATCTGCAGGCATTTCAGCCGCAGTCTGTAGTGGAGGTGGAGTACTGATGCAAGTGAACCTCCTCAAGATGACAAAAGGCAGCGGGCTCAAGCGCGCATGGATGCTGGCCGGAGCGACGGCTCTGATGCTCATGGCAGGGTGCCGTCAGGATATGCAAAATCAGCCAAAGCTCATTCCCCAGCGCGGTTCGGAGATGTTTGCCGACCACCGCGGGGCGCGGCCGCAGGTGCTGGCCACGGTGGCCCGGGGGCAACTGCATGAAGACAGCTACTTCTACACCGGCGTCGTGCAGGGCGCGAATGGATACCGCGAAGAGCGCGATCTGATGCCTTTCCCGGTGACGATGGAAGTGCTCAAGCGCGGGCAGGAGCGGTTCAACATCTACTGCACGCCATGCCACTCGCGCGTCGGCAATGGTTTAGGCGAGATTGTGGAGCGGGGCTACAAGCCTGCGGCAAATTTCCACGATCAGGTGCGGAGGGCGCAGCCTATTTCGCATTACTTCTTTGTGATGACGCATGGATACGGCGCCATGCCGGACTACTCAGCGCAGCTCACGCCGGTTGACCGGTGGGCTGTGGCCGCCTATATTCGCGCACTGCAACTGAGTCAAGCGGCGACAACGCAGGATGTGCCATCGGGCGTGCAGGTGAAAAGCCTGCAGGAAGTGGCGGCCGAGCAGAATCTGCCAGCCGGCTATGCCGAGCCCTGGGCGCTGCCCTCAACGGCGGTCCAGGCCTATCCGCATGTGACCAAAGAGGGCACGCCGGGCATGGCGCCGGCCAACCCGGCAGATCCGATCATTTCGATTCCCACAAATAAACCGGCTCCCGCGGCCGCGAAGTAAGGACACACGGAATGGCTCACGAAGCACACGCAGCAACACACGCCAGGACGCTCCCCGCCAATCTCGGCGCGCCATCCTTTGTGGACGGATGGAAGGCGCGCGCGCTGATGGTGGGAGTGATTTTTTCAGTGATTGCAGCCCTGCTGGCTTTTGCCGACGGCTCAATCGAACACGTGCTGCGGGCGTGGGTGCTGGGGTTGATGATGACCTTCGGTTTTGCGGTGGGCGGTCTCACGCTGCTGATGGTCCAGTATGTCTCCGGCGGCAAGTGGGGCTTGTTGTTGAGGCGGCCGCTGGAAGCTATGAGCCGTACCCTGCCACTGGTCTTCGCCTATTGGCTGGTGGTGGCCTTCGAGATGAAGAAGCTTTACCTGTGGGCGCAGGTGAGCGACGTGGCAGCAGCTTTGAAGTCCGGCCTCATCAACGAGGCTCAGGCGCACGCCATCGAGTTCAAGCGTCCCATGCTGAACCCTGGCGCATTTGTCTGGGTGAGCCTGCTGTGCTTTGCGATCTGGGCATTCTACTCATGGCGCCTGAATACGCTGGGCCTGCAGCGCGACTCGGACTCAGAAGCCAATACACCGTACTGGATCAAAAGGATGGAGAACATCAGCGGTCCTGGAATTGTTGTGTATTCGCTGACGATGACAGCGGCGGTCATTTACTGGGTGATGTCGATGGACCCGACCTGGTACTCGTCGGTGTACGGGCTGCTATTCCTGGTTGGCCAGGGCTACTCGGTGCTGGCGCTCTCCATCATCATCGCGATTGGGCTGTCGAAGGCAGAGCCGTTCAAGACCCTGTTGCGACAGACCGAGCAGCACGATCTGGGCAAGTTCACCTTTGCGTTCGTGATGCTGAATATCTACCTGGCCTTCGCGCAGTTCTTAATCATCTGGTCAGGGAATCTTCCGGAAGAAATTCCATGGTATCTGGATCGCATTCGCGGGCATTGGGGCGTGATCATCACGCTTGATTTCATGTTCCATTGGCTGATTCCATTCTCGCTGCTGCTGTCGCGCGACATCAAGCGCAACAAGAAGCGTTTGGTGCATGTGTGCCAGTGGATGCTCTTTGCCAAGGCGTTCGATCTTTTCTGGCTTATCGAGCCGAACTACAAGGATGCTGCGCGCAACCTGCACTTCAGCTGGGGAATTCTGGAGTATGCAGCAGTGCCCGCGGCGATGATTGCATTCTGGGTGGCATTTTTCTGCACGCGGTTGCAGGCGCGGCCACTGGTGCAGACCAACGATCCGCATCTGGCGGAAATTCTGGAGCCTGAACATGCCCACGCATAATCCACACGATCGAGAGAGTCACACCCCGGAAGAGATCGACGCATCCAAGGGCTATGAACAGTCCGATGTGCGCGTGACAGGGATCGTGGTGTTTCTGACGGCGCTCACCATTTTTGTCGCGGTGGCAGGCGTTCTGGCGTACGGCCTGGGCAAGGCGATCAATGCGTGGATGAACAAGGAAGACGGGCCGACCAGCAAATGGACTGCGACGGTGGACATTCGCCAGTTGGGCAATTTACCCAACAATCCTGAGATGCAGCACAAGGTTTCCGAGCTGACGCAGCAATTCCCCACGCCGCGCCTGCAACTGGACGACGGCAACCAGGATGTGGCCGATCTGCACCAGCGTGAAGATCTATTGCTTGACCACTACACGTGGGTTGATCGCACACAGGGCAAGGTACGGATTCCGATCGATCAGGCGATGGCCTTGATCGCGCAGCGCGGATTGCCGGTGGCTCCCGCAGCGCAGCAGGAGCCGCTGCTTGCGGGGGATTCTCAACCCGCAATCACCGCGCCGCTCACGAATGGATTTGCACGCACGGGCTATGAGCAGGATCTGGCTGCAACGCGAGCAGCCGAGGAAAAGCGGGCGCAGTAAAGAGGCGCGCACATCGCAATGCGCTGAAAGATCGGCGTGAAAGAAGGGAGGAGTCATGCAGGACGCAGCCAGAATTCGGACGATCGAGCGCAACATGGAGCGCGCAGTGCTCGCAGGACTCATCCTTTGCTCAATCATGCTGCCGCGCACTCTGTTTGCGCAGGTGTCAAGCTACGGCGACAAGCAAATGGGGCCTGTCAACGACCAGCCATCGGTCCTTAAAGGGGTCGGCATTGCGCAGCATTTGAACCAGCAACTCCCGCTGAACCTCGCCTTCACCGATGACGCGGGCAAGCAGGTGCAACTCGGCAACTACTTCGGCAAGCGACCGGCGATTCTCGCGCTCGTCTATTACCAGTGCCCCATGCTTTGTTCAGAGGAGCTCAACGGCCTGACAGGCGCTCTGCAGATGGTTAATTTCATCCCCGGAAAGGACTTCGATGTCATTGTGGTGAGCATTGATCCGAGCGAAGGCCCTGACCTGGCAGCCGCTAAGAAGCGCAGCTACCTCAAGCGCTACGGTCATCCTGAAACGGCGAATGGATGGCACTTCCTTACCGGCACCCAGCCGAACATCGACGCGCTGACGCAGGTTGTGGGGTTCCGCTATGTGCGGATACCGGGTCCGGATGGCAAGCTGACCCAGTTTGCTCATGCCAGTTCGATTCAGATTGTGACGCCCGAAGGCAAGCTGGCGCAGTACTACATGGGCGTGGAGTATTCACCCAAAGACCTGCTGCTCGGTCTCGACGAGGCATCTTCCAATCGGATCGGATCTCCCGTCGACAATATTCTTACGTACTGCTACCACTACGACCCTCAGACCAATACGCACTCGCTGATAGTTGCGCGCATTGTTCAACTGGGCGGTCTTTTGACGGTGATCCTGCTTGGTGGCTTCATGATGATCATGTTCCGCCGGGACTACAGGCAGGCACACGATTTCAAGCCGGCAATACACGCGCATGAATCAAAGGTGAACGGATAACGGAATGTCTGATATAAGTCCAGTTCTTTGGCAGTTTCTCGTCAAGTGGCTGACGAACTTCGCGCTTTTTCCACCCGAGGCGTCGCGCATTGCGCCGCAAATGGATGCGCTGTACTTCTTCATCGTCCTTGTGAGCCTTGTGGGATTGACCATCGTCATCCTGCTGGTGACGAGCTTTTCCATTCTGTACAGTAAGAAGCGGCATCCGGTCGCTGTGCAGATTGAAGGCTCCACACTGCTTGAAGCTACGTGGACGATTATCCCCCTTGGGCTCTTCCTGGTGATGTTTGTCTGGGGCGCGCTGATCTACTTCCGCGTGTACACACCCCCGGCGAATGCGATGAACATCTATGTCGTCGGCAAGCAGTGGATGTGGAAGGCAGAGCATCCCGGAGGCCAGCACGAGATCAACGCACTCCATGTGCCGATCAACCGGCCGATCCAGCTCACTCTGATTTCTCAGGATGTCTTTCACAGTTTCTCGATCCCGGCTTTTCGCGTGAAGCGCGAGGCGATTCCGGGACGCTACACATCGGTGTGGTTCGAAGCGACAACGCCCGGCACCTATCACCTCTTCTGCACGCAGTACTGTGGAACGGAGCACTCCCACATGATTGGGGAGGTGGTCGCTATGAGCCCGGATGACTATAAGAAGTGGCTGGCGAGCTCGACCAGCGGCTCCTCGCTGGCGCAGAATGGCGAACGGCTTTTCGCAAGCCTGAGCTGCAATGCGTGCCACAACACGCGACCCGATGCGCGCGGCCCCAGCCTGGCCAATGTGTACGGGTCCAAGTTGCGGCTTTCGACCGGGCAGACGATCACAGCAGACGATGCGTATATCCGTGAAGCGATTTTGAGCCCCTCGCAACATATTACGCAGGGGTATGCGCCCATCATGCCGACGTATCAGGGCCAGATCAGCGAAGATGGCGTAATTGCTCTGGTTGAGTACATCAAGAATCTCAATTCTGATTATCGCGTGCAGCAGACCACGACCACGACCGATCTGCTGCCGGAGAGTGAAGGCAAGGCGGCCCCTGCGGGACAAACAAGCGCAGGAAAAGGGATGGTGAACCAATGAGCACGACAATCGTGACTCTTCCCGACCAGTCGACGGCCCGGATTCCGAAGATGAATTACCTGTCCAAGGAAAACGGTCTGCTCAGTTGGCTGTTGACCGGCGACCACAAGCGGATCGCAATTCTCTACCTGATCTCGATCAGCTTCTTTTTCTTCATCGGCGGCGCGCTGGCGGGGCTCATCCGGCTTGAGCTGCTCACGCCGCAGTCAGACCTGATGGCGACCGATACTTACAACAAGATCTTCAGCATGCACGGCATTATCATGATCTTCTTCTTTCTAGTGCCGTCCGTGCCAGCTACACTCGGAAACTTCCTGATTCCGATGATGCTGGGCGCCAAGGATCTTGCTTTGCCGAAGGTCAACCTGCTGAGCTGGTACCTCTATATCGCGGCAGGCATCCTTGCCTTGTATGCCATGATCACCGGCGGCGTGGATACGGGCTGGACCTTCACCACTCCGCTTTCCACGCATTACGTGAACACCAATGTGATTACAACGGGCATGGCCATCTTCATCGCGGGCTTCAGCTCGATCTTCACCGGGCTGAACTTCATTGTGACAATCCACAAGATGCGGGCGCCGGGGATGACCTGGTTCCGCATGCCGCTGTTTGTGTGGGCCCATTATGCCACCAGCATCCTGATGGTGCTGGGCACCCCGGTGCTG
This sequence comes from Acidobacteriota bacterium, assembly GCA_021805025.1. Lineage (GTDB taxonomy): Bacteria > Acidobacteriota > Terriglobia > Terriglobales > Acidobacteriaceae > Telmatobacter. Next base: position 33,502 of record JAJZGF010000017.1, read on the forward strand.
GCGATTGCGCTGGTCCTGGTGGTTCTGGAGCGCACGGTCGGCATTGGCGTATTCGACCCGGCCAAGGGCGGCGATCCGCTGCTCTTCCAGCATCTGTTCTGGTTCTACTCGCACCCAGCCGTTTACATCATGATTCTTCCGGGTATGGGCGTGATCAGCGAAGTGATTTCAACGTTCAGCCGCAAGCGCGTTTTCGGCTACACTGCGGTCGCATTCTCCTCCGTGGCAATCGCTGTTTTCGGCTTCTTTGTCTGGGCGCACCACATGTTCATCATGGGCATTTCGAACTATTCGGTGCTGATCTTCTCGCTGCTCACGATGCTGGTTGCCGTGCCGTCCGCTATCAAGATATTCAACTGGGCTTTCACCCTTTACAAAGGGTCAATTACGTTTGAAACGCCGATGCTGTATGCCTTCGGCTTTATGGGTCTCTTCACCATTGGCGGCATGACGGGCATCTTTCTGGGCACCTCCGGTGTAGACATTCACCTCACAGAAACCTACTTCATCGTGGCGCACTTCCACTTTGTGATGGTGGGCGGAATGCTGATGGCGTTTCTAGCGGGGGTTCACTTCTGGTGGCCTAAGATGACGGGCCGGATGTATCCGGAGAAGATTTCGCAACTGGCCGCTCTCGTAACTTTCATCGGGTTCAACCTGACCTTTTTTCCGCAGTTCATCCTGGGCACGCTGGGCATGCCGCGACGTTATGCCTCCTATCCGCCGGAGTTTCAGGTGCTGAATGTCTTCTCGACGGCGGGTGCAACGATTCTGGGCATTGGTTATCTGCTGCCGGTGCTCTATCTGACCTGGTCGCTGAAATACGGCGAGATTGCCGGCAACAACCCCTGGCAGGCGACGGGACTCGAGTGGCAGACGCAATCTCCGCCGCTTACGGAGAACTTTGTCGAACTCCCCATCATGGACCACGAAGCCTACGACTATGAGTGGCTCGAGCGTCAGAAAGAAAAAGAGGTAGCCAGTGTCGGATAGCCCCGTGCTTACCCAAGACGCGCTGGAGGCGGCGCATCACGCACATCCTCCGTACCAGCGCCACCACTTTGAGACGATGGATCAGCAGAACGACGCCACAAACTTTGCCATGTGGCTGTTCCTGCTGACCGAAATTATGTTCTTCGGCGGGCTGTTCACCGCCTACCTCATCCTGCGCAATTGGTACTATCCGGCGTTTGTGGCCGCATCGCACCAGTTGAACGTGTATTGGGGCAGCCTGAACACTCTGGTGCTGATTTCGTCCAGCTTTACCATGGCGATGGGAGTGTGGTGCGCGGAGACGCGGCGCAAGAGTGGACTGGTTCTTTGCCTTACGCTGACGTTTCTGCTGGGCTTGGTCTTTCTCGGCATCAAGACGATCGAATACTCAGAGAAGATTGAGAAGCATCACGTGCCGGGCTTCCACTATAGCCTGCAGTCATTTCTGAATCCGGCATCGGACCCGGCGGCGGCACAGTATGGCGACAAGCCGCTCGCCCTGGACATGGCGCGCAAGACAGAACTCTACTTCTTCCTCTACTTTGCGATGACCGGCATGCACGCGCTGCACATGATCATCGGCATTGCAATTCTGGGGTTCATGATCTTCAGGGCGCGAGCCGGCGCATATACAACCGGCCACGTCACGTTTGTAGAAAACTTTGGCCTCTACTGGCACTTTGTCGACATTATCTGGATCTTCCTCTTTCCGCTGCTCTACCTGATCAGCAGACACCAGTAAAAAGGACGCGACCCATGAGTGAGCAAGCACATCACGACGAACACGAACACCACATTGTCAGCCCCAAGGTCTACGTGGTTATTTTTCTGGCGCTGTTGGCGCTGACATCGCTGACCGTAGGGGCGTCCTTCATCGAGATGGGGATCTTCAACCCGATCATCGCACTGGGCATTGCGGTGATCAAGGCGGTGCTGGTGGTGCTGTTTTTCATGCACGTAAAGTACAGCACCAAGCTGACTAAACTGACGGTGGGTGCGGGCGTCTTCACATTTTTTATCCTGATCGGTATGACGCTGGCGGACTACTTCACGCGCGCGTGGGGACGCTGGTAGGGCATTTTTTCTTCTCACCAAAACGGGCTGCCCTGCGGGGCGGCCCTTTTCATTCGGTGAGGCGCTGGACCGTATACGCTGAATCAAATGCAAAACCGCGGAAATGATGCGCAGGCTCCAGAGGAACTGGCAAAGCTCGCCAACCACCCACGCGTTCAGGTGCGCCGCAACGGCTCGCCGCGCGCAGGCGCGAAGTGCGTCGTCTACTGGATGCAGCGCGCGATCCGCATCCTGGACAATCCCGCGCTCGACCTCGCAATCGAAGTCGGTAACCTGCTCGGGCTGCCTGTAGCGGTCTATTTTTCAGTGATCCCCAATTACCCGAATGCCAACCTGCGCCACTACCACTTTCTGGCCCAGGGACTGCGCGACGTGGCCGAGGACGCTGCGGAGCGGGGTGTCGGCTTCATCGTGCGGCGGCATCCTGACAACTCCTTCGAATCGTTTCTGGATGAGGTCGACGCGGCGTTGGTCATCGGCGATGAGAACCCGTGCCGCGAGCCCGAGCGCTGGCGAAAGGTGCTGGCCGGCCGCCTCAAGCTGCCCTTCTGGACTGTGGACGCGGATGTGGTTGTTCCCTCTGCCGTGTTCGGGCGCAGCTTTTTTCTCCTCCATCACTTTCGCCCGCATCTCAAGGCGCAACTGCCCACCTACCTGGTCGCCCCGTCGAAGATGCTCCCGCTGCACCCGTGGAAGCCATGGAAGCCCTTCGCATCCTTCGACCTTGCAGGCGACATCACGGCAGGGTTCACCAAGCTGGATCGCAGCGTGGGCCCGGTGGACAGCTTTACCGGTGGCACCCACGCCGCTGTTCGGCGGCTACATGATTTTGCGGCCCATGATCTCGCTCGGTACGAGGTCGCGCGCAACCATCCCGAATTGCAAGGCACGAGTCGCCTCTCGCCTTATCTGCACTTTGGCAACATCAGTCCGCTCACCATTGCGCTGGCCGCGGACGAGGCGGTGCGCCAGGGCAAAGCGCCCGCATCGGCGCGCGACAAGTTTCTGGATGAGTTGATCGGCTGGCGCGAGCTTGCTGTTCTGTTTGTGCGCCATACGCCGGACTACGACACCTGGGAGTGCGCTGAGCCGTGGGCGCGCAAGACGCTGGTGGAGCACGCCGGCGATGAGCGCGCCTACCGCTACAGCCTGCAACAGATAGAGCGCGCCGAGACGCACGATGAGCTAGAT
>JAJZGF010000148.1 GCA_021805025.1 Acidobacteriota bacterium
ATCTATATGGCCAGGCATCCTTTTCAGGCCTGTCGCTATAGGAAAACCAGGTGTTGTTCATTGGAGAGGTGCTACCGGCAATTGCACGACACAAGCAACTATTTCCCTGATACACGGCCCATGCTCTAGCTACATGGTGGTTCCCCGACTGCATTCGGGTTGCCAGTGGCGACAAAACGGAGGACACCTTCTAGGACGCTGACCCAAAGTGTCTCGACCGCTCGTGTGCCCCGTTCAGGTTGTGACGTCGCGTCATGATCGAAGTTCTTGAAGCCTCGATTCTGAATGTTGTGGACAGGAGGCATGTTTTAACTCGATCCGACAATGTGGGGAACGGCCGACGGGTTGTTTAGCGGTGCCGCAGGAGCAATGGGTTTCCACCTCGGGCCAATTCGTTCCAGAGCGGATCCGTGAGATGTCGAGGAGAAACGTCCCAGTCGGTTGATCTTACAGAAGCAAGGTATGCTGACCTGGCTCGTGGAGAATACGTTCATGCGTTCGATCTGCCTCTGGCTCCTTTTCATCCTGTTTCCGATCACGAGCTCGGCTGCCAAGGTGATGCTCTTTCAGGAGCCAGGGTTTCCAACTGTTGACAACGAACCAGTCAGCCTGGCTACCCTGCGGTCGGCCCTGGGGCCGGACGCTCAGGTGGTGAATCTTGCTGCGTTGCAGAACGTAGCGGCACTTGAGAACGTGGACCTCCTCGTGTTGCCCTATGGATCGGCGGTTCCGGTGAGTGCGTGGGCAGGCATCAAGGCGTACCTTGACCGTGGAGGCCACCTGCTCATTCTCGGCGGCCAGCCACTGCACGTACCGGTGAGCGGGGAAGAAGGTCACTTCCGGCAGGAGTATCCGCAGGACACCTTCGGCCGTGTGCTCGGATTTGAGCACACCTCTAAAGTTCCAGCTCCCGGCGATGCGCATTTTGCCTGGCGTGAGGGTTATTCGTTTCTCCCCCGGATTGCCGTTCATGCGAAAGCCTATTTTGCGGTGGGCGGACATTTGAATGGCTTGGGCTACATGGTCTCACTGGATGGAGAGAAGGTGGCCGCGCCAGTTATTGTCTCTGATCATTTGGATAGCCGGGTCGGGAATCGCATGCTGGGCGCGCGGATTGTTGCGCTGGATTTCGATCCTGAGCCAGGGTTCTGGGAATCGAAGGATGGGATCGCCATGATTCGGGCTGCCGGTCGCTACGCCGAAGATGGGGCGACCGAGTTCTGGATCGAGACGCAGTTTGCAGCGATTCGCCCCGACGAGATTCCGGAGTTGATGCTGCATCTGCGGCATCCAGAGATCGCGGGCAGACCGCCACAGCCGGGGGAGGCGAAGGTGGAGTTGCTGACCCACGACAAGGTGGTCGAATCGGTGACCTGCGCCATGCCACTCGCCCAGAGTGCAGACGTCCCCATCCACTTCGACCGCACTCTGCCCGCGGGATTTTATGTGGTGCGTGCGACGTATTCAAATCAAGGGAAACCCCAGGAGTACTATGCGAACGGATTCGTGGTTGAAGAGTTATCGGCCCTCAGGAAGGGTCCGACGCTTGGGGTGCATGGCGACTTCCTGAGTCTAGGCGGCAAGCCTTTCCTTCCGGTAGGCACCAATTACTTCACAACCGAAGATGACGGTTGGGATTTTTCCGGTGCACGCAATGCCCTGGTGTGGGAGCGGGATCTTGCGGATATGGAGCGGCACAACGTGACGTTTGTGCGTACAGGAGTCTGGATGCCGAACACACGCTTTGTCGAACCGTCAACGGGCGGCGTGAACGTCCGCTTCCTGCGCAATGTTGAGGCGTTTCTGGCAGCGGCGCAGGCACACCATATCGTCGTCAACTTCAACTTCTTCTCAGCCACCCCGCGCCACTCCGAGATGCAACGGCGGGAACGCGCAGATTCGCAAACGCCGCTGCCGAATCCCTATCTTGATCCAGCGTCAGTGAGCATGGAGCAGAGCTACATCCTCTCCGTGGTGCGGCATTTCATCCATGTGCCGTGGCTTTGTTATGACCTTATCAACGAGCCAAGTTTCTCGAATCCGCAGGTGGTTTACCGTGGCAACGTACCGAATGGCGATTCTGTGGAGAAACGTGACTGGGACGACTGGCTACATGGGAAATACGGCAACCTGGAAGATCTGGCCGAGGCATGGGCAGTGCCGCCGACGGTCCTGGGCAGCTTCGACCATATTCCTCTGCCAGCGCGCGAAGACATGTCGTGGACGCGCTATGGCAATCCCGAAGAGGTGCGCGCCGTCGACTATAACCTATTTGCGCAGGCGATGTTCTCCCAATGGGCGAGCAGCATGATAGGTGCGATTCGGTCCACTGGCAGTCAGCAGTTGATCGACGTGGGGCAGGACGAAGGTGGAGTTACCGATCGCGTTCTCAACCAGTTCTATGCGACCAGCGGGGTATCCTTCACGGTGAATCATACGTATTGGCAGGATGACGCGCTGTTGTGGGATTCAGTAGTGGCGAAGTATCCGGGCATGCCAAACATCACGGGCGAGACGGGCTACCAACCGGTGGCGGCTCCGGATGGCGCGTGGCGGTATGACGAGTTTACGGGGAAGGGTCTCGAAGAGCGGAAGTGGGCGCTCGGCTTCGCAGCAGGTTCGAGCGGCGCTCTGCAATGGGATTGGGCGCGCGAGATCTATTTTGGGATCGAGCGCAGCGACGGTTCCGCAAAAGTATGGGAGAAGATGCTGCGTGACCTGGGTGGGTTCGCTAAAGAAGCTGAACCCTACGCGACGGGTCTGGAGTTGCCACAGGTCGCGATTGTGCTGCCGCAGTCGTTGCAATTGTCGGTCTATAACTCCCAGGCTCTTAAGGCGCAACAGACCGCAGTGCGCGTCCTGTACAACTATGACCACACGGCGGCCTATGCCGTAGGAGAGTATCAAATCAACACCCTGGGCAACCCACGGCTGATCGTTCTGCCATCCGCATACGGGCTGACAGATGCAGCGTGGAGGGTATTGGAAGAACAGGTGCGCGCTGGGGCAACTCTTTTAATCAGCGGGCCGTTTGCAGCCGGCGCACATTTGCATCCCACTGACCGGGCCGTTCGGGTGGGGATGGGTTACAAGACAGTTCCTCTTGAAGAGCGCGATCAGACGCTTCACTGGGCCGGCAAGCCGTTGCCTCTGGTGTACTCGGGTACGACGACCACAGTTCTAGCTCGAGCGCAGTTGCCTGACGATGAGGAGTGGAGAGAGATCCAGTTGGGCCATGGACGGATTCTTTTTTCCGTATTCCCGTTGGAGTTGAATGACCGGCTCAGCTCTGTTGCGGCAGTGTATGCATACGCGATGAAAACTGCCGGGGTTAAACCGACTTACCTTACGACGGTCGACAGCCCTGGCATCCTCATCTGCCCTACCGTGTGGCCACACGCGACTCTTTATGTTCTGACCTCGGAATCGGGCGAGAGATTTATCTCATTTCGTGACGAAAGGAGCGGAAGGATGATTATGGGAACCCTGCAACCGGGACGTGCGGCGCTGCTGCTCATTGGAGAGAATGGCGCGATCGTGGCGAGCTACAACTGGCGGGGCGTCATGTAACGTTGATCTCGGTTTTCCATTACGGTCCTGAGCGACCACAGGATGAAATTCTGACAGAAGCAGTCGCGAGGAAAGGAAGGCTGCCAAGGAGACTCTGCACAAGCCCTGCGACGATTGCGTTTACCCTTTTTTCCCCGGTCGTTTCAGCTAAGCCATGATCTACGCCGCGGTGTGCCTGGCTGGGCTCAAGCATCCTCCTGTTTTGGTTCATCCCGATCGGACTTAAACGGAACGGATACTATGAGTTAGGGCATGTCTGCTACAATTGCTAATCGATTCTGCAGCCTTTGCTGACAAAAGAGCGTATGGCACAAATGGAACAACGCAAGACGACTATCGCGGATGTGGCTCGTCTGGCAGGCGTTGGCAAAATGACCGTATCCCGATTTCTGAACGGGAGCGCCAAGGTATCGGAAGAGACCGCCGAGAAGGTTCATCGCGCCATCAAGAACCTGCACTACCAGCCGAATGAGATTGCTCGGAGTCTGCGAGGCCTGAACTCCAAGACGATAGGTGTTATTGTTCCCTATCTTCTTGATCCGTTTTTTGCAACCTGCGCTCATGCGATCTCCACGGTAGCCAAGGAGCAGGGGTACTCTGTGATCCTGACCACTTCTGACGAGAATCCGGAGATCGAGCACAAGCAGGCCATATTGATGTTGCGGCGTCAGGTGAACGGACTTGTGATGATTCCGGTAGCGGGGAATGACCATCTCTATGTTGGAGAGGCTTTTTCACATATTCCGATTGTTTCGCTGGACCGGCCGCTCGCAGGACCTCATTTCGACTCGGTTCTGGTTGCGAATCGAGCCGGCGCCAAAGCGGTGGTGGAGCATCTGATCGGCCACGGTCACCGGAACATCGCTTTTCTCGGACTCAACCGCAGCCTTTACGCCGTCAACACCCGATATGCGGGATATTGCGATGCGTTGGCTCAGTCAGGATATCCGCCCGGTCCGTATCTCGACTGCATCTCCCAAGAGAAATGTGCTGCACTGATTCGTTCGCAGCTGCAGAGCAGTCAACCGCCGACTGCATTTTTTGCAAGTAACAACCTGACGATGCGTTACTTGCTGCACACCCTGTATGCGGAGCGCGTAGCAATTCCGCGCAGAGTCGCCGTGGCAGGTTTTGATGATATTGAGATGGCCGACGTGGCGCATCCTTCGATTACAGTGATTCGTCAGCCCGTGTATCAAATTGGTGAACTCGCGGCCAATCTGCTGTTCAAGCGGATTTCGGGCGCTGATGTTGCGGAGACCCGCAACCGCGTGGTGCTTCCCGTGGAACTGATTCTTCGCGGCTCCTGTGGCTGCAAAGCCAGATTTGCGAAATCAGCGAGTGACAATTTCACCAGCATTGTCATCAACCCCGAAACGCTTCCTGAGCAGATGCCGATGTTGGATTAGATCTCCGCATCATTGCCGGTGAGAGGTGAACTCTTTTCAGCAGATGCCCGGAGGATGCAGTTCGTTATCGTCACTTTTGTGGCCCGCCCTGCGTGCAGCGAAAGAAGGATCAGTGAGACAAATCTGCGCGCCAATCGGCAGACTTCAACCTTGTTGAACTATTTTGCTATTCGAGACGCGCGTGTCACTTCGATACAGCTCGCGAAACTTGGAAAGCGACGGTGCTTGGGCATGCCGCTCCTGGGTATTTTGATGCTCGAATGCATAGGCAGGATCCCCGAGATGATGGGAATGGTAACCTTATCATCGCTAACGGATGTGCGGTTCAAGGGGGGCCTGATGGAAAGCCACCTAAGTCGGGTCTGTACTGAGTGTGAGGCACATGGTGAGCGCGCGAGAAGGTAACGAACTGGCCGTTTCGGATGTCATATCGGAGGTGACGTGTTGAGGAGAGCGGATCTGCATCCCCTGGAGAGACGAATTCGCTGTTCGTGGATCTACCGGCTTGTCGCACTATCCTTTTGCTTCTTCGTGGCGGCTGCGACGGCAGGGCACGCACAGGAGGTCACTTCGACCGACGGGCCTCCCCAGGTTTATGGACCGTGGAACGCTGCGATCCTGACGAGCGGCGACGGGCTGCACTTCAGCATGGCGGGCGGCGACACGCTTTTACAGGCCGACGCTCCCTGGACGCTGCTGGCATGGGTAAACACGACGGATGCGGCCAGCAAGATGGAACTGGTGGCGGGGATGGGGGCGCCGGACGAGGAGTATCCGCGCTATCTGGCGTTAGCGCCGGGGAAGGCGATGCTCTACCTCGGCCAGGGAAACACGCTGGAGGGCGCGGTGTCGATCTTGCCGGGGAGCTGGCATCTGCTGGCGGGTACTTTTGATGGGAAGGAATTTCGGTTGTACGTCGATGAAAGGCAGGTGGCGGCGGAGGGCTCGCTGGAGCCGGGCCAGACGGGTGGATTGCTGCTGGGCAGCGTAAGTCCCACGGTCGAGATTGCGCCAGCGCCGCGTCCGGCATACGAGGCTGGCGAGGCGCTTGTGGGTGAGTCGGGCTTCCAGCACTTCGGGGGCAAGGTTTACGGCTTTGAGATACTGCGTGAGGCGCTGGGCACACAAGCCATCCGGGCACTGGCGGCGACGCAGCCGGATTTTACGGTGCAGGTCTACGAGGCGGGGTCGAAGCCGTGGCCGGTGCAGACGCGCGGGCAGGCCGGGTATCGCGCCCCGCAAAGCCCCGAGGAGATGCCGCACAGCCGCGCGCCGCTCCAGCAGCCGAAGGAGATTCCAGCGCCGGCAGAGCCGACGATCGCGACCGTGGGTACAGAGGTATGGCGGCTTGACGGAGGCTGGGAGATGCAGGCTGCGCCGAAAGTTGAGGCAGGCGGGCCAGAGATGAGCGGAGCGCAGATTTCGGGGCCGGATTTCAGGACGAAGGGTTGGTATGCGGCCGTGGTGCCGGGTACGGTGCTGACGACGCTGGTGGATCGGGGGGTGTATCCGAATCCGTACTACGGTCTGAACAATCTCGCGATCCCGGAGGGGTTGAACAAGCAGGACTACTGGTACCGAACGGTGTTTCGCGGGCCGGAGACGGCGCAGGGCAAGCGGATGACGTTAACGTTCGAGGGCATCAACTACAAGGCTGAGGCGTGGCTGAACGGGCAGCGGTTGGGAACGATCACGGGAGCTTTTATCCGCGGTGTGTTCGATGTGACCGGCATTCTGCGGCCGGGGAAGATGAATGTGCTGGCAGTGCGGGTGTCGCCGCCGCCGCATCCTGGAATTCCGCAGGAGCAGTCGATCAAGGGAGGGCCGGGAGCGAACGGCGGGATGATGTGCCTGGATGGGCCCACGTTTGTGGCGACGGAGGGATGGGACTGGATTCCGGGGATTCGCGATCGGGATACCGGGATATGGCAGCCGGTGGTCCTGCGGGCGACAGGGGAGGTGAAGATCGGCGATCCGCAGGTTGTGACGACGCTGCCGCTGCCGGATACTTCGAGGGCGAACGTGGACATTACGGTTCCTCTGAAGAATGCAGATGGCGCGCCAGTGCGAGGGAGGCTGACCGCGCAGTTTGAAGGCGTGAGCGTGACGGAGGATGTGAATCTGAAGCCGGGCGAAAACACCGTGAATCTGACGCCGGCGGAGTTCGCGCAGCTTGGCGTGCGGCATCCGCGACTGTGGTGGCCGAACGGCTACGGCCCGGCGAACCTGTATCACCTGAAGCTGACGGTGACGACGGGCGGACAGGTCTCCGACACGAAAGAACTGCAGTTCGGGATTCGCGAGATCACGTACGAACTGAGCCTTCTGGATCCGAGCGGACACCTGGGACGAGTGGATTTTTCTCCGACTGTGGCGCACGATCTCGCAATGACGGAAGGGGATAAGCCAGAGCCTGTGATTGGCAATACCCACGCCGAGATTCGTGAGATTCCCGCCGCAGATCCGCCGCCCCCTGACCTTCCGAAGGGGTGGAAGGCAAACTGGCACTCCTGGGTAGAGTCGCTGACGCCGGCGGGTGAGCACTCCCCAGCGATTGGGCCGAGCAGAGACACTGGAACTGCACCCTATCTGGTAATCCTGGTGAATGGGGTGCGCATTGCGGCGCGCGGCGGCAACTGGGGTATGGACGACGCGATGAAGAACGTCTCGCGGGGGCATCTGGAGCCGTTTTTCCGGCTACACCACGATGCGGGTGAGAACATGATCCGCAACTGGGTAGGGCAGAGCACGGAGCAGACATTCTACGATCTGGCCGATGAATATGGATTCCTGGTGTGGAACGATTTCTGGGAGTCGACGGAGAATTACAACCTGGAGGCGGAGAACCCGCAGCTTTTTTTGCAGAACGCGACCGACGTGATCCTGCGCTACCGCAACCATCCTTCGATTGCGGTTTGGTGCGGGCGAAACGAGGGTGTTCCGCAGCCAATCATCAATGAGGGACTGGACCGGCTGGTGAGAACGCTCGACGGGACGCGCTACTACTCGCCGAGTTCGAATGCCGTGGATTTGCAAGGCAGCGGGCCGTATCAGTATCAGAGTCCGAAGAGCTACTACACCACGTTGAATCATGGTTTTTCGGTGGAGACGGGGACGCCGTCGATGTCGACGCTGGAGTCTTTTGAGGCGTGGATTCCGAAGGCCGACTGGTGGCCGATGGACGATGTGTGGGCTTATCACGACTGGCATTTCATGGGGAACGGGGATATCCATCCCTACATGGCGGAGATGCAGGCCGAGTTCGGCGCGCCGACGAGCCTGATGGACTTTGAACGGAAGGCGCAGATGATGGACTACGTCGATTACCGGGCGATCTTCGAGGGGATGGACGCACATCTGTGGCAGCCAAACAGCGGACGGCTGCTGTGGATGACGCAGCCTGCGTGGCCGAGCAATATGTGGGAGGTGCTCAGTTCGGACTACGACACACAATCGTCCTACTACGGAGAGAAGGAAGCACTGCAGCCGCGGCACATCCAACTGAATCTGGCGACGGACGCAGTGGATGTGGTGAACACAACGCTGAGCTCGACCGGGCCGTTGACGGCGTCCGCGGAGGTGTATTCGCTCGCCAACAAGTTGCTGCTGCACCAGCAGGCGGAGGTGAATGTGAGCGCGGACAGCGAGGCATCGGCGATGCAACTGGTTCTGGCGCCGCTGGAGCGGAAGGCAACGATCCTGTTGGAGCTGAAACTGAAAGACGCGAGCGGCGCGGTGGTCTCGCGGAATTTTTACTGGCTGGCCGGTGAGAAGCAGGATTTTCAGCAGCTTTCGCGATTGCCGGAGGCGGCAGTAAACGCGACCGCGAGCGCGGGGCGAAACGGCAATCTGGCGCGGGTCACCGTGGAGTTGAAGAACACCGGCAGCGATGTGGCGCTCCAGAACAAGGTAACGCTGCTGAACGCAGCGACCGGCAAGCGGATTTTACCGGCATACTACAGTGACAACTACGTTTCGCTGTTGCCGGGCGAAGCGGAGACGATTGAGATTGACTATCCGGCGAGTGTGGCGAAGGGTGCTGCGCCGGCAATCACGCTTCGTGGATTCAATCTGTTGCAGCGCAGCGTTGCGGTGACGGCGTTGCAGTGAGGCGGGGCGGCCGCTGGGCTGCAACCGGCCCAGCCATCGATTGGCAGGCGCGCTTTGTGGCAGGTGAGCGCGGTCGCCCGTGAGAAAATGATAGAGATGATCTCTGTCTCTAATGTAACCATGCGCTATGGCGCGAAGCTGCTCTTTGAAGATGTTTCGGTGACCTTTACCGCGGGCCGCAGGTACGGCCTGACGGGTCCGAATGGCGCCGGCAAATCCACCTTTATGAAGGTGCTCACCGGCGAGCTGGAGCCCCAGAAGGGCACGGTGGTGCGCCCCCGGAAGCTCGGAGTTCTGAAACAGAACCAGTACGAGTTTGACGCCTTTCGAGTGGTCGACACGGTGATCATGGGCAACAAGGGGTTGTGGGCCGCGCTGGAGGAGCGCGAGCTGATCTACAACAAGCCGGAGATGACC
>JAJZGF010000149.1 GCA_021805025.1 Acidobacteriota bacterium
AAGACCGCGCCTGTGAAGCGTAAAGCTCCGGCATCCATCACGCCGATCCAAAGCCGACTCATCGAAGCGGCCGCCGCCGGTGTCACCAGTCTGCAAAGCATTCTGTACCAGCACACAATTTTCTGTCAGACCGGGATGCCGTACCGAGATCCCGGCGACGAGGTGCGGACTTGGGAGCAGAGCAACGGATTTGCCGCGCTCGAAATCACAGCAGGGAAGGCTATGCATCCGAAGCTAGGAAAGTTCGTCGAGATCGGACTTCCATACGGGCCGAAACCGAGATTGATCCTTGCCCACATCAACACCGCTGCTTTGAGAAAAGGCGACCCTGAGATCGACACCGCCCGCAGTCTCACGGCGTTTATTTCCGGGACGCTAGACCTTGCTTCTCATGGCCGTAACGTTCGCGTCATCAAGGAGCAACTGACCCGGCTCTCGACATGCTCAATTCGGCTTGGCATGGTGCGAGACGGCGAAGCGGTTACTGTTCAGTCGCAGATCGTCACCGCATTCAGCATGTGGCTGGAGAAGGACGACAGGCAGCGTGTCCTCTGGCCCTCTACGATTCGCCTCTCTGCAGACTACTTTGAGAGCCTTCAGCGTCATGCCGTGCCATTGGATGAACATCATCTGGCTGCGCTATCGCATTCTGCCATGGCGCTTGACGTGTACGCATGGCTGGCGCAACGGTTACATCGAATTGGAAAAGGAAGCGGATTGCCGCTTCCTTGGACAGCCGTAGCCGCGCAGTTCGGGGGCAGCGGGTATGAACGCATCCGCAAGTTCAGAGACAACTTCAAAGTCGCGCTCACCCAAGTACAGACCGTCTACCGGGGCGCGCGGGTGAATGTCAGTGAGCAGGGACTAACGCTCTGGAACAGCCCGCCGCCCGTTGCCCCAAAGCTGTTTCCCGTCCGGTCAGGAATCCACAAAGCATAGTGGATCGAGCGAGTTATCCACGATCACTTTGGGGCGCAATCCGCGATCACTTTGGGGCGCTTCGGATCAAAAACATTGAGAAAATCCACGATCACTTTGGGGCGCAATCCTATAGTTAAATACAAATACACCTATAAGAACCTAGTAGTCTCTTTCGCCTCTACGGTGGAAAGCGTAATCAAGTCCAGCGAAAACCCAAACGGAGCACGTCCTTACGGACGCGGACTGAGGGCCTAACGGCCCATTTCCGTTGGGACTGCGCCCCAAACCCCGCAGAAGCAACAACAAGAGCTAAAAAGGCAAAACCTTCCTAATGAGGGTTGAGGTGGTCGAGCGGTTGTGGCTAACGATTGAAAGCATTGGCAATCGAGCGGAAAGACGGGTAGGAGAGGCGACAAACATTCGAGTGAGCCATCGCATCCTAAAACTCCTACAAGCGTCCCTACACGCCTTGAGCGAGGTCCGAAGGACTGAGCACAAGCAAGTACGGAAACGAGCTTCCATCCTCTATCCCGGACCTCCGCCAGGATCGTTTCGGCCAGCTTCGGGTCAAGGCTGCCTTCGGCCCCGCAGAATCGCGGCGCTAGCGCGGCCCTGACCCGAAGCTCTCAGGCCGAAACGGTGCGCTGGTCATTCCGGGAATGTAGGTGGCGACCTGGAGTGACTGTTTTTCTACCCAGCTCGGTCAGCTCCAGCAGGGAGAGATTGTTGCAGGGAATCCCGGCGTTTCCCGTACTCTGCCCATGACGCACGAAGATGGCCCGCACCATGCCTAGTCCTGTTCTGTATCGTTAGCAGGTTTCTTGACGGCCAGGGTGAGGCCATATTGAGCGGCCTTGAGACGTTCCGGGGAGTCGGCATAGAACTCTTCCAATAGCCCTTTGAACTTGGCAGCCGAGGCCTCAGAGTTCTGGCACTGATAGATCATGGCCACCCCCACCAATATCTTGGCGTGGTTCTCGCGTTTCTTCTGATCGCGGACGCTCTCAGCCCGTAGACGTCGCTCATTGGCTTTGAGGGCAGCGATCTTCTCAGCCGTAGCTTTTCGGACAGCAGCCACTTCAGCAGCGGCAGATTCTTTGATGGCTTTTTTCTGGGCTTCGAGTTCTTGAAGAGTCTTCGGCTTTGCGGGAGCCATGCAGCTTACTATACAATTCATGGCAGGCTGAGGCAAAAGCGTGTAAACACCAAATGCGCGATACCTAGTTTGTTTCACAAACTACGCGCACCTGCGGTGGGCAGAAGCAAAAGCAACGGCAACGGCAAGAACAAACGCAACAGCAACCGCAAGGACAACAACAACAACCGCTACAACCGCAAGAGCAAAGGGAGTAGAAGCATGGCCATCGTGCACGTCGCCTTCAAGTCGTCGAGCCAAGCGCCGCCCGCAGCGGCGCACGCGCAGTACATTGCGCGGGATGGCCAGTACGAGCGGCGCGGCGGCGTCGAGCTGGTCGAGTCCGGCAATATGCCGGAGTTCGCCCAGGCCGACCCGCACTCGTTCTGGGTGGCCGCCGACGCGCATGAGCGTGCCAATGGCCGCGCCTATACCGAGATTCAGATCGCTCTCCCGCGTGAGCTCAATTCGGCGCAGCGCGAAGCGCTGGCGCGGGAGACCACACGTGAGCTGATGGGCGACCGGTTCGCGTATACGATGGCCGTCCATGTACCTCTGGCGAAGGACAACATCGCCCAGCCGCACATACACCTCATGTTCTCGGAGCGGGCCGTCGATGCGGCGACACGCGAGCTGGCCGAGGATCGTTTCTTCAAGCGGAATGGCGCGAAAAAAGACCCGGCGTGGAACGACCGGAACAAGCCCGAAGAGGTACGGGAGAAGTGGGTCGAGATGATGAACGGCGCGATGCAACGGGCTGGGATCGAACAGCGGCTCGATGCTCGTTCTTGGGCAGACCAGGGCCGCGAGGACCTTGCCGCGTTGCGCGAAGAAAAGACGCTCCGGGGGGATGGCCCGGAGGCCACGGAACGGCACGAGAAGATCGCCGAGCAGAGACGGCAGCGCGAGGAGTTGGCAGCGCCGCATCTCGACCAGGCGGCGGCGGTGCGGGAGCTGGAGAAGCGGGCCGAGCGAGAGGTCGCGCGGATCGAGCAGCGCCGGGACGAGCAAATCACCATCCTCGACAAGCTGATAGAGAAGGCGCGGGAGCTGGCGCAGGAAGTTAAGGAACGGGCGACGGAGATAGTGCGGAATGTGACCCAGCGCGTGGAGTCCTTCCTGGGAGCCGGAGAGCGTGGAGCTTTGGTGGATAAGATGCCCACCAAAGAGCAGGAGCAAGCCCGCCCGCCCACCCCTCAAACCGTGCAAGAACGAATAGACGAAATGCTCTCTGGGTTGGATCGACGGATGGCGGCACAGGAGTCCATCGAGGACAAGCTAGCCAACCTCGACAAGCGTCTGGGAGACCAAGCCAAGGCTCAGCAGGAAAAGGAACTCAGTCAAAAGCAGCAGATAGAGATTTCGCTTGAGCGAGGCAGGGGTTACGGTCACGAGCTATAGGGCCAGGAGGGTGCATGACGGACGATGAGCTGTTGTTGATCTACAAAGGTCTTCGGGACATGAACGAGGCCATGAAGGCGCGGGAGATTGCCTTGGATCAAAAGACCGCCGCGCTCGGTGCCGCCATCGCGCAGCTCGAAAAGATGCCCTTCGCGCTCGGCAAGCAGACCAGTCAGTACATCGCCATGGGAGTACGCCAGTCCATCCAGGACGACTTCAGCCGGCCCATCGCCGAGGCCGTGAAGGGGCCGATTGCGGAGCTGAGCCGCGAGACCTACCACGCGCGGGAGATTATGGCCGAGGCGGGCAAGGAGTCGCGTTTCCAAACATGGAAATGGATCTCCATCATGGTCCTGTGTGGTGGCATCCTTGGAGCGTTTGGCAGCTACTTTTTCTACAACCAGGTGATTGGCAGGATCAATGATCGGCTCGACAGTATTCAGCAACAGATCACCGCCCCAACTCCGGCTCCAGAGACGAAGCCTGCACCCGCCAGCTCCACTAAAGGGCACAAGGAGCACTGAGAATGGGGACAGGTCGGTCTGCAACGAGATCCAATACTTTTTGATGACAGCCTACGGTTGATCTGAGAGCCGGAGTGCCGGGAACACATGGTTTACTTAGTAAAGCGAGAAAAGAAAGCCAATGTTCTCAAATCCGCGTCCTTGAGGTCGTTCCCCAAAAAACCATGTCCCTGACCGGCATAAACATGATTCTCACATGTAAAGTGCTTGATTTCACAAAGCTTCATTAGCTGCTCAGCGTTCATGACTGGGATGGTGGAGTCGCGTTCCCCGTGAAGGATGAGCAGTGGAGGCATACCCTGTATGTGGTAGAAGAAGTCATCGGGAAGACTGCCATACCATTCAGCGATGGCGTTCACAGCTATCCCTTGAGAACCAGCCGCCAGAGCTACCGATGCACCGAGAGAATAGCCAACCAACACCACTTTTCTGCGGCCTGAACTGACCATGACGTTCGGCTCACTGAGCAGTGTCTTTACCACATTTACCCAAGCGTGGTAATTCTCCGCTGTTGGACTACTTGATTTTGTTGCGTCAAAGTAATGAGGCAGAAAAACCATATAGCCGTTGGCTGCAAAATATTCTGCCTGCTCACGATAAAGCCCCATACCTGGTCCACTCGCTCCATGAAGAAGAATCAACAGCGGATTTGCAACGTTCTCTCCGAGAATTTCATATTGAAATTTGCCGTCTTTACTGGTTGCAATCAATTTAGTGGGAGCTTGCGAGGCATAGACATTTAAAACGCCCATGTAGCAGAAGGCCGCTGTAAAAGCGATTAGAAGAAACAGTTTAGGTGAGGATTTCATAGTTTTCCTATTTGCTTTGTAGCTTCAGCTCTGGCACTGGGAAGTCGTCAAGACTGTAAGCCTGAGCAGAAAGTTGGTAATCTTCTTTGATTCCTAGGCCGAGGGTTAGAGTTTTCGCATCTGCCGGAACCTGAACCTGGAGATCGTAGTAGCCTTCATTGTCTTTAGCTATATCGTGCAGAGCTGCACGCATTGTTTTTTCAATGCGTACGTCGCGGATAATACGAGTTGCAAAGGACTCCCATATCTGAGTGTTGTTAAAAACCGTCATCCCGTTGTCGGGAGCCGCTGTACTGCCATATATCCCTTCCCCATAGGCAGGCAGGCTCGGCGTGGTTGTAGTGTCCCCTTCGTATGTGTAATTATCGGCAGGGTCTCCTCCCACCTGGTAGATGAGTGCTCCGGCTCGCGCAGCCGCGACACGGATGTCCAATGGCGTCCGCTCCCGTTTACTCGTAACATAGATGAGAGCGCGCCGACCAGTATGAGTTCCAAGCTGGTCGAAAGCTTGACGGTAGGTCTCTTTGACCGCGTGACCAGAGCGGAGATTGGCAAGGAGTCGCCGTCGAGTTGAAACGTAGTTAGTAGCAGTCCCATTCGATTCGACAATAGATATTGAAGATCCGTTAAACGACGAGGGCAGATGATTCAATAGAGAGTCAGTAGCATCTGCTGTAGTCGTGTAATTTTGGGAAAAAATTACCAACACTCGGGCTGTGTTTTTTTGGGTGTTGATCTTTGGGCTTTCCCCGGGGCGAGTTTCGGTTAGGGGAAGTCTAAGGTCGTGCAAAAGAACATGAAAATCTCCACTGCGTAAATATCCAATTGGATCACCGTCCAACTGACGCACTAGTACGCTAATATGAACGACCCTAACCAATGAAGAGGTTTGCTGTTGTGCGCTGCTCAGGTCACTCCGCCAGCAGAGCGACCACAGAAGAGCCAAAATGGCGACTGCTGATATGCGTGGTGTCAGATCTGTTTTGCAGTCCGTCAAGCAATTCAACTGCAAACCGTCATCATTTTCCTTGCTGCAGAAATACATCATAAGTCCAACGATCGGGGGTCACACCTTTGTCATCCCAAATACGAGATTTGTACCTGAAGAGGTTACCGTAACGATCCTCGACGTCCGTCTCGTGGTATTTAAGTTCGATACGCATTACGCCAAGCTCGCTAAGAGTATGAAGTTCATTAGGCTCGGAGACACCATTATGGTTTGAATCTATCCACAACCATAATTTGGGGTATATCTCATCCTGAGAGTCGATGAAACCATCTCCATTGCCACCGTTTTCAGGTTTGTCAAATTCGGCAAGCGCAAGGAATCCATTTGGATGTGCGGATTTGGGCTGAGGCGTAAGGTTCCCGAAGAGTTCCGCCTAACGCCGCTTAACGCGAGAACCTTCCCCTTCAAAGGCTCATTTAGTTGCTCTGATGTGTCAGATATCGCCACGGACTGCCGGTCATTATGAGGCAGCAGAAACTGCTTGACCATAACGACGGACATGAGTAAAGCAACAACTAGAACAGCACAATTGGTCGCTGTCTCAAGTTTCTTCATGGGTGACCCTCAATTGAAGCGCCGCATGTGACTTGTTCGCGCTCTAGTAACGTGTTACGAACAGTTGATACTCGCTTCACAACGGAGTGTCAAGTAGAAAACTATCGAACTGAATCGGATCGCTAGAAAGCTGCGTCTCTTTTCACGCATGATAATGTCCTTTATCATGCGTAAGAATTGAGGTAGAGTGACGGCTATGGAGATCCTTGCCCCGGCTTCCCGCACTTCCCTTCCCTCTCTCTTCACGGTCCGGCCAGAAGCCCGCAAGCGGCTGCGCGACTTCTTCACCTCCCACATCCGCAACAAGAACACCCGCCGCGCGTACTTGGAGGCGGTCCGGCAATTTTCCGCATTCTGCGCCCAGCACGGCATCGAAGATCTGGCTCAGGTGGAACCGGTCCACGTCGCGGCCTTCGTCGAAGACCAGCTCCGGGAGTGTTCCAAGCCTACGGTGAAGCAAAGACTGGCCGCGCTGCGGATGCTCTTCGATTGGATGGTCGTCGGCCAGGTGCTGCCCACCAACCCGGCCCACGCGGTGCGCGGGCCGAAGCACACGCAACGAAAGGGCAAGACGCCGGTCCTGAATGTGGACGAGGCACGTACTCTGATCGACGCGATCGACACCGCTTCCCTCCCCGGCCTGCGCGATCGCGCGTTGATCGCTCTGATGGTCTACACCTTCGCCCGCGTGGGAGCTGCTGTCGCCATGCGCGTCGAAGATTTCTTTGTGCAGGGGCGGCGGGGCTGGGTGCGACTCCATGAGAAAGGCGGCAAGGAGCACGAGATGCCCACCCACCACAACCTCGATAAATATCTTGAGGAGTACATCGCCGCTGCCGGCATCGCCCAGGACCGCAAGGGGCCGCTCTTCCGCACCAGTAAAGGGCGCGGCGGCGAGCTAGCCGACCGCCCCTTGCTGCAATCCGATGTGTGGCGGATGATTCGGAGGCGGGCTGCCCAGGCTGGGATCGAGACTGAGATCGGCTGCCATACCTTCCGAGCGACCGGTATCACTGCGTATCTGAAGAACGGCGGTAAGCTGGAGATCGCCCAGCAGATGGCCGCGCATGAGTCGGCCCGTACCACCGGCCTCTATGACCGTCGCAGCGATGAGGTCTCGCTCGATGAGGTCGAACGGATCGGGATTTGACCAGGGCTATCCGGCACGGCCTAGAGGATCGCCTCAAAACCCTTATGTCGAATGACATTGAGCAGCGTCAACGCCGGACCTTTCGGCTGTTTGGTGCCACGCTCCAACTGCGAGACATAGCCTACGGTGAGGTTGAGGTAACGGGCAAACACCGCTTGACTCAGGTGTGCTCGTTCTCGCAACGTGCGGATTTCTTCACCGCTAATCGGCTCGGCGGTGCTAAGGGCTTGAGGCCCCAAGTGGCGAATCGTAATCTTTTCATGCTCCGTCTTATCGATCAGACCGCTGCGGAGCTGGTCGTCGGCCATTTCAAGGATTGCCTCCACCACCCTACTCGCTTTCTTCGTCATGATTGATCTCCTGTAAATTGCCCAACTCAAGTTCCTTCTGAATCCTGGCGGTATCGGCTGTAAGCCATTTGTGCGCGATTTCCCGGAGGGAGAGCAATTCGTTGTCTTCGATATTCTCGCGTTCGTTCTTTGCAAAGCCCAAGAGAAATACCGCTCGATCCTTCATGCGGTAACCAACGATCATGCGATACCCGCCTGAGCGTCCTTGGCCCTTTCGGGCGACGCGTTGTTTGATAAGCCCGCTTCCGAGATCGGCGTCGATAAGGCCGCTCTCGGCTCGTTCGATAGCCTCACGCAAGCTCTGGTCGGCTATCCCCTCACGTCGGGCGAACCGCGCCATCCATTTCGTTTTGAAAATCCGCACCAAACTACTATAGCACAGTGAACTATAGTACCTTGCCTTATAGCGGTAGTCTTATGCCGCCCCTATTTACTTACAAGTGACAGCGTATTGATATCACTTGTATATCGAAGCGGCCTTGGTGCAGCATCGTTTAGACAGTATCGAGAAAGCGGGTTTGATGATCCTTGCAGTTGGAAATGTAAAAGGCGGTGTAGGTAAAACCACTCTTGCTGTGAATCTTGCGATTGCGCTGTCCCGCCAGGGGCATGACGTGCTGCTGATCGACGGTGACGAGCAAGGGACCGCCATGGCGTTCACAGAATTGCGCGGTTCTCAGAAGAACGGCAAGCCAGGTTACACGGCTGTCGCTCTGCATGGGAAAGCCATCAGAGATCAGACTCGCCAGCTCGCACCGAAGTATACGGACATCGTGATTGATGTTGGGGGACGAGACACCGGCAGCCTCCGCGCCGCCCTCACCGTTGCCGAGACGGTCATCATCCCGGTTCAGCCCCGCAGTTTCGATGTGTGGGGCGTGGATCAAACCGCCGAGCTGGTACGAGATGCACGACAGATCAACGAACATCTCCGCGCCCTAGCCGTTCTCAACAATGCTGATAGTCAGGGAAAAGACAATGAGGCCGCAGCTGAGGCTTTGCGCGGAATTGAGGGAATCGAACTCGCTCCCCATGCCATCGTCCGCCGCAAAGCTTTTCCCAACGCTGCGGCATCGGGCCTCTCGGTCCTCGAATATGACGACGCAAAAGCAAGTGCTGAGCTGACTAGCTTAATCAATATGCTTGCTGTAGTCGTTTAGATATCACATCGCTATCAAGGAGGCATACATTGGCTATCGCACTGAATCCTAAACGCAATCCTGTTACCGTCAGGGATGCTCAGGCTGAGACGTTCATCTCTGGGGCAGGGAAGCCAGAGACAAACACTGAATCCGACGATAACGGACGCAAACCAATCGTTGTCCGAATCCCAGGAGATTTGCTGAAGCGCATCGACCAGGCCGCAAAACGAAAGTCGATCAGCCGCAGCTCGTTCATCGTTTCGAGTATGGCCGACCTCGTAAACGGTGAACGATGAGGGAACCCAGCGACCTGACGCCCATAAAAGATTTACTGCCGGGTCTTGAACTGCCTGGTCTTGAGTTGCCCGCCCATTCAAGAAAGACCGCGCCTGTGAAGCGTAAAGCTCCGGCATCCATCACGCCGATCCAAAGCCGACTCATCGAAGCGGCCGCCGCCGGTGTCACCAGTCTGCAAAGCATTCTGTACCAGCACACAATTTTCTGTC
>JAJZGF010000150.1 GCA_021805025.1 Acidobacteriota bacterium
TTGCCGAGCTTGCCACCGCCGCCGTGGCCCATCACGATGGTGGGGTAATCCTTGAGCGGTAACGGGCAACTCCAGTGGGTGAAATCCGGCACGATTGCGTTCTCAGCCATGCGTCGCTCCGGACAATGCGGACCCTGCCCCCGCCAGTTCCTCCGCCGACAGGAACCGCCCGTAGTTGAAGTACGCCGCGCAGGCTCCTTCGCTGGAAACCATGGTCGCGCCTAACGGATGACGCGGCGTGCACTCCTTGCCGAAGGCCGGGCACTGGGCAGGCTTGATCGCCCCACGCAGCACATCGCCGGAGCGGCACAGCGGCGACTCCACCGTATGGATCGCGCTGATCTGGAAGCGATTCTCGGCGTCGAAAGCCCGATAGGCGTCCTTGAGCCGCCAGCCGCTTTTTGGAATCACGCCGATTCCGCGCCAGGCGCGATCGGTGACTTCAAAGACCTCGCGCAGCAGGGCCTGCGCAGCCTGATTACCTTCATAACGAACGACGCGCTCGTAGGCGTTCTCGACCTCGTGGCGGCCGGCCTCAAGCTGCAACACGGCACGGCGAATGCCATCGAGCAAATCAAGCGGCTCAAAACCAGTGACCACCAGAGGAATTCGGAACTTCTCCGCCAGCGGCGGATATTCCCAATAGCCCATGACGCTGCATACATGCCCCGCCAGCAGAAAGCCCTGTACTTGATTTTCCGGCGCGCTCATGATGGCTTCAATCGCTGGCGGCACCAGCACATGCGAGACGAGCAGCGAGTAGTTGCGCAGGCCCCGCCGCCTGGCCACGTGCACGCTCATCGCATTGGCAGGGGCCGTTGTCTCAAAGCCCACACCGAAGAAGACCACCTGCTTGTCAGGATTCTTCGCAGCCAGATCCACCGCATCCAGCGGCGAATAAACTACCCGAACATCGCCGCCCGCGCCCTTCACCTGGAACAAATCTCCCTCGGTGCCCGGCACGCGCAGCATATCGCCAAAGCTGCAGAAGATAACGCCCGGTTGCGCGGCAATGGCCAGTGCCTTGTCGATCAGCTCCAGCGGCGTGACGCACACCGGGCAGCCCGGCCCGTGAATCATCTCGATCCCCGGCGGCAGCATCTGGTCGATACCATTTTTGATGATCGAATGGGTCTGCCCGCCGCAGACCTCCATGATCTTCCACGGCCGCGTGGTGACAGCGTGAATCTCCCGCGCCATGCGCTGGGCAATCTCGCCATTGCGAAACTCCGTGAGGTACTTCATGCGCGGCTCGCTCCGCCATGCACTCCCGGTACCCCAGCTCGCCGTTCTGAAACCTGGGAATCCGCCGAACAACTGCCATCCGGACAGGCCGACTGCGGCGCAGCCGCCGCCCGCGCAAAGTGCTCTTCTTCCGTGGCCAGCTCTTCGTCCAGCACGCCCATCGCGCGGA
The DNA here is from genome assembly GCA_021805025.1 of Acidobacteriota bacterium. GTDB lineage: Bacteria > Acidobacteriota > Terriglobia > Terriglobales > Acidobacteriaceae > Telmatobacter. Next base: position 1,415 of record JAJZGF010000150.1, read on the forward strand.
ACTCCCGCAGGGTCTGCTGGGCCGTCTCCTCGTCGATCTTCGAGAGCGCAAAGCCCACGTGGACGATGGTGTAGTCGCCCACCTCGACCTCCGGCACATAGTCCAGGCAGACGCGTTTGACCACCCCGCCAAAGTTCACCCGCCCCACCCGAAGATCGCCCTCGGTGGTAATCTCTTCCACTTTTCCCGGAATCGCTAGACACATGGCATCCACCTTATACCTTGCGGAGAAAGCCGCAAGATGTGATCCAAATCACCTCATCAGGGTAGGGGTCGATTCACTTCTTCCGCTCATTCTCTGCCACGCGCGCCTTCACCATCTTCTTCACCAGCGCCGCCGGCAGGGGCCGGTCCAGCGGGAACTGCAGCGTCCCCTTGGACGTACGGTAGCCTTTCAGATCGTCCTGCATCGCGTCGGTCAACGAAGCCTGCATCGGGAAGAAACTGCAATGATTTTTGAACGCGCCATAGGCCACCAGCGCGCCCTTATAGCGGAAGGCAGGCATGCCGTAACTCAACTGCTCCGTCGCCTCCTTCGGCGCCGCCGCGCGAATCATTGCGCGCACCTTGGCCAGCGTCGTCCGTGCGGGCTCCGGCACTTTGGCAAGATACGCCTCGACGCCCGCAACGCCATTTGCCGCTTCCACGTTGCTCTTTGCGCCCTGCATCCGTGACCTCCCTTCGCCGGAATGTTTTGACCGGCTAACTTCCTGCCTGGTTCGCTCGTTGCTCTTGCAGATACCCCAACCACTCCGCCAGCCCCGCGCCCGTCTTCGCCGACGTCTCAAAGATGCGCATGCCGGGCCGGATCTCGTTGATATTCCTGAGCGCCGCTTCTCGATCAAATCCGACGGCCTCCGCAATATCCATTTTCGTAATCACCGCCGCATCGGCTGAGTTGAACAGCGTGGGATACTTCAGCGGCTTGTCCTCGCCCTCGGTCACGCTCAAGAGGGCCACGCGAATCTTCTCGCCCAGGTCATAGCTCGACGGGCACACCAGATTGCCCACGTTCTCGATAAACAGATAATCCAGCGCGGCAAGCTCCCATCCGTCCAGATGCTTACCCACCATCTCGGCCTCCAGGTGGCAGATGCCATGCGTGTTGATCTGCCGCACCGGCGCGCCGCTGGCGGCAAGCCGCCGCGCATCGTTGTCGGTCTCCAGATCGCCCACCAGCGCCGCCGCGAGCGAGCCCTGCGCGAGCAACTCGCGCAGCGTGCGCTCCAGAAATGCCGTCTTCCCCGTTCCCGGACTCGAAACCAGGTTCAGCACCAGCACGTTGGCCGCAGTGAACCGGTCGCGCAGTCCCGCCGCGAGTTCGTCATTCTTCTTCAGGATTCCCCTCCGCAGCTCCACAATCCGGGTCGTCATGCGTCTACCTCAGCCTCTTCAATCTCAATCGCCTCGATCTCCATCTCGCGCCCCTGACGCACGTCCATGGCCAGCTCGCCGCAATGCGGGCAGCGGAAGCTCTGTACGCTCTCAATGGCCCCATCCACGTTGCACCGGGAGCAGTGCACCACCACCGGCAGCGTCTTCACCACCAGCGTGGACCCAGCCAGCGGCGTCCCGTCCGTCGCAATGCCGTAGCAAAACTGCAAGCTGTCTTCAATCACCGCCGCCAGCGCACCCACCCGCAGCCGCACCCCTATCACCCGTGCGCCGGGATACCGCGCCAGCGACTCGGTGACCGAGTCCACAATGCTGGAAACGATGGAAAGCTCGTGCATGCAACCTCAAGCCTGAAAGCAAGATTCTACGCCCGCGCCTTGCGAGAAGCGGTGTTCGAACGCACTTCAACCATTTGCGCGGCAAAATGTAAAATGACACAGTTGGTCGGAGACACTTCCCTGTGACACGAACCTTCGCGCCCCATCCGCACACCACCTCGCGCCTCGCCCTCAGTGAGCTGGCCCCCGGCGCCATGCAGTCTGAGATTCGCGCCATGACCACCGAGTGCGACCGCATCGGCGGCATCAACCTGGCCCAGGGCGTCTGCGACACCCCGGTGCCCGCGCCCGTTGAAGAGGAAACCATCGCCGCCATCCGCGCCGGCCACAACATCTACACCCGCCTCGACGGCATCACCCGCCTGCGCAACGCCATCGCGGCCAAGCAGAAGAAGGACTATGGCCTCGACTACAATCCGGAGACTGAAGTTCTGGTCGCCTCGGGAGCCACTGGCGGACTGCACGCCGCGGCCATGGCCCTGCTCAATCCGCTCGATGAGGTGCTGCTCTTTGAGCCCTTCTACGGTTACCACGTCGCCACCCTCAAATCCATGCGCGTCAAGCCGGTCTTCGTGCCGCTGGCCGAGCCCGACTGGGCGCTCGATGTGGATGCCCTGCACGCCGCCATCACCCAGCGCACCCGCGCCATCCTGCTGAACACCCCCGCCAACCCCAGCGGCAAAATCTTTTCGCGCACGGAGATCGAAGCCGTCGCCGCCGTCTGCCGTGAACACGATTTGTTCCTCTTCACCGACGAGATCTACGAGTACTACGTCTATGACGGACACCGGCACATCTGCCCGGCCACTCTGCAAGGCATGCGCGAGCGCACCATCGTGATGTCAGGCTTCAGCAAAACCTTCAGCGTCACCGGCTGGCGGCTTGGCTACGTCACCGCCGACGCCAAATGGATGGCCGCCATGGCCTACTTTCATGACCTCACCTACGTCTGCGCGCCTTCGGCCTTTCAGCATGGAGCGGCTGCCGGCCTGGAACAGTTGCCGCCCTCGTTCTACACCCGGCTCGCCGCCGATCACGAATCCAAGCGCGCCCGCATCCTTGCTGCCCTCCGCGACGCGGGCATGGAGCCCAGCGTCCCCGCCGGCGCCTACTACGTGCTCGCCAGGGCCACCCGCCTGCCCGGCAAAACTGCCGCGGAGAGGGCGCGCCATCTGCTCGCCGCCACGGGAGTGGCCGCGGTCGCGGGTTCGGCTTTCTTCCGCCACGGGCGCGGTGAAGACCTGCTGCGTTTCTGCTTCGCCAAGAGAGATCGCGAACTTGACGAGGCTTGCGCGCGGTTGCGAAGACTTTGACGCTCACGGGCATAAGCCAGCCTCCGTGCTGCCCGGTCACATTCCTGCGCGTACGCCGATTTCTGCATTTCTTACCGCAGAAATAAGGCCAGCAATGCAGCCAGCAGCGAAGTGACAACGCCGGATGTGGCCATGGCCCAGGACGAGACGGCCGCCTGCATCTCTGAGCGGCGTACCAGGCTCGCCGTGCCGATGCCATGCGAGGACGAACCCACAGCCACGCCGATAGCCCGGTCGTCGCGCACCCCGGCCAGCCGCAGCACCATGGGTCCGAAGGTCGCGCCCAGCACCCCGGCCAGAATCACCATCGCAATCGTGATCTGCGGAATGCCGCCCAGTTCGCGGCAAACCTCAATCGCAATCGGCGTGGTGACGGACTTGGGCACAACCGACATGACCACGGAGGTTGGAGCGCCCAGCAGCCATGCGGTAAGACCCGCCGTGGTCATGCCAACCACGGCCCCGGCAAAGACGATGCCCAGCAGCCGCGGTAAGGAACGGCGCAGCCGCTGTCCGTTGCGATAGATGGGCACGGCCAGCGCCACAGTCGCAGGGCCCAGCCACCATGTCAGCAGGTCACCGCCGCGGTTGTACTCCGCGTAGGGCTCGCGCACCAGCAGCAGAAGGGCAATGATCGGCAGGCACGCAGCCACAATCGGAGGAATCCACCGCCAGCGCCGATGCAGGCCGAGCGCCACAGCATAAGCCGCTACTGTGAGACAGACACTGAAGACCGGACTCCGAAGCCACACGATTAGACTCATCTGCCAGCCTCCGCGCGATCGTGCTCCGCGCATGGCTCCGCTTCGGCTTCTTCCGCGAATGGCAAAAGCCAGCGGCCCAGCAGGCCGGTTGTCAGCAGCACCGCGAGGAAGCTGACCACGAGGCTCGCCGTCAGCGCGAAGGCCTGCCGCGAGAGCACGTGGCCCATCTCCATAAGGCCCACGGTGAGCGGCACGAAGAGCAACACCATGTGCCGCAGCAGCAGATTGGCCGCGCTCTCCACCCACTGGAGCTTCACCAACCCGGCCGTGAGCGCCCCATAAAACAGCAGCAGCCCCAATACGCCGCCGGGAATGGGTACGCCCGCCCGGTGCAGCAAGGTGCCCAGCAGAAACAAACCCGCCACAATCGCAATCCCTCGCACAGTGTTCATCACACTCCTATTCTCTGCGAGGCAGGTGGCGAGGCCAGCGCGCAGAGGCGTGGAAAACGAAGCGCGGTGCATACAATAGGGCTCTGAGGAGACAGGCATGAGCTCCATGATCGAGCAACTTGTTCGGGCCGCGGGCATCCGGCTGGCTCATTCCACAGAGATTTACCCGGCACTGCATCAGCCGGGAGACGCCGGCCTGCCGCTGCTGGTGATGGAAAACAAGCTGGGTCGTGCGGTGATGGCGCTGCAGGGAGCGCATCTGCTGGCATTCCAGCCCGCAGGGCAAAGGGAGATGCTGTGGCTTTCGCCTAAATGCGTGCTGGCTCCCGGCGTTCCCATTCGCGGTGGGATTCCGCTGTGTGTGCCCTGGTTCGGCCCCGGCCCGGCGGGCGCGCAGCAGCATGGCTTTGGCCGCACGATGGAGTGGACGCTGGCCGACGCAGAGCGCCGCGCAGACGGCGCCACACGCGTCGTGCTGGAGTTGGCCGGCGACGCATCGGTCAGCCCAGCCTGGCCGCACGCGTTTCAATTCCGGCTGGACGCCGTGGTTGGTTCCTCCCTGCAACTGACCCTGCGCGTGGAAAATCGGAGCGCCACGCCGGCGCCCGTCGCCTTCGCATTCCATGCCTACTTTGCCGTCCCGGACGTGACGCAGGCGCGCGTGACGGGTCTGGAGGGGACGACCTATCTGGACAAGGTGGAGCAGTTTGCCCGGAAGGTGCAGGCGCGCGAGGTCGCCATCACAGGGCTGACGGATCGCATCTACCTCGATGTTCCAGCGGTGCAGATGCTCAGGACTGGCGCGGGCGACGTGCGTATTGCGTCGGAGGCAACGTGCGCTGTGGTGTGGAATGCCTGGACCCAGGATGCGGCCATCGCCGATATTGGTGAGGGAAATCACACGGGCTATCTCTGCGTGGAGCGCGGCGACGTGGCAGATCGCGCGGCGATGATCCCCGCGGGTGGCGCATATAGCGCGGACCTGACGCTCTCCTGACCAGTCTGCGCCCGGACTGGAACAATTGCCGCAGACGTTGCGTAAATCCAGTGGAGCGCGGCCGAGTTCTGATTTCGATTCGCCGTCGCTGCAAGGAGAACCCCATGCGTAAGGTCGTCGCTGCTGCAGGACTTGCTTTGATCTTTGTTTCAGCCCTTCCCGGCGGGTTTGCCAAGACGGCCCCGCCTGCCAAAGCTGTGCCGGGCACAATCGTCCTTGTCTTCAAAGATGGCCACCGGCAGAGCTTCAACCTCGCCGATATTGCGAGAGTCGAGTTTACTGGAGCCGCTGAAGCGGCCGCGGCCAGCCCGGATGTGCCTACGCGTGGGCGCTTCTTCGGCAAGTGGGTCGTTGGCGAGGGCAATGGAGATACCTTCCTCATCACGCTGAAGGACGACGGCGAGGCTCTGCGCTCGCTCGGCGACATGCACGGTAAATGGACGTATGTGAACGGCGAGGCGCGCATCACCTGGGACGACGGCGCGCAGGATGCCATCCGCAGGGCCGGGTCGAAGTTCCAGAAGTACGCCTACAGTGCGGGCAAATCGTTCACAGACACGCCGGACAACGTGACCAGCGCCGTAAACACCACACCGAAGCCGATCTAGCGCTCGGCCCCGAGCGGGCAATCGCATGAACGCAGGAGTGTCTTCGCAGATGCGGCATCCGGGCTGATACTCGTGCAGGAGAGCGAGAACGGGTGCCCTGTTTCCCGGGGATCGCGATGGAGACAGGATGCAGGTTGCGGTGAGCGGGCGTATTGTGACGATAGCCCTGCGAACTTCGGGAACTTCGGGCGGGTTGCGTCCGGGTCAGCGCCCGGCTTATGCTTTCCGCGTGCGCTCCGCGGCCGCACCAGCCGGAGGGCGCGGCGTGGTTCAAGCATGAAGAATCCGACCATTCATCGACTGCCTGTTTTTGCTGCGCTCTGGCTTTTGTCATGGGGTCACCTCGGACAGCCGCCAGCCTTTGCACAATCCGCGACCAGCACTCACAGCCTGCACAGCTATCAGGTCGAGGTTCCCGTCACACAGCTCTGGGTGGACACCAAAGTTGACCTGCGTGAGGGCGCGAAGGTGCGTTTCACCGCGACCGGAACGATGACGTATCCGGGGGGGCAGTCGCCGATGGACAGGCTCAGCACGGCCGGCAGCTTTGGCCCGGCGGGGCTATCGCGCGGTTTTGCCGACCTGCTGCATCAGTATCCGGTTCGCGATGCCGGCCACGGAGCGCTGATCGCACGCATCGGGGACGCTACCTACGCACAGCCGTTTGCTGTGGGCGCGAGCAAGGAGTATGACGTGCCCGTTGCCGGGCGGTTGTATCTCGGCATCAACCAGAGCCAGAGCGAAGCTGCCAACGCCACAGGAAGCTTCAAAGTGAAGATTGAGATTCTGGCAGAGGGTTCAACGACCGCAACGACGGCAGGCGGCCCGCCCGATGCGCCGATTGCCGGCATCACGCCGGAGCTGCTCGCGAAGATTCCGCGCCGCGTGACGGACCCTGACGGCAATCTCGGCGACATGGTGAATGTATTTCTCGTGGGGACGGAGGACCAGATACTGCAGGCCTTCAGCGCCGCCAACTGGGTACAGGTGGATAAATCCGCCGGCGCGTCGGCCCTGAATGCGATTCTGGATTCGCTCGATAAGAAGGACTACCTGACGATGCCGATGAGCACGCTGCTGCTTTTCAACCGGCCGCAGGACTACGGCCTGGCGCATGGGGAAGCGGTGAAGGTGGCGATGTCGCGCCATCATTTGCGCCTCTGGAAGTCGCCATACGAAGTGAATGCACGGCCACTTTGGTGCATCTCATCCACGCACGATATCGGCTTTGAGCGCGACCAGCGCAACAATGGCGTCACACATAAGATTGATCCGGACATCGATATGGAGCGTGAATTTGTGAGCGGCACGCTGGCAGCCACAGGGCTTGTGGCGCAGCGCGACCATGTAACGCCGGCCGACCCGCTGACCACAGCAAAGACCGCGACCGGCGGCGAGTTTCATTCCGATGGACGCATTGCCGTGCTCCTGCTGAAAGACACAAAAGTCTCAGGAAACTGAGCGGACCCGGATGCGCCTGAACCAGTAAACTGAGGAAGGATACTTCCCGCCGGACGCGCACCCTTGCAGCAACTCATCGCCAAACTGAATCCCGAACAGCGCGCCGCCGTGGAAGCGGCCGAGGGCCCGCTGCTGATCCTGGCCGGCGCCGGCTCCGGCAAGACGCGCGTCATCACCAGCCGCATTGCGTGGCTGATTCGCGAAAAGGGCGTGACGCCGGATTCGATCCTCGCCGTCACCTTCACCAACAAAGCCTCAAAAGAGATGGCCGAGCGCGTGGAAAAGCTGCTGGACCACTCTTCGCTCGCCAAACCGCTCATCGCCACCTTCCACTCACTCTGCGTGCGCATCCTGCGACGCGACATCGAGGCGCTGCAGGTGAACGGGCAGGGCCTGACACGGTCGTTTGCCATCTACGACGAGAACGACCAGCAGGCCATTGTGAAGCAGATCATGCGTCGCATGGGCCTGGACACCAAGCAGCTTACGCCGCGCACCGTGCTGGGCCGCATCAGTTGGGCCAAGAGCCACATGGTCGATCCGCAGGAGTACTACCTGGGTTCGAAGGATCCTAACAGCGAGCGCATCGCCCACATCTACAAAAGCTACCGGGAAGAGCTGCGAAAGAATAATGCGCTCGACTTTGACGACTTGCTGCTGGAGGCAGTGCGCGTGCTGAAAGTTG
>JAJZGF010000018.1 GCA_021805025.1 Acidobacteriota bacterium
TACGGTAGCCACACACGTTGCAGGTCAATAACATTTCGCGCGGCTGAGTCGCACATCAGGCCCACTTGGGCCGGAATTCGAGCAACGACATGAAGACAAGCACCGCCACGAAGAAGACCCCCGGCAGCCAGAAGAGTTCAGCAAAAAAGAGCCCTGCCAAGACCAGCCGGAGCGACTTTTTCATTTTGCGGCTTTACATCGCCGGCCAAACCCCGAATTCGGTCACCGCAATCGCCAACCTCAAAAAGCTCTGCGAAGATAAGCTGAAAGGCAAGTACCGCATCGAAGTGGTTGACTTGCTTGAGAAGCCGCAACTGGCTAAGGGCGATCAGATCATCGCCATTCCAACCCTGGTGCGAAGGCTCCCGCCACCCGTTAAGAAAATCATTGGGAACCTCTCAAAGGTCGAGAGTGTCATCGTGGGGTTGGACCTCCAACCAGTGCGCTGAAGTAAGGCTCAGGTAGCAGATGGCCAACAAGCGAACGCATTCCGATGGTCGAGTCCTCCCAAAAGCTCCGCCCGGCAAAATTGGCGCGCCGCGAAGGTCTTCCAAGGGCCAAAGCTTTGCTGCGAGCAAACGGCCGCAATCGACATCGCCGGACTCGCAAGCAAAGCTCCGCGCTCGACTGAAGAGTGCAGAGGAAACTCTTCGCGCCATCCAGTCCGGTGAAGTGGATGCTTTGATGGTGTCCGGTCGTGGTGGAGAGCAGGCGGTTGCTCTCAGAGGCGGAGAACCCAGCTATCGCATGATGGTGGAGGCCATGAGCGAGGGCGCGGCGACTCTGTCTCGAAATGGCGCCGTGCTCTACTGCAATCGCAGGTTTGCAGAATTGCTGGGCAGGACGCCGGGGAAAATCGCTGGAATTGCGGTGCAGTCCATGGTTGCGGAAGCAGAGCAAGACAGATTTGAAACTCTGCTCGTCAACGCTCGAAGGGCGAGTGCGAAAGGCGAATTCAGCCTGGGCACGGCTGACGGCAGGCTGATTCCCGTCTATTTGTCTCTCAGCCAGCTTCGAGGGTACAAGGGCCAGGCCTTGACCATGGTGATCACCGATCTCAGCGAGCAAAAGCGCAGGCAGGCTGCGGAGATCAAGCGGAATGAGACGACGCACCGGCTCCTGCTGGAACGTACGTTTGCAGCGCAAGAGGAGGAACGGCGGCGGATTGCGCGCGAATTACATGACGAAGCAGGCCAGTTGCTAACGGCTCTTCTGGTCGGCCTTCGATCCCTGGAGGACACTCGGGCTCTATCGCAGGTTAAGGTACAAGGCCGTCAGCTGCGGGAGATCGCTGCCCAGGCCCTCGACGAGGTTGGCCGACTCGCCCGAGGGCTTCACCCATCTGTGCTGGACGACCATGGTCTGGGTGTCGCACTGAGCCGATACCTTGCCGAGTACGAAAAGACGCACACGATAACTGTAAATCTCACGCTCAATGATCCTGACCTTATCAGCCTTCCGTCTGCTGTCCAGACCGCGCTGTATCGCATTCTCCAGGAAGCTCTGAATAACGTAGTGAAACACGCGAGAGCTACGTTGGTGAGCATTTGCTTTACCCGCTCGACGACGGCTTTAGAGGTCGCAATCATCGACAACGGGTGTGGCTTTGACGCCGAGGCCGTATCTGTCTCCTCGCATCGCCTCGGGATTCAGGGTATGCGAGAAAGAGCGGCGCTTCTGGGCGGAACAATCAAATTCACTTCTCAGCGCACGGGAACCAGGATGCTGGTGCAAGTACCACTCGCCTGTCCGGAATTCGAGCCCGTAGAGAAGCGGAGGAGCTCCTGAAATGGTAACGCGCGCGCACAAGATCCGAGTCATGATCGCGGATGATCATGCGATTCTTCGCGCAGGACTCAGAATGCTGGTCAATGCCCAGGCCGATATGGAGGTTGTCTCGGAAGCTTCCGATGGGGAGAAGGCGGTTCAAACCGCGGGGGAAACAAGACCGGATGTAGCCCTGCTGGACCTTACCATGCCTCGGATCGGGGGTATGAAGGCGCTGCAGGCGATGGCGCAAGACAGCCCCGAAATCCGGGTGCTCGTCCTCACGATGCATGACGATCCTGCGTACTTGCGCTCGGCACTGGCTGCCGGGGCCTCTGGCTACCTGTTGAAAAGGGCGGTGGATTCTGAACTGATTGCCGCCATACGAGCCGTGTATCGCGGAGGAATCTTCGTCGATCCGCGTTTAGCTAGTATCCTTGTTCAGGACGTTCTCGCGAAGAAAGACTCAAAAGCTCGTCCCACGCAGACAGTCAATATCCTTAGTCCCCGCGAACTGCAGGTACTTGGCCTTGTGGCGCGGGGCTATACCAGCGCAGAAATAGCCAAACAGATTTTTGTGGGCGTGAAAACGATTGAAACATATCGTTCACGTTTTGCTGAGAAGCTCGGACTGCGGACACGGAGCGATGTGATTCGCTTTGCTGTGCAGATGGGGCTTTTGACCGCGGAAGCGCTGGAAAGTGAGCCGGACGGCTCGGCTCATTAAGAGTTTTAAATCAGGCGGATTCTCTGCCCTGTAGAGGACGTAATAGCCCAAATGCGCTCGTGTAAGGGTTCCCCTGACTTTGCGCAGTATTTTTAGCAACATCCCGGATACCCAAGAAAAATCATCTCCCGCACACTAAATGCAGGCTACAAGAGTGTAGCTTTCCGGTAAACCCGTCGGTCACGGGTCAGACATGTCCTTCGGAGCAAGAAGAGATGGAAGCGCCATCCATTGTTCGGCGCTCGGTTTTTGGATCACTTCCTTCTTGCCCTTTGGTCATCGCGCCGCCACCCACAACTAGTATCGACACCCCTATCGACAAGGCTGGATACCCATGAGCACTCAGAACCAACTCGCATTTGACACCACGGCCTTTCTTGCGAACGCTGGTCTTGGCCGAAGAATCATCGCGGTGAAGCCGAGGCAGCCTTTCTATTCTCAAGGTGATCCGGCAAGCTCTGTATTTTACCTTCAAAAGGGAAGGGCAAAACTCACCGTCGTGTCAAAGGCCGGCAAAGAAGCCACGCTCGCACTTCTTTACCCCGGCGACTTTGTCGGAGAAGAGTGTCTCGCGACAGTGCCCGGCCTGCGCATCTCCACCGCAGTATCCATCACGGCCTGCACCGCGCTGGAGATCAGACGAACAGAGATGATCCGCGTGATGCACGAGGAGCATGAATTCTCCGACCTCTTCTTAAGGTTTCTTCTGGCCCGCAGCATGCGCACACAAGCCGATCTTGTCGATCAGCTCTTCAACTCCAGTGAAAAGCGTTTGGCGCGAGTACTGCTTTTGATGGCAGAGTTTGGACAGCCGGGTGAACCGAATATCTATATTCCGCCCATCACACAGGAAACTTTGGCCGAGATGATTGGCACTACAAGATCTCGCGTCAGTTTCTTTATGAATCGTTTTCGCGCGCTTGGATTTATCGATTACAACGGCCGTATCCAGGTGCACAAGTCGCTGCTGAATGTGGTCCTTCTCGACCAGTTACCGGAGCACAATGCTGAGGCACCGCAAATCGAGCGGGTTGTAAGTGTCAAGGGCTGAGTGAAAGAGGTTCTTCCCCGCAGGGCAATCGCATGAACATCATTTGAGTCCGAGGAGTTCGGCCCGGTAGCGGTCGGAGGTAGCGGCGATGATTCTTCGTGTTTTTGATGCTTCCTTTTCGTTTGACCGGATCGAGTCGGATCAGATTGAGGGTGATGTGCTTGAGCAGGGCGAGGTTGTGCGCGGCCGCTTTGGTGCGCCAGGCTCTGGCCCGCGAGGTAGCCAAGCAGCGCGGCTGGTTCCGGACCAACGGGCAACTCATGAATGACGGTTCGGTCACACTAAGCCGAGTGCGGCAGCGGCAGAGACGAGCAGGATCGCCGCAAGCCTGCGCGCGAAACCCCGGCGTGGCTCCGTTCGGAAAAACGCAAAATTGGCGCCAATTGGCACCAAAACTCAGCCATACCCGGCAGGGGTATGAACCATTAAGTTGCTGATTTTATGTGGTTTCTTGGTGGACCTGATCGGGATCGAACCGATGACCTCTTCCATGCCATGGAAGCGCGCTCCCAGCTGCGCCACAGGCCCACTCGGTGGGAGATGCAACTCTCCTATTGTCCCTGTTCGAGCGCGATTCGTCAAACCAGACTACCAGCGAGCGGCGGCGCGTCGTATGGTCTATGCCGGGTGCGATGGCTGGGCGGGATGCGGTCGGCGGCGCGGCTGGTGACGAGGAACAGGCGTGACCGGGAACACTTTGGGTGGGGCGCGGTGTCTAAGAGACTAGAGGCGGGAATGCCGAGCCTGCGTTGGGCCGGAATTTCGCCTCCTGCGGTTTTCGCGGAAGTCGGAGGATCGGGCGCCAGGGCTGGAGTTCGCCGGTCAAGGGAACGGCGGATTGCCAACCGACTAAAGGGAGCCTGAGCCAACGGCAGATGCCAAGTGTGCATCGATTGCGATAAGGTGGGAGGACAGTAAACCTTTGCAGGCGGACCTCACCATGGGCAATCTTGCCAGTGCGTTGACGCTTCAGCCGGAAGATGCGGCCCTGATTGCAGAGCTGCAGGCCGGTTCAGAAGAAGCGTTTGCGTGGCTCATCGCACGCTATCATCAGCCAATTTACTCACTTGTTGCCCGCACGATTCGAGATCGGGCGGATGCGGCGGACCTGACCCAAGAGGTTTTTGTGAAGGTTTTTCGCGGCGTGGGTTCCTTTCACGGTGATTCTTCGTTACGCACGTGGATTTACCGGATCGCTCTACGTGAGGCGTCGAACCAGCGGCGGTGGTGGTTGCGGCACAAGCAGCAGGAGGTGCCGATCGATCAGGAAGTGGGCGGCGACGACTCCGGCTGCCCGATTCTGCTAAAGGATTCGCTCCGGGATGATTCAGAGTCGCCGTATGAGATGGCGGTTCATGCCGAGAACCGGGCGCTGGTGGAAGCGGCTCTGAGCCAGGTTCCCGAGCCCTTCCGGACCACGCTGATTCTGCGCGATATTGAAGGATTTGTGTACGAGGAAGTTGCAGAGATCCAGGGTGTGAATCTGGGCACGGTGAAGTCGAGACTGGCGCGTGGCCGGGCTTGCCTGAAGACGCTGCTGACTGCGGCGCGACAGGTGGAGCGCGCACCGTCCAGCGAATGTCTTGAAATGGCCATGGAAGAGGAGGGGTAATGAGCAGCTGCAGTTCAGTACAGGCACAGTTCTCTGAGTACCTCGACGGGCGATTGACGGGACGCGAGATGCGACGGGTTGCCGCCCATCTGGACGGCTGCCGGGGCTGCGCGAGCGAGTGGAAGGCGCTGAAGGAGACACAGTCTTCCCTGGCGTCTCTCGGGCCTGCGCCGGTGCCGCATGACCTTCTGTTGAGGATACGGGTTGCGCTGAGCCAGGAGCGCGCGCGGCAGCGCAAGCCGCTGGCTGAGGGCTGGAAGCTGGCGTGGAAGAACTCGGTGGGCCCATTTGTCTTCCAGGCGACGGCGGGATTTGCCAGTGCGGTGCTTCTGCTGGGCACGGTCACGCTGATGGTGGGCATGTTTGCTCAGCCGGAGATGGCGCAGGCCAACGGGGATGAACCGCTGGGGAATGCGACGGCGCCTCGGCTTTTGTATTTTCAGGGCGGCGCAGGCAGCAGTGACGAGATCAGCGCGCTGAGCGCACCGCTGGTGGTGGAAGCCTATGTCAACGGGGAGGGCGAGGTCTACGACTATCGCATCGTCTCCGGCCCGGCGGATGCGGCGACACGCGCGCAGGTAGAAAACCTTCTGTTAGCGGGTGTTTTTGCTCCGGCGCGGTTCTTTGGGCAGCCGGTCCGGGGACTCGCAGTGCTGTCGTTTTCCGGTGTTGCAGTGCGCGGATAGTTGCGGCAGGATGGCGTGTCCGTTTGACCCTGCGAGTTCGGCTTACTAGACTTGCGGGTAGGGTCAATTCATGTCGCTGCCATTTTCCCGAAGTACCGCTGCCACCTTCGCGCTGGCTACTGTGACCGTCTGGTGCGCATTCACGATCGCCTATACCCCTGCCGCCCGCGCCCAATCGTCTGAGAGCAGCTCTTCCAATGGCAAGCAGCAGGCTGGAGAGCCGCAGGTGCAGCAGGAAAAAGCGCCTTCGCTGATAGATCCTGCCGGTCCCACAGTTTCACTGATCAGTTCCGAACCGGTTTTCATCATGGCGTCCGGCCTGAACGTCTGCGGCTATGACGAAGGACTGCAGGCGAGCGAGCCGGTGCGGAAACGTGTCCGGGATGAGGTGGCGCTTGCGCTGACCAAGAGCGAGGACGCTCGCTCGAAGCGCGACCGTCTTTGCCTGTTTATCGCGCAGCATCGGATGACCGGCACCGAACAGGACATCTCGCAGTACATCTCGCTTTCGCTGTATCTGAGCCCTCCGCCCGAGATGGAGACGACAGTAGATCTGACGCAGATGCCTCCCGACTCGACGGCGGTTGCGGAGGTTGTTCCGCTGCTTCGCGATTTTGCAGCGGCGGTGGATCTGCACGGCATCTGGCTGACCATCCACCACATTTACGACGAAGAGATCGATCAGCTTCACGATCCGCTTTCGCGGATGATTGTCTCGACCGACACGTACCTCAAGATGCCGGCGTCGACCTATAGCGGGCGCAGGTTCATTGTTGTTATTGAGCCGATGCTTTCACCCGCGCTGGTGAACGCGCGCGTGTATGGCGCCGATTATGTGGTAATCGTGTCGCCGTCGCATGGACAGATCAGGATGAGCGATGTGCGGCACACCTATCTGCACTACGTGATTGAGCCGTTGCTTTACACGCGCGCCAATGCGATTGATCGCACGCAGCCGGTGCTCAAGGAGATCCGCGACGCTCCACTGCCATTTGTGTATCGATCCAGCTCAGTGGCGCTGACGGTCGAGTGTCTGATCAAGGCGATTGAGGCACGGACGATGGATACCGGGGTGCCGGTGTACAAGATTCCCGCCGGTGTGGACCGGTCGGACCTGCCGCGCTACGAACATGAACTGGAGAATTATCAAAATAAAGTGGAGGCGGTGCGGCAGGCTACGGTGCATCACGACATGACGCAGGGCTATGTGCTCACGCGGTATTTTTATGAGCAGATGATCCAGTTCGAGAAGGATCCGTCGAGCCTAGGGGACACGATCGGCGAGATGGTCTACAGCATGGATGTGGATCAGCAGGTGCATCGCGCGCGCGCGCTGGACTTTGACAAGGAGGCCGACGAGGATGTGCTGCAGCGGCCGAAGCCGCGCGTGTTGACGGGGCTGGACCTGGCCGAGGCGCGGCTGGAGTCAGGCGACGCAGCCGCAGCCAGCACTCTGGCGCGTCAGGCCCTGGCGGCACACACGGATTCGCTGCAATCGGTGGCCGACCAGGCGCGCGCCTACTTCATCCTGGCCCGCGTCGCGATCCTGAAGGGCAATCCAGGCGAGGCGATCGATGATTTCCAGAAGACGTTGGCGACAAGCAAAGAGCCGCGCCTGCTTGCCTGGTCGCATATTTATCTGGGCCGGATGCTGGACCTGGACTGCAAGCGCGACCCGGCTCTGGCCGAGTACAAGGAGGCGCTGGCGGTGCGCGACGGGCAGCAGGACACACGGCTGGCGGCAGAGCGCGGCGTGAAAGCCGCCTACGCAGTGGCCGGACACAACTGTGAGGACGATGCTGACGCGGATGCTCCGGGCGACGCACCGGCCAAGCCCGGCGCGGGAGCAGCAAGCCCGGCGAGTACGGCAAAGCCGTAAGCGCGATAGGGCCTAGACGCCCTATGATGCGTCCAATAGAAGAAGACCATTCCGGTGGATGCGGCAGGCCGCTCCGAGCAGGGCGCGAAGCGACCCAGCAGAAAGACAGAGGAAGGGATCAAGGAACCCGTGGAGGCCGATTTATCGGAATTGGAGACGGCACTGGGGCATTCGTTTACCCGGCCGGCGTTGCTGTTGCGCGCTCTGACCCACCGCTCACTCGCGAACCAGCACGCGCAGGAGGGAGCCGGCGAGGAGGCCGAACGTTTGCAGGACAACGAGCGGCTTGAGTTCCTGGGCGATGCTGTTCTTGGGCTCGTGGTGGGCGAGTCTCTGTTTCAGCTCCATCCAGAGTGGGACGAAGGGGAACTGACCCGCGTGCGCGCTCAGCTTGTGAGCCGCCAGCACATGGCAGAGGTAGCCGGCGTGATCCAAGTGGGCAGTCATCTGCGGCTGAGCCGGGGCGAGGATCGCAGCGGGCTGCGCCGCAAGAGCACGGTTCTTTCCAATACCATGGAGGCCGTGATCGGCGCGGTTTACCTGGACGGCGGTCTGGAGCCGGTGCAGAGGTTTGTGCGCCGGCACGTGATGGGCGAAGCGGTGGAGCAGCTTGCCGAGCAGTTGCGTTCAGGCGCGGCGCTGGGCAACTACAAATCGGCGCTGCAGGAGCGTCTGCAGGCGGCACATGCGGGCACACCGGTGTACCGCTTGAAGAGCGAAAGCGGGCCGGACCATCGCAAGCGGTTCCTGGTGGAAGTGCGGATGAAGCCGGCCGAGGGTGAGCCGGGCAAGCCGCTGGCGCGGGGGACAGGCAGCACGAAGAAACATGCAGAGCAGGATGCGGCGCGGCGCGCGCTGGATCGCTTGCTGGGGACGCCAGCCGGGCCTGTTGACGGCGGTGAGCCGGCGATTGAGGAGCCGAGGGCGGAATGACCGCGTCAGGCCAGCCCATGGCAGCCCTTGAGGCGCTGCCGGCGCACCGCCTGCCGACGGTTGCTGAGGCGCTTGCTTCGCTGCTGAGCACGGTGGTTGTGGCCCTGTTTCTGCTAACGTTTGTGCTGCAGCCATTCCTGATTCCCTCCGAGAGCATGGAGCGGACGCTGCTGGTGGGAGACTTCCTGCTGGTCAATAAACAGGTTTTTGCGCCGGCCGGCAGTGCCGGAAACCCGGATCGGTGGATTCTGCCCTATCGCGAGGTGCAGCGCGGCGACATTATTGTCTTCCACCATCCATCGCCGCCTTTCCTGATCAAGCGCGTGCTGGGCGTTCCGGGGGACAGAATCCGCATGGAGGACACGCGCGTGCTGGTGAACGGAGTGACGGTTGCGGAGCCCTATGCGGTGTATGAGCCAGCACCGCCGAATCCCTTTCGCGACAACTTTCCCGCGCGGATCTACACCGATCCGAATGTGGACCCCGGCTGGTGGGAGCAGCTGCAGAGCCTGACGCACAACGGGGAACTTGTGGTGCCGCCGGGCGAGTACTTTGTGCTGGGCGACAACCGCAATCACAGTAAGGATTCGCGCTATTGGGGACTGGTGCCGCGAGACGCGATTGTGGCGCGACCGCTGGTGATTTACTTCTCGCTGCGACGGCCGTCGACTACCGATACCGGACCTGCCGCGGATGATAGACTCGGACACGGCGGGGAAGTTGCGGGACGACTGAACTCCTTTGCGCGGTGGCATCGCATTTTCCAGGTGGTGCACTGATGCGGACCCGGCGGACAGCCGGATGAGATCTCCACAAGCGAGAGAAGGAATGACGAGAAAGAATACGACGTCCACCGCGACGGACCTATCGCCGCAGCCAGCGGCTGTGCAGGAGCGAGTCGAGGAGACGCCTTTCGAGGCAGTTGCCGGCATCTGCAATGTTCTGGTGATTGGACTCTTCATTTTGACGTTTCTTGCGCAGAACTTTGTGATTCCCTCGGGCTCGATGGAGAAGACACTGCTTGTGGGTGATCATCTGCTTGTGGATCGCATCACGCTGGCGCCGCCGACGAAGTGGATGCCGCTGGTGCATTATCGCGAGCCGCGGCGCGGCGACGTGATCGTCTTTCTGAAGCCGGTACCGGACCTGGACGCGAACGGTCAGCCGCAGTATTTGTTTCTGGTCAAGCGCCTCATCGGCGTGCCGGGCGATCATATCCATCTGCGCGACGGGATCGTGATTGTGAACGGCGTGGCGCAGGATGAGCCTCATGCGCAGCCAACGACGCCGGACAACTATCGCGATTATCTTGACAACTTTCCAATGGTTCCGATGACGCCGGATATGGGCGCAACCGAGGCGTGGTCTGTGGCGATGCCGAACTTCATCGAGGGGGCGGACCTGGCGGTGCCGCCGGGGATGTACTTCATGATGGGTGACAACCGCCATAACAGCCTGGATTCGCGCTTCTGGGGCTTTGTTCCGCGCGCGAACATCGTGGGGCGTCCGCTGTTCAACTACTGGTCGTTCCGCACGCCGGAGAGCGAATACGAAAAGACGGGCGCGGCCAGCAACGTGGCCTGGCTGGCCCACGTCGCCCTGCACTTCTTTACGGAGACGCGCTGGAGCCGGACACTGCACGTCATACGCTGAGCCTCAACCCCCGAGCGGATTACGATAGAAGACCATGACGGAAGACGCGCAGCGGCAGCGTAACAAGAAGCGACTGGGGTGGACGGCGGCAGCGATTGCTGTGGTCGTTGCCGTGCTCATCGTGCCTCCGCTGGTGAGCATCAGCCGCTACAAGAGCCGTATTACTCAGCTTGTCTCTGCATCGCTGGGCCGGCCGGTGCGCCTATCCTCAGTGGAGTTGCGGCTGTTGCCCCGGCCCGGCTTTGTGATCACGGACCTTACGGTGGACGAGGACCCGGCGTTTGGGGCGGAGCCTGTGCTTCATGCCAATACGGTGACTGCGTCGGTTCGGCTGTTTTCACTGTGGCGCGGACGGCTGGAGATCAGCCGCATCAGCGTGGACGAGGCGAGCCTGAACCTGGTGCGGTCAAGCGCCGGACGCTGGAACCTGGATCCGATTTTCCGCACGGCGGCGCAGGCCCGCGGCGGCAGGCAGGGCAAGGCGTTGCAACTGCCCTATCTTGAAGCGACAGATTCTCGCATCAATATCAAGAATGGGCTGGAAAAGCTGCCCTATTCGCTGGTCGGCGCGGATCTGTCGTTCTGGCAGGAGATTCCGGGCGACTGGCGGCTGCGGCTGCGCGCGCAGCCTGCGCGCACGGACGTGACGCTGGACCTTGCGGATACGGGGATCGTGCAAGTGGAGGCGGACCTCCGGAGGGCCGCTGAGCTGCGCAACATGCCTGTGCATCTGGATGTGGAGTGGCGCGACGCGCAACTTGGTCAGTTGAGCCGGCTCGTGCTGGGCTCTGACCCCGGATGGCGCGGCGATTTGCGAGGCAATCTGCAACTGGACGGCACGGGCGAAGCGGCCAGTGTGAAGACCCGGTTGCGGGCGACGAGCGTGCATCGCGCCGAGTTCGCTCCTGTGACGGCTCTGGACTTTGACGCCAACTGCAGCTTTGTTTACCACTACTCGGCGCGATCGCTTGAGCAACTGGCGTGCGATTCGCCGCTGGGCGATGGCCGCATCCATCTGACGGGAACGCTTCCGGCCAGTGGAGCTGAGGAGCTGCACGCACAGCTGCAGCGGATTCCTGCACAGGCGGGACTGGACATGCTGCGGACGGTGCGCAGCGGGATAGACGCAACGCTGCAAGCCGCAGGCACGGTGAGCGGCGAGCTATCGTATGACTCGGGTGCCGGCGGCAGCCAGGAAACGCAGGCAGCAAAGCCCCAGCCGCGCAAAGCCGGGCGGGCCCGGCAGCACGCCATTGCCGCGCCAACCCCGGCGCTGACGGGCAGTCTCGCGGTGGAGTCCTTTGTGCTCTCCGGCGATGCACTGAAGCAGCCAATCCAGATTGCGAAGGCGGTGCTGGAGCCCGCGGCCCCCGTGCAGGGCGAGCCGGAGGCGCTTGGCACCCAGCTCACGCTTCCTTCGGGCGGCGATACGCCCCTGGAGATTGGGCTGCGGCTGACCCGCAGTGGCTATATGGCAACGCTGCGCGGGCCGGTGTCGTTTGTCCGGCTGCGCGAACTGGCCAGCGCCATGGGAACGGGACAGTTTGGCGCACTGGCGAATGTGGCGGGCGAAGCCCCGGTGCTTGACCTGACGGCAGAGGGACCGTGGCTGCCAAGGCAGGATGTGCCGGCGAGTTCAGAGAGCGCTGCCGGAGCGCGGGTAGCGCCGGAGGGTTCGCCGCGCAACATAGGGCCTTACGCCGACCAGGTGACGGGGACGGTGATCCTGCACAATACAAACTGGAAGACCGATGCCCTGGCCAGTCCGGTTGAGATTACGCAGGGAACTCTCCACCTTGGCCCGGACGAGCTGCGCTGGGACCCGGTCACATTCACCTATGGTCCATTAAAGGGCAACGGGACACTGGTGCTGCCCGTGACGTGCGACCCGGCGAGGCCTTGCGTGCCGGCGTTGCACGTGGAGTTTGACGACCTAGACGCGGGGACCGTGCAGGCCGCACTGCTGGGTGCGCGAAAGCCGGGCACCGTGGTGTCGGACCTGATTGCGCGATTCACGTCCGCGAGCGCGACCCCGTGGCCGCTGCTGGATGCGACGCTGCAAGCCTCGACGCTGACTCTGGGTCCGGTGAAACTGCAAAAGGCCCAGGCCGATCTGCACATCAAGGCCGGCGGCGCGGACATTGTAAGCCTGGATGCGGGCCTGCTGGGAGGGAAGCTTCATGCAGCCGGGACGGTGACCGCGGGAGACAAGCCGGTCTATGCGATCGAGGGCAGCGTTGAGAAGGCCGATGCTGCGGCCGTCTGCCAACTGGTAGGGTTGCACTGCAAAGGCGGGCCGATTGCCGCACAGGGCAAGGTTGAGCTGGCGGGATTCTCCGCGGCGGACCTGGCAGCGTCGGCGAAGGGAAGCATGCACTTTGAATGGCGGCGAGGAGCGGTGGCCGGCGATACCGGGCTGCAATCGCCCGTCGAGTTGGCGCACTTCGCTCTGTGGACCGGCGATGCCGGAATTGCACAGGGCGCGATTACTGTGGAGCAGAACACCGTGACCCAGGGAGCGAAACAGTTGAGGGTGAGCGCCACAGTGCCGTTTGTGGACCCTCCACACATTCGCTTCGCAGCGCCGGGGCCGGAGGCGGCCGCAAAGCGCTGAAGGACGACCTACCGGCCGTTACAATGGAGCCATGGGCCAACCGATTGCCGCTTCCCCGGTAAAGATTCATTGCAAGGGCGTGCTCTTTGACATGGACGGGATTTTAATCTCTTCCCTGGGCTCAGTGGAGCGCAGCTGGACCAAGTGGGCGACCCTGCGCGGAGTGGATCCGGAGTATGCAATCAGCGTGGTGCATGGGCGGCGCGCGATCGACAGCGTGGCGAGGCTGCGCCCGGACCTGGACAGCGAAGCCGAGCTAAAAATCATTGAAGATATCGAGATGGAGGACAACGACGGGTTGGTTGTCCTGCCGGGCGTGGTGGACCTGCTGGCTGCGCTGCCGGCACGTTGCTGGACTGTGGTGACGAGCGCAACGGAACGGTTGGCGCGCGTACGATTGGCGGCCGGCGGCGTTCCGGTGCCTGAGCGCATGGTGACCGCCGAGCGCGTGACTCACGGAAAGCCGCATCCGGAGCCGTTTGTGGCCGGCGCGGAACTGCTGGGATTCAAGCCTGCCGAGTGCGTCGTGTTTGAGGATTCAGCGTCCGGCGCACAGGCCGGGCGCGATGCCGGATGCACGGTGATTGCGACCACGTTTTCTCACGCAGCAGCGGAACTGAACGCCGCGCATTACCTGGTTACGGATTTAACCGGCATTGAAGTGAAGCCAGGGGCGTTGAGTGCGGCGCTGACCCTGTCTTTCACGCCGCTTGCGCCGTAGCGCCTTACTCATTTCCCTCGATGAGCCGGTCGTGAGGATCCTGCAGGGGGCGCGAATTCATCTTGTAGAGACGCCGGAAGGCCAGCAACTGATCTGTGCTGATGGTGACGGGCTGCTCCATGACAAACCATCGCACGCCCTCCGTGCAGGGCGGGGTAGACAGCGATCCCATATAGGTCCAGTAACCGCGATCTGCCGGGAGCAGGCCGCCGGCATTGATCATGTCTGTGATCTGCTCACTGCTGCCGATGGTCTGGGGCAGGTGCTCCCATAGCGCGGACATCGTGGCGTTGGGCGCGTCGCGGCTCTCAGTCAGCTGAACGGCGAGGATGGCGAGTCTGCCGTCGGCGCTCCGGTGCATGAATTGAATATCCATATCCGCGAGGCGGCCATTTACGGCATGTTCAGCGGGGCGGTGGAAGTCGTAGGACTCGAGGTTGTAGCGCACGCCGCCGGCCACGATGTAGCTGCCGGGATGCACGAGAACCTGAATGGTGCGGCCCGTGTTCTTGAGGGTGACACCGCCGGCGATGTAGTGGAACTCGATCGGCTGCAGGGCCTTGTTACGGTGCGCGCCGTGGATGTCAATGGGAGACTGCGCCAGTCCCTGCGAGCAGGCGCGATAGGCGGGGTCGAGCTTACCCCATGACAACGGGCCATATTTGCCTTGATAGTCCCACAGTGCAGAGGTTTGCGCAGGAACTGCAGTTGCCAAGCCTGCCAGAGCAGCGGCAAGCACAAGATAGCGAATCATGAATACCTCACGTTCAGGTATGAATCGAGATACCGAAGCATTCTATTGCATGGACGTACCGGCTAAGAAAAAAGAAGCGGAATCCTCCGGGGAGAACTCCGCTTCTCTGCCATTAGGCGCTGTGGCGATGCGTTACTTGACTGCGGCGAGCTTTCCGGCCTGAGCGGCGAGGTCAGCTGCCTTGTCGGTTGCTTCCCAGGTGAACTCCGGGTCGTTACGGCCGAAGTGGCCGTAGGCGGCGGTCTTCTGATAGATGGGCCGGCGCAACTTCAGGTTCTCAATGATGGCCTTGGGCGTGAGCTGGAAGTTCTTGCGGACCAGAGCAGTGAGCTGTCCGGAACTGATCTTGCCGGTTCCGAAGGTTTCCACCAGCACGCTGACGGGCTCGGCCACACCGATGGCGTACGCGAGCTGGACCTCAGCCTTGTCGGCCAGTCCTGCGGCCACGATGTTCTTGGCGATGTAGCGCGCCATGTAGGCAGCTGAGCGATCGACCTTCGTCGGGTCCTTGCCGCTGAAGGCGCCGCCGCCGTGACGGCCCGCGCCGCCGTAGGTATCCACGATGATCTTACGGCCCGTAAGGCCGGTATCGCCCATGGGCCCGCCAATGACAAAGCGGCCAGTCGGGTTGATGTGATACTTGGTGTGCTCGTCGAGCCACTCGGCGGGGAGGACGGCCTGGATGACGTGCTTGAGGATGTCGGCGTGCAGTTCCTCATTGGAAACGGTCTCAGAGTGCTGGGTGCTGATGACCACGGCATCAATGCGGGCGGGCTTGCCGTTTTCGTCGTACTCGACGGTGACCTGGCTCTTGCCGTCGGGGCGCAGGTAGGGCAGCTTCCCGCTCTTGCGCACGTCAGTCAACTGGCGGGTGAGCTTGTGGGCCAGCGAGATGGGGGCAGGCATCAGCTCGGGAGTCTCATTGCTGGCGTAGCCGAACATCATGCCCTGATCGCCGGCGCCGCCGGTGTCCACACCCTGAGCGATGTCGCCCGACTGCTTGTTGATGGTCGAGATGACGGCGCAGGTGTTCGAGTCGAAGCCGTACAGCGCGTTGTCATAACCGATGGAGGCAATCACTCCGCGGACCAGGCTCTGGAAATCCACATAGGCCTGCGTCGTGATCTCGCCTGCGATGACGACGAGGCCGGTGGCAGTGAGAGTTTCCGCGGCCACACGGCTGTAGGGGTCCTTATCGAGGCAGGCGTCCAGAATGGCGTCGGAGACCTGGTCGGCAATTTTGTCCGGATGACCTTCCGTGACTGACTCAGAGGTAAACAAGAAACGGTCGCTCAACTTCGTATTCCTCCCCATTGAAGGGATTTTCTTGGGTTGGCCTGCCGCGCTTGCCGGTTCGCTCTGGATAAGCCGGCGCGGAGGAAGAACAAGGGTCCATCCTGCATCGGAGAGACAAGCCTGTCCCGACGGGCCTGAGCCGATCAGCACATCCTTTTATGGTAACTTGCCGGGGAGGTTGCCGCAAAGATCAGGGAGCGAATGGGGCGAACCTGAGTCCCAAGGGCGCAATGGAGGGTGTGAACCGCGCAGGGGGTTAACGGGCCGGGAAGCTAAGGAAGCAGGGCACTGAGGATGGAGGTGGAAATCGACTGTGCCTTGACCACAACCGGATGCAGGGGCATCAGGGTGCTCCACCAGCCGGCGCGGACGCCCCAGTAGCGGACGGTGACGAAGGCCGCAACGGAGACGACTGACACGAGCACGGCGGCGCTGATCCAGCGGATGCGTAGATCCATGGCTTCGCGCCTCTGCAGCCTGGACCGTCCCACGTTGGCGGCAAAGGCGGTCCAGCCCTGATCGTCAACAGCGGGACTAAGGACGTGCTCCGCCTCGCTTAGGAAGCGGTCTGTCCACTGGCGCTCGTCAAGGCCGACTGCGCCTGCATATCCCCGGACAATTCCTTTGGTCAGGATGCCGCCCGGCAGGGAGCGAAACTTTCCCTCCTCCAGAGCGACAAGGTGCCGCTGGCTGATCTTGGTCACGCCGGTGATGTGTTCCAACGCGATGCCGCGGGCAACCCGCTCAGCGCGAAGATCTTCTCCAAAGCTTCCCATCGGTAACCATGAAGGCTGGTATCACCAAACCTTATCACTTTTCCACAATTATGATACGTATTGAATTCGGTTCAAGTCAAAAGAGATTTTCGCATTCTCCTTTGCTTTCATTACTCTGGTACTTGAGTTCCATTTTGGGAATCACGGGACCACGTCCGGCTCGCGAGGGTGTCATGGGTGCTGGACAGCGTCGCAGGAGGCGAGCGGCGGGTGACTGTGGAGACGGTGGTAACCATACCCTGGGGATGGAAAGGCTGATACCCTTGAGAGTGGGACTGGCACTGCGAGTTGCCTACCCCGTGGAGTTCTTGCCCCGCAATGAACAAGCTGATCCTGGCAAACCTGCTGCACCGTCCCATGCGCTCGATCATCAGTATTCTGGCCGTGTCCATTGAAGTGGTAATGATCCTGTCGATTGTTGGCATCTTCATGGGCATGCTGGATGACTCGAAGCAGCGCACCAACGGAATCGGCGCGGACCTGGTGGTGAGCCCATCGAACGCCAGCTTCATGAACGGCATGAGCGGTGCGGCAATGTCGGTGAAGCTCACTGACGTCTTTCGCCGGATGCCGCATGTCGCTGTCGCCTCGCCGGTGATTTCCGATTTTTCCATGACCAGTTCGGTGGAGGTGCTTTATGGCATTGACTACCCGAGCTACAACGCGCTGAAGCCTTTTGTTTTTCTCTCGGGCGGGCCGTTCAAAAACCCGTATGACTTGATTGTGGACGATGTGTTTGCGCGTTCCGGACCGGGCCATCAAGTCGGCGACACGATCATGATTTTCAATCACTCCTTCCGTATCTGCGGCATTGTGGAAAGCGGAAAGGGCAGCCGGAAGCTGGTGCCGCTGGAAACCCTGGGAAGCCTGATGGGCACGGACGGCAAAGCTTCAGTGATTTATCTGAAGAGTGACGACCCGGCGAACATTGACCTGATCCGCAGTGAGATCCACGCCACAAGGGGCCTGGAGGGCTACAAGGTCCTGACAATGGCGGATCTGCTGGCGCTTTACACTCCATCCCGCATTCCCGGCTTCAACCTGGCGCTGAATGTTGTGATCACGATCGCCGTAGTGGTGGGCTTTCTGGTGATCTTCCAGTCCATGTATACGGCAGTGCTGGAGCGGACGCGCGAGATTGGCATTTTGAAGTCGTTGGGTTCGTCCAAGCTGACGATTGTGAGCGTGGTGCTGCGTGAGACGTCGGTTCTGGCGGTGGTGGGCGTGATTCTCGGCATAGGGGCGGCGTTTGCCCTGCGGGAGATGCTGCACGTCAGGTTTTCGACTTTCAGCTTTGAGCTGACGGCGACATGGGTGGGCTGGGGCGCTCTGATCGCGTTCTCAGGCGCTCTCTGCGGCGCGCTCTATCCAGCGTGGATGGCCTCGCGCAAGGATCCGATCGACGCACTGGCCTACGAGTAAGCGTCCCGACGCGCGAAAAAGGCTGCGCTATACTCCAGGTACGATCCGCAGGCGATCCACTCCCTTCGTGTTTCCTGGAAGGTATCCGTGTCAACCGCATACAAGCGCCTTGGTTATGCCGCATGGGTCCTGCTGATCTGCGGCTTTGCGGCGCTGCACGCCTTGCACCTACAGGCGGACTTTCCGAACCATTCGCCTTGGTACAGGGACTGGGCCAAATACACCGATGAGGGCTGGTACAGCAATGCGGCGACGCGCGCGCATCTGTTTGGCCAGTGGTATCTTCGGGGCGACTTCAACCCGGCGGCCGGGGTGCCTCTGCTGCCTGCGCTCGAGTGGCTCTTGTTCTTTGTCACCGGAGTGTCAGTTGGCGCAGCGCGTGGACTTGCGGTTGGATTTTTCTTCTGCAGTCTGCTGTTGAGCTATCTGCTGCTGCGCGTACGGGGCCCGGCATGGGTGGCGCTGCTGGCGGTAACGCTGCTGGTGACGAGTCCCTTTCTCTACAGTTTCAGCCGGCTTGCCCTTCTGGAACCGGTACTGACCGCGCTGATGCTGGCGGCTCTGAATCTTGCGGTTCGTTTGCCGCACATGCGGCGGCCTGCGTGGGGCGCCGTCCTCATCGGCCTGCTCTACACGCTGATGCTGCTGACCAAGACGACGGCGGTGTTTCTGCTGCCCGCGCTGGGATGGGCGATCTGGTTGCCGCTGCGGGAGCGGCGCAGAGATGCCTTGCGGTGGTTGTTGACGGTGTTGGCGACGAGCGGAATCACCTTTGCAGCGTGGATGGCCCTGCTGATTGCCAAGGGGCTGCTTGCGGACTACCGATATCTGATCTTCATCAACACATATCCGAAGCCGTCCGGCATCTTGTGGCCCGTGGTCAGCCTGTGGTGGTCGCTGCATGGAACGCTTTGGGCCGACCACATTCTGGAGCCGCTGGCCGCCGTGGTGATGGTGGCGGCGCTGGCAGCGTGGCGCACCCGCTGGGGCCGCGGGTTGCTGCTCGATCCGGTCTTTGGCGCCGCAGTGCTGACGGTTTGCGGATACCTGATGTTCATGACCTACCAGGATCATCCGCAGCCGCGCTACTTTGCGCTGGTCTTTGTCTTTTCGGCATTGGTGATTGCGCTGGGCGCGGGCGCGCTGGTGAGCGCTGCGGGCGAGACGGCACGCGGGGGCTGGGCTGTGCTTGCCATTGCAACCACGGCGGCCGTGGTGAACGGGGCCTGGACGGTGAGCTATGCCGCGCATCCGGAGTACACCTATGTGACGGCGGCGCGCGAACTGGTCCGTTATATCGATGAGCATCCAAACGGCCGGCGGCTGCTGGTTTCCATCAGCGGTGACGAGATTGCGCTGATGGCGCACCTGCCGACGCTGTGCGACGACTTCAGCACGCCGGTGCCTGGGATGCCTGACCTGCCGGCCAAGATCGCCTACTACCAGCCGGGGTGGTACGCGGCATGGAACGACCTGGACCCAGGGACACTTGCCGACCTGCATTCGCACTTCACACTGGAACAGGTGGCGCGCTTCCACGCGCTGGACGATCCGGATCGCAATGTGCTGGTCCTGTTCAAGTTGCATCCGCTGGCGCCGGGGGTGGCGCGGGACCAGAACGATGCCAATTTGCGCGTTCCGCTGCCGGGGGACAAAATCGATATCCCGATCGAGTAGCCGACGCCGGCTCTACGTCACCGAGAATGCCCTCAAACCATCCTGCCGACTGGTCAGACCAGCCCTGTGACTGCAATCACTCGACAGTGGTTGACACGGGTGATAGCCTTCCCGTGACTTTTCCCATGTATCCGGAGGTCGCGTTACCCGTCGCTTTTAACAGTACGGCTTAAAACCTTATGTCGGGAGGACATGTGACTGTACAGGGTTGGGTGTATATCTTTCTTGGAGTGAGCGTCTTGTCGCTCATTGTGGCTTGGCGCTTCACGCGTGAAGTGCCGGGTTCGGATGCGGGGACACCGGCGATGCGACAGATCGCCGCGGCGATCAAGGAAGGCGCCGCATCCTTGCTGAGGCGCCAGTACAAGACCGCGTCGGTAGTCCTTGGCCTGCTGCTTCCCATGTTTGGACCTGCATTTGCCAACGCTCAGGCGGAACATGCTGGCGGTGGTGGAGAAGCCAACCTGGTGCTGCCGGACCTGTCGACCGTGAATTTTTTCGGCATGAACGGACATGCGCTTCTGATGATTGGATTGCTGTTCTGCGCCGGCGGTCTGTTGTTCGGCCTGTCGATCTATGTGCAGTTGAAGAATCTGCCGGTTCATCGCACGATGCTCGAAATCTCCGAAATGATCTATGAGACGTGCAAAACGTACCTGGTGACGCAGGGCAAGTTTATTCTTCTGCTCTGGGCCTTCATCGCGGTCATTATCGCTCTTTACTTCGGCTATCTTGCGCCGGTGCCGGGAAAATCGGTCGCGGTTACGCTGCCGATCATTTTGTTGTTCAGCCTGGTGGGCATCGCGGGCAGCTACGGGGTGGCGTGGTTCGGAATTCGCGTGAATACATTCGCGAACTCGCGTACGGCATTCGCAGGACTGCGCGGCAAACCGTATCCCGTCTATGCAATTCCGCTCAAGGCCGGCATGAGCATCGGCATGTTGCTGATCTCGGTCGAGCTGCTGATCATGCTCTTCATCCTTTTGTTCATCCCGCGGGACTATGCGGGTCCGTGCTTCATCGGCTTCGCGATCGGCGAAAGCCTGGGGGCCGCGGCGCTGCGTATTGCCGGTGGCATCTTCACCAAGATCGCCGATATTGGCGCCGACCTGATGAAGATCGTCTTCAAGATCAAGGAGGACGATGCGCGCAACCCGGGCGTCATCGCGGACTGTACGGGTGACAACGCGGGCGACTCGGTCGGCCCCAGCGCCGACGGATTTGAAACCTACGGCGTGACCGGCGTGGCCTTGATCACCTTCATTCTGCTGGCGGTCAAGAGCCCCACGACGCAAGCGCAACTGCTGGTATGGATCTTCGTGATGCGCGTGGCCATGCTGATCTCCAGTTCGGGCGCATATTTCCTGAATGGCATCATCGCCAAGGCGAAGTACGCGAACGCCGACGAGATGGACTTTGAGACGCCACTGACCTCGCTGGTTTGGATCACGTCCATCATTTCCATCATCCTGACCTTCATCGTCACGTACCTGATGATCCCCACTCTCGGCGATGGAACACTGTGGTGGAAGCTGGCTTCGATCATCTCGTGCGGAACGCTGGCGGGCGCGGTGATACCGGAATTGGTGAAGGTCTTTACCTCAACCAACTCGAGCCATGTGAAGGAAGTCGTAAAATCCGCGCAGGAAGGCGGAGCTTCGCTGGGGATCCTGTCGGGATTCGTGGCCGGCAATTTTTCGGCCTACTGGCTTGGATTCAGCATGGTCGCTCTGATGGGATTGGGCTATTTCTTTACCACGGGTCCATCCATGGCGGACCTGATGCTCGCTCCAGCGGTCTTCGCGTTTGGCCTGGTGGCGTTCGGCTTCCTTGGCATGGGTCCGGTGACGATAGCCGTGGATTCCTACGGCCCGGTTACCGACAATGCGCAATCGGTCTACGAATTGTCGCTCATCGAAAACGTTCCCGGCATCGAGGCTGAGTTGAAGAAGGACTACGGCATCGACGTGAAGTTTGAACGGGCAAAGCACCTGCTGGAAGCCAACGATGGGGCTGGAAACACATTCAAGGCTTCGGCCAAGCCGGTGCTGATTGGCACAGCCGTAGTGGGCGCAACGACGATGACCTTCTCGATCATCATGGCTCTGACTCACGGATTGACTGTGAACAAAGAGAACCTCTCTCTGCTGCACGCGCCCTTCATGCTCGGGTTGATTTGCGGTGGAGCGGTGATCTACTGGTTCACAGGCGCTTCCACGCAGGCTGTGACTACGGGCGCTTACCGCGCGGTCGAGTTTATCAAGGCGAACATCAAACTGGAGGGCGCGGAAAAGGCATCGGTCGCCGACAGCAAGAAGGTGGTCGAGATATGTACGAAGTACGCGCAGAAAGGGATGTTCAACATCTTTCTCGCCGTCTTCTTCTCGACACTTGCATTCGCGTTCATTGAGCCGTTCCTGTTTATAGGCTATCTGTTCTCGATTGCGATCTTCGGTCTGTACCAGGCGATCTTCATGGCGAATGCAGGCGGCGCCTGGGACAATGCGAAGAAGGTTGTAGAGGTTGACATGCACCAGAAAGGGACACCTCTGCACGACGCAACCGTGATTGGAGACACGGTCGGCGATCCGTTCAAGGACACCTCGTCGGTGGCGATGAACCCGATCATCAAGTTCACGACCTTGTTCGGACTCCTTGCCGTCGAACTTGCTGTGACGCTTAGTTCGAACAATCCGATGCTCACGCATGTTCTGGCCGTTGCCTTCTTCCTGGTGTCGGTGTTCTTCGTTCACAAGTCGTTCTACGGAATGAGAATCGAGACCAAGGAAAGCAACTGATTGCTGCGTCGCAAATCGACGAAAACGCCGCTGGAAACAAGCGGCGTTTTCTTTTTGCGCAATAGGGTGGCGCCCCAGCGTCACGCGACTGTGCAAAGCGACGTTCGTGATGGCGCTGCGATTCCTACACCGCTACCGCAGATCCAAAGCAGCGCCGCTTTTCGCCGTTGCCGAGGTTGGCGAGCCCACGCAACAACCCGGCTGGTGGACATCTTCGAATGGCACTGAGCGCGTCGAGCGTGGGCCACCTCGCATTCCCTCTTGTTTTTTCCTGATTACGTGAGGGAGCCGCGAAGTCAACGTAGTGATTTCGTTGCAGCTCTTTCTCTACTGGAATGGTGCGTGATGGATGTGCGTTGAGAAGAGGACAGATCTGCGCGGGTTGACGTCCGCGCAACGGCGATTCATTGTTAGACGACTTTTGCTCTGCTCGGGTTAGTGTTTCAGGTCACGGCTCTGATCGCACCAGGGGAGCTATCATCCGCCCATCAACATGGGCATTTTCATCCGTCTGACTTTGCTGCACGCATGTACTCCTGAGGAACCGTCTCGGACGAGACTGCGGGCTCTTCCAGCCATGGCTCTTTCTGTTCTGGGCGCGGCTCTTCTTTTCATTGCGCTTATGAAGGGGGTGCTACCCCAGGTTCATGCTGCTTCCCAGCCAGGTATCACGGTGGACTATCCCCTTGATGGGTCGATCTTTCCACCGGAGATCACGCCTCCAACCTTCCTGTGGCGGCAGAGCGAGGCAGCGGCCAAAACCTGGCGCATTGACATATTCTTTTCAGATGGCAGCCAGCCCATTCACACCGCGTCTCAAGGCGAAGGAATGCGAATTGGCGAGATCGACCAGAGGTGCGTGACCACGACCAACAAACTGCCATTCCTCACGCCTGAACAGGCCGCCGCCCACACTTGGAAGCCGGACCCGGAGACATGGGAGGCGATCAAGCGGAACTCGGTGAAGCGTCCGGCCACTGTAATGTTCACCGGCCTGGATTCTGCGGGACGCCCGGTTGGTCAGGGCCACGTCACCCTATCCACTTCTAAAGATCCTGTCGGCGCGCCAATTTTCTACCGTGACGTTCCGATGAGCCCTTCCATGGGGGCCAAGCACGTGGTTCAGCCGCTCGAACCCTCGATGCTCTACCTCATCAACTGGCGGGTCAGGGACATTGGCAAGCCCGAGAGTCGCATCGTGATGCATGACCTGCCGACATGCGCCAACTGCCACTCGTTTTCTGCAGACGGGAAGACGATGGGGATCGACGTGGACGGCCCGGGAAATGACAAGGGGTTGTACGCCGTCGTTCCGGTGCAAAAGCAAATGGCCATTCGCAATGAAGACACAATTGCATGGAACTCGGATCTCAGCATTGGGAAGACGCGCGTCGGCTTCATGTCTCAGGTTTCTCCGGATGGCCGGTATGTGCTCACCACAGTTGCCGGCCCTGATCGGACTATTGCCGATACGTATTTCATTGCCAATTTCATGGATTATCGTTTCGTCCAGGTCTTTTATCCCACGCGCGGCATCCTTGCCTGGTACAACCGTGCCACTGGGCGCAGGCAACCGCTGCCGGGAGCGGACGATCCAAAATACGTGCAGACGGATGGAGTCTGGAGTCCCGATGGGAAATTCATCGTCTTTGCCCGTGCGGAAGCCAAAGATCCCCATCCTCCGGGGCTGCCTCCGCCGGTCGAGGCTAACGATCCGAATGAAGTGCAGATCCAGTACAACCTTTATCGAGTTCCGTTCAATGACGGAAAAGGTGGAAAACCGGAGCCGATTCTGGGCGCTTCAGGCAATGGGATGAGTAACAATTTTCCCAAGATATCCCCGGACGGTCGTTGGATTGTTTTTGTGAAATGCCGCAACGGCCAGTTGATGCGGCCCGATAGCCAGCTCTATATCGTCCCGGTCAATGGGGGAGTGGCGCGGCGCATGCATTGCAATACATCGCTGATGAACTCCTGGCACAGCTTTTCACCTAACGGGCGGTGGCTGGTCTTCTCCTCCAAGAGCCGTTCTCCTTACACGCAGATGTATCTCACGCACATCGACGCAATGGGCAACGATAGCCCGCCCATTCTTATCGACAACTCGACAGCGGCAAATCGAGCGGTAAATCTGCCGGAGTTTGTCAACACTTCCGAGGACAACATTCAGCGGATCGATTCACCGGCGGTGGACCTCTATCGCGTGATGGATGAGGCGGCGGACTTGCAGAAAAAAGGGAACACGGACGCAGCCCTCATCCAATGGAAGAAGGCCGAGGAAATGGCTCCCGGGGACGCCAGGGTCAACAACGGTCTGGGCCGAGCCTTGCTGTTGGAAGGGAATTCGGAGGAAGCGATTCCGTATCTGAAGAAGGCAATCCAACTGCAGGGAGACTTTGCCGAAGCTCAATATAACCTCGGCACCGCGCTAATCGGAGAGCATCACCTCAAAGAGGCCATCGACGCGTGGCTCACTGCAGTTCGCATCCGGCCGGATTTCTACGAGGCACAGGCGGGTCTTGGATACGCATACTATACGGCGGGAGATGACACTGCGTCCCTCAACCATTTGCGTCTGGCGATGGATGGCGAACCAAATCGTGTCTCGGTGCTCCTCCTGGCCGCAAGCCTGCTGGCCACCTGCCCCGATGACATGGAGCGGAATGGGCCAGAAGCGGTCCTTTTGGCGGAGCGCGCGAACCAGCTTACTCATCAGAAAGATATCTCGGCCCTGGATACCCTCTCGGCGGCATACGCCGAGATTTCCCGCTTTGATGAAGCGGCTGAAACAGAGCAACATGCCATAGACCTGGCCTCGCAACAGCGAGATGCCACCGTTATGGCAAGACTGAAGGCTCATCTGGAAAAGTATTCGTTAGGGCAGCCACTACGCGATCCCGCTGATGGCGGTACCCTTTGAGCGGGCCGGCGTGGATTCGCCGGGGATTGGCTGGCTTCTGAAGTCTAGCTCGCCATCGAAGCAGGATCCTCAAACTATAAGTGGACTGGCGCATCGGTCGAATGTCCTGATTTTGCACTGATCCGAACTAATCTTCCACCAAACGTCGGTCCTTGCGGTCAGCGCAGAATGGCGTTCGCGATCTTGGTCCAGTAGGGGGCCGGGCTCAAGAGGACATACATCACGGCGATCTGGCATAACACGAACGCAGGAAGAGCGATCGCATATACGCGGTGAATGCGCCGGTTAACGATCAAATCACGCATTACCCCAAGCACAACAAGCAGGTCAACGCCGATAAAGAACCCATGCCGGGGCATCAGGTGAACCGGAAAGCGGCCGAACGCCGCCGACGTCAAAGCACAGGTTGCGACCAGGATCAGCCGCCTGTGATACTCCGGCCTTTTCCGCCACACAATTGCCAGCGCAAATGCAACGCCAAATGCTCCGATGTCATAGAACGAAAGCCCAAGATTTTGCACTGCGCCTCTTCCGTGGAAGTGAACAATCCTGAAGCGCGACATCACGATCGCGGTCCAGATGCCAACCAGGAACACCGCGCTGCCTAGCGCGACGCCTAGCCAGCCCATCGTGCGATGCAACCTCACATTGCGCGTTCGAACCAGGAGAGACTGGAAGAAGTAAAAAGCCACCCACCCTGAGAAAATCACCCCATGTACATAGAGCAAAAATGGCCGGGAGGGCACGGCGTGGAGCAGACTCTGTTCCACCGTCTGGCTAAAGCCGTAGGTCACGGTTGCTGCGATCAGCAGCGACATAAAGAAATAGAAGTATCGATCCAGCAGGCGCGCAGGCTTCAAGGTATGAGGGTTGCTAACTTCTAAAGTCTGGACCAGTTGCCAGCTCTGCGTGCCCTTATTCGGAATTTCGATATCGGCTCCCATGTGCAAGCGAATATATCATCGGTTGCTACCGCCCTCCATCTTTCTTGTAGTCATTCCAGGGCCCCGGACAGGCTCGTCCGCTGTCGGCCCTCCGCGTCGAAATTGGACGGGTCCAGCCATGCCTCGAATGCCGCTTTGCGGGCGGGCCATTCATGGTCCAGCATGGCGAACCATGCCGTGTCGCGGCTGTGGCCTTTCACGACCATGTGCTGGCGAAAGATCCCCTCGAAGGTGAAGCCGAGCCTCTGGGCCGCCCGACGGCTGGGCGCGTTCAGCGCGTTGCACTTCCATTCGTAGCGGCGGTAGCCGAGGTCTTCAAAGACGTGCCGCGCCATGAGGTACATGGCTTCCGTGGCGGCGGTGGTGCGCTGCAGGACCGGTGAGAGCAGGATGTTGCCGACCTCGATGACGCCGTGAGCGGGTTCCATCCGCAGAAAGCTGGCGTAGCCGGCCGCTGCCCCGATTTCCGCAGAGATGAGTGCGTAAAAGATGCGGTCAGTGGCCGCTTGCTTAGCCTGGATGTCGGCGGTGAAGGCGGACTCTGTGTCGAATGGGCCGTCGAAAAGCCATTGCCAGACCGCGTCGTGTCCTTGGACTCTGTCCCACAGTTTGGCGGCGTGGAGTTCGGCGTCGAGCGGTTCGAGCTTGACGGTACGGCCGTGAAGAGTAACCCGCCGGGGGAGCGGGACGGGCTTCCAGGTCGACAAGTTCGGCTGGGTTTTCGGCATGGAGACAGCGTACCAGCCCTGGACTTGGAGGCGATTCTGGGCGGATGGTGCTGCGGCCCGGTTGTCCACAACTCGCACAGGTCTGAGCCCTATTTGCACTGGTTCTGCGCCTTGTTCCGGGAGGAAACAAGGTCTAGGCTTGGATTTGCGAGGGGTAGCGGGGCGCAACCCTGCAGCTGCACTGGTTATGGGGCATTCATGGCCCTCCAAATCCACGCGGCATAGGGCTGTTTGAGCTTTCCACAGGCAAAGTCTGGCGTTTAGCGGGCAGGTGCCAGGAATGCGAACAAAATACAAGATGTTGTGGTTTATGGTTGACAGGCCCCACAGACAGCGGTATTTTTTCATCTGCGGCTGTAAACGGATTGTAATAAATCGCTACGGAAAGACCGATTGCCCTACCGTTGAGCGCCGTGCCGGCGCGATTGATTTTCGAACCCCGTTTTCTGCACGCTTCAAAGAGCTAATGTTGCCGAATTCCAGTCCATTGAGTGCTGGAACGGGGCAGGTCATCCACTGCTATTGCTGACTGAGAGGATTTCAATGAAC
Organism: Acidobacteriota bacterium; assembly: GCA_021805025.1. Classification (GTDB taxonomy): domain Bacteria; phylum Acidobacteriota; class Terriglobia; order Terriglobales; family Acidobacteriaceae; genus Telmatobacter. The sequence continues at coordinate 27,508 of JAJZGF010000018.1, forward strand.
GAGGCCAATCTGCAAACTTCTGCTGCATCCCAACAGGCGCCTTATGGACAAGGCGGCCTGGCATTCACGCGGCGCTTTTCGCGCGACGGTGTTTCTCCTTATGAAGAAGTGCAGTGGGAGCTGCGTACAGCGCTGATTACCGACAGCAAGGGCAACACGATCTTTGAGCAAAAGAACGTGGAGACGCCGCTGGACTGGTCGATGACGGCGACGAACATTGTGGCCTCGAAGTACCTGCACGGGCAGCTCGGCACCCCGGAGCGCGAGACCGGCGTGCGGCAACTCGTGGGCCGCGTGGCGGAGACGATTCGCGACTGGGGTGCCACGGGTGGGTACTTTGCTACCGGGCAGGACGCAGAAATCTTCTTTGACGAGTTGGCGGCGATGCTGCTCACGCAGCGGGTGGCCTTCAACTCGCCGGTTTGGTTCAACGTAGGCTGCGACCGTCTGGAGCCCAACTCCGACGGGCAGAACTGGCACTGGGACCCGGCAACGGGCGGTGTGCGCTTCTCTGCGACGGGTTATCGCAATCCGCAGTGCTCGGCCTGCTTCATCAACGCGGTCGACGACTCGCTCGACTCGATCCTGACCCTGGCCAAGACGGAGGGCATGCTGTTCAAGTGGGGTTCGGGTACGGGCACGAATCTGTCATCGATTCGCGGATCGATGGAGAATCTGTCGGGTGGCGGGGTAGCCTCAGGTCCGCTCAGCTTCATGCGTGGTTTCGACGCCTTCGCCGGGGTCATCAAGTCCGGAGGAAAGACACGCCGTGCGGCCAAGATGGTTATCCTGAACGTGGACCATCCGGACATCATGGAGTTCATCGAGTGCAAGGCCAAGGAAGAAGCCAAAGCCTTCGCGCTCATCAAGGCCGGCTATGACGGCTCAGGCCCCGATTCGGAAGCCTATTCCTCCATCTTCTTCCAGAACGCAAACAACTCCGTGCGTGTGAGCGATGAGTTCATGCGCGCGTATGAGAGGGATGGCGAATTCACCACGTATACGGTGAAGGACCACGAGCCCGTGAAGACCTACAAGGCCCGCGAGATCATGCGCAAGATCGCCGAGGCGACGTGGCTCTGCGGCGATCCAGGCCTGCAGTTTGATACGACCATCAATAAGTGGCACACGAGCAAGAACACGGCGCGCATCAACGCTTCAAACCCGTGCTCGGAGTACATGTTCCTGGACAACTCTGCGTGCAACCTGGCCAGCTTCAACCTGATGAAATTCATCACGCCGGCCGGAACGTTTGACATTGCCGGCTACCGTCATGCGATCTCTGTTGTGATAACTGCGATGGAGATTCTGGTGGATAACTCCGGCTATCCGACCGAGGCGATTGCCAAGAACTCGCACGACTACAGGCCGCTGGGTCTGGGCTATGCCAACCTGGGCGCGCTGTTGATGGCCTTTGGGCTGCCTTATGACTCGACCGCCGGGCGCGATCTGGCTGCGGCTCTTACGGCCATCATGTGCGGCCAGGCGTATCTGCAGTCTGCGATTGTAGCCGCGCAGTGTCCGCCGCTGTCGTCGGCCACGCCGCTCACGGCGAGTGTGGAGCGGCAGGGCGGCGCCTGCCCCGGCTTCTATGTCAATCGCGAACCGTTCCTCGATGTGATCCGGATGCACCGCGCGGAGGTGAACAACATCGGCAAGTCGCGCATGAGCGGCGAGCCCTTCCTGGTTCCTCAGCTTGAGGCATTGATTGACGCCAGCCGCGAGTGCTGGGACATGGCGCTGCTCTACGGCGAGCGCTATGGCTATCGCAACTCGCAAACCACGGTGCTGGCTCCGACGGGCACGATCGGCTTCATGATGGATTGCGATACCACGGGTATCGAACCGGATCTGGCGTTGGTGAAGTACAAGAAGCTGGTGGGTGGCGGCATGATCAAGATTGTCAACAACACCGTGCCTGCCGCGCTGTTCAAGCTGGGTTACAGTGACGACCAGGTGAACGCGATTGTCAGCTATATTGATGCGACGGGCACCATTGAAGGTGCGCCGGGCATCAAGCCGGAGCATCTGGCAGTGTTTGATTGCAGCTTCAAGCCAGCCAAGGGCACGCGCTCCATCCAATACATGGGGCATATCAAGATGATGGCGGCAGCGCAACCGTTCCTTTCCGGCGCCATCTCGAAGACCGTGAATCTGCCCCATGAGGCGACGGTGGAAGATGTGGCGGAGGCGTACGCCGAGAGTTGGCGTCAGGGCATCAAGGCCGTAGCGATCTATCGCGATGGATCAAAGGGAACGCAGCCGCTGAACACGAGCCTGGATGCGAAGCGCGAACCCTCTGCGCTGGATGCGGCAGCCATACGCATGCTGGCCCAGATGGCGGCCGGGCAAGCTGTTGCGGATGCGGATGTGAAGACCCTGGAGGCGCGCATCACTGACAAGCTGGAAGTAACAGCCAGGCAGGTGATCGCCGCGGCCGCAGCTTTCCAGAAGTCGCTGGATGAGATTGCAAAGGCCGCGCAGACGCCTCTGCTGATGCCGATGGGCACGGTGGATCCAACACCCGCTCCACCGAAGCTCACGGAGCAGGACCTGAATGCTCCGCCGCGCGCCGTGCGGCACCGTCTGCCGGAGGAGCGCGCTTCCATCACGCACAAGTTCTCCATCGCAGGGCACGAGGGCTACATCACGGTGGGCCTCTATCCCACAGGGCAGCCGGGCGAAATCTTCATCAAGATGGCCAAGGAAGGTTCGACGGTATCGGGCCTGATGGATGCATTTGCCACCTCGATTTCGCTTGCCCTGCAGCACGGAGTGCCGCTGCGCGTACTATGCGAGAAGTTCGCTCACACGCGTTTTGAGCCGTCAGGCTGGACGGGCAACGAGCAGATTGGCTATGCCAAGAGCTTGATGGATTACATCTTCCGCTGGCTCAACCTGCGTTTTCTTTCCGGCACGCAACTGAGCCTGTTTGCCGGGCTGGCCCCGCAGGCGCCGCAGCTTCCCGCCTCGCCTTCACTGATTCCCGAGTCGGAGCCGGGCGAGGAAGGCAGCATTCCGCAAAGCCAACTCGCACGCCTTGCAGAAGAGGTTGCGCGCAAACTCAACCAGGTGAGCGCGCAGGCCAACGCCGCGGGAATGGGCAGCACCAAGGCGTCGGCCGGCGGCATCGCTCCGGAGATCCAGGCGGCGAGTGAGACTAAGGCCGCTCCGAGCCATGGACCCGCGCTGCAGGATCGCGGCATTTATCATGCGGCCGATGCGATGCGCGACATGTACGACATGGGCGATGCGCCAAGCTGCGGAACCTGCGGCGCCATTATGGTGAGAAACGGAAGTTGCTATCGCTGCATGAGCTGCGGTTCGACGTCAGGATGCAGTTGACTACTTTTACATACTTTTAGTGGAGCAAACTGCTAATTTGCTCCACTTTTCTTTGTTGTGAGGAGATGAGAAATATATCTACTTACATCATCATCATCAATCTCGTTTTGCGGCAGCGCTGGCTCAAAATTTGCGGCAGCGCAGGATTTGCGTCGGCTGTCGCACGTCGCACCGCACAAGCTCGTGAAGTAGGCTCCTCATCCTGAAGTCCTGAAGCTTAAGAGAGGCACCCCGCCCGATGAGTTATTGCCAGGATGTCTGGAAGGACGTAGATATGATTCAGAGTTAATAGCCGAAGGATCGACCGGTCACGAAATCATGGAAGATCTATTTGAAAATTGCCATGGTCCTTACACCAATCCTCAAATGAAGGCAAGGACACCTCGGATAGTATTTGCGAGTTGTCTCCGAGCGATGTCTTCAAGTATCTCAGAGCGAATTCTCGCGATTTTCGGATCTTTGATTAATACTTTTCGTATCGCTTCAAGTTTCACATTTAGCGAATCACCTGAATACCTCTCAGCAAACTGTTGTTCGATTATATGGTCGCAGAATTCGGCATAGCTGATCTCCAATTCTGCAATCCGTTGCCGCGCTTGCTCCGCCAGCCTTTCCCTTTTCTCTTGTTCGTCCCGCCGTCGGCTGGTTACGAAACCACTCGGAATGCGGATATCGTTTCTCAAGTAGTGGACCAACAAGCTTTGCGCATGGCGTATGTGATTTCTCGGTTGACTCGTAAGATGTGAAACGTATTCGATGGTGTCCACGATTACCGCATCGCTAACAGATCCGATCAGTTCCTTAGCCACGGACGGATCGATCCCGAAATCGACCAGATGCCTGAACGCACACCCTCCGTTATCGCCTTCTGACATTCGTATGCCGCGATCCGGTTGCACAGAAATGTCGGATGCGGGAGGTCGAAATGGACCGCATAGCTCGATTCTTGCAAGTTTATGTTGATTCGCCTGTGCCTCAACCCTGCATACCCCTGCAGACTGTAATTCCGATATGTCCTTCTCCAATGAACCCTTGCTCCTGCCAACGGCAACCGCCAAAGCCGGATACCGAACCTCAATCGAACCATATTGCCCGATGGATTCGAGGTAAATGTGACAGTAAAGCTTAAGAGCGTCGCCGGTAAGAATTGCTTTCACCTTTGCGAGGAGCATGTCGTCCATATCTAAGGTCGCTCCTGACGATCGACATCATGACATACGCGATTCCACATAGGACCTACCTAGCGCTCATTCCTTGAATATCTTCCGGAGCAATTTGATCATCGGCTTTACCAAGAACGCCCGCTCATTCCGACCTGGATCGACAATGCGGTCTTGGAGGATGAGCAATCCGAAGCTGCGCAGGTGAAGAGGATTCAGCAATCGTGCGGCGAGACCCCGGAAGTCGATTAGAGGGACAGTTTAGTTGGCCGATATCGAACGCGCCGAGCATTTCGTCACCTGCGGGAAACGATCCACGTTCTTGATTAATTCTCATGAGCGTGATACTTGAGTGCCGTCGGCTCATTGTCGCAAAAGCGTCGGGATTCTCTACTTCAGTTCGCTGATTGCATCACCTGCTGCAAAATTAGTACCTCTGACTTGTCCAAAAAGACTCGATCGTTTCGATCCGGCGCGACAATGCGATCCTGTTGGAGTATCAAACCGAACTGCCGCAGGTGAACCGGATTCAGGAGACGAGATGCAACCGCCCGAAGCTCGAGCATTGGAACGTGCGGCGAGGTCTTGAGCGCGAGTCGTCCCGTCTGAATTACGGTTTCTACGTCATAGACCCCGACTTCCCGAAGCGCTCTCACGAGAGCGTTATGCTGTGCGTCTCTCCCAGCCTCACGTCCAGCGATTTGAAGTTGCGAAAGTTCTTGATAATGATCCTGCTCAGCCGCATGACTTACGCCATCTCTTTCCTAGACCATTTTGCATTTATTCGGAATTTGGTTTACGCGCATGATTTTCCAGTTGTTATCTCCGGAAGCTGTCTCGCGTGCTCTCGCAGCGGGTTCGTATAAGTGCTGCGACGGCTTCGGCGACAGGATTGGCAATTTCGATTTTTCCGAGAGAGGCCAGTACCGTATCGGCCAGTTCGGGGACGCGCTGTTTCAAGAGCGGTTTGCCAAGGCCCGCCTCTTCCGCCAGCTGCTCGAAATCCTTTGGCACGACCTTCTCCGACAGATATTCGCCGCCGATCTTCATCGCCATGTCCTTGCTCAGTTCCGGGTAATAGACCGTGCTCACGATGTCGTACAGCGGCGCCAGGCTGATCTCAAGGTTTTCCGTTCCGACACCGTGATAGAGCAGGGAGAAGTTCTTGCCGTGCGCGTCGTTATTGCCGACGAGATAGTTGAAGATCACCGCGTCGAGATAACGCGCCAGGTCAACGACCGGCGCACTTGAGACGTCGCGCAATAGGCCGAAACATTGCTTCAGGGACGGGCCACCCTCTTTCTGGTATTTCATTTCCGAGACGATCCCCTGTGCCTGGCAGAAGTCTTCCTGGTGGAGGCGTTCGAGGACGGGCGGCCCGCCGGCCGTCGGCCGGTGCGCCCGGTCATACCGCTCGACCAGCAGGTAATCCATGCCGTCGACGCTGCGGGTTTCGACCGCCGCCGCCGGCAGCCCTGATGCCGCCGCCAGCCTCATGCAGAGATGTTCGTTGAAGACGACGCCGGCGAAACGCTCGACTGCGGGTTTGAGGATATGCGTGCTGGGTGCGCCGCCGAGTGGCAGGGAAACTTCGTCGTCTTCGATGCGGACGGCGACCTTGTCCTGCGCGCCGGCGAGCGAGAGGCGTATCCCTTCGTCGCCGGCCAGGAGCGGGCGTTTGGGAAGCTCTTTCAGAATCGCGGTAAGTTCGGCCGGCGAGAGCGGGCGGTAGCCGTAATGCTGTTCGGGCAGCTTTTCGCCTGCCGGAATGAAAGTAACGGCGCCGGCGCACTCGCCGCCGATTTGCTCCAGCATGGCGTAGTCGTTGCGCGCGCTGATGCCGAGATTGCGGGCGATGAGTTCGCGCTTTGCTTGTTCCGGCAGTATGCCGCCGAAGAAGCCGCGGCACTCGTTGCGCGAGAAGCGCTCTTTGCGCAAGGGCAGCGATTGCGAGAGCGGTGTTGCGCCTGGCCGGTTCAGCCAGCTCTCGGCATAGGCGAAGCGCATCTGGCCGCCATCGTCCTGGACGAGCTGGCCGGCGAGTTCATTGTGCAGATAGACATCGAGCGTCCGCGCCATCTTCAGTTTTCCTTCTTCGTCGTCGTAGTAGTTGCCGTCGTCGTCGCCGGCGGCGTAAAAGTCACTTTGATCCCGAGCGTCTGCAGGACTTTCAGCGCCTTGCCAATCTCGCAGGTTTCCTTGCCCCGCTCTAAGTCGATGACGAAGCGCAGCCCCGTTCCCGAGGTCAGCGCCAGGTCCTTCTGGGTGACGCCCAGTTTCTTGCGCGTGTCCCGGATCATCAGGCCGATTTGTTGCGACGTATATCTCAAAGCCATCTCCGTTAGGAATGTTACCGTACGGGAATATTACGATGTTTTTCGGCTGAAATCAAGAAGATATTACCGTACGGGAATATTGGGCATTTCCGAGTGCCAAAATCATCTAAATGTTACCGTACGGGAACTTCTCTCTTTTGGGAGGCCCAAATTGCCGGAATATTACCGTACGGGCACATCAGGCCATGCCGTGAGACTTGTTTACATGTAGCCAATTTGGCCGGCTCGTGAGCAAGCATGCAGGCAGCCCCAGATGACCGAGTCGCCGTTTCCAGGGGCAATGCCAGAGCATGGAGTCGCCGGCGCGGGGGAAGAACTGGCGTTCGTGCAACGCCTTCGTTATCAAAGCCCGATGCGGGATAATCGACGCGGCACCGAGATGAACTGAGACGGTTCGCCCACTCGCGGCGAGAGAATGAGAGCGAGGCCATGAAACATGAGCGACGAGCTGCTTTTCAATAAATACGAGATCTGCGGCGTTATTCAGGGTCAGACCGAAACAGTAAAAAAACGCGTGCAGTCAATCCCGGCCAATACGCTCCTTAATGTGAGCGAACATGACCTTGTTCAGGCGCTCTTTCGTAATGGTAAGTCGGCAAGGCGACTGGAATCTCGTGCCCTCCCGCCATGAGGGGGTCCCAGGAGGCTCTCGGAGCCTGGGGCGTTTCTGAGGACTTGAGCTGAACTGTCGGGATCAAGTGTGGTCGCAATCCCGAAAGCCATGCTGGAGGCACGGATCAGATGCTTCGTGCTGACGCCAGGCGAGATGCAGTCAACAATCGTACGGCGGCAGCAACAAGAAGTAGCCCTGCCATCCATGGGAACCACGTGCCATATCGATCGAAGACCGTCTGGTCGTGACGCATCGGCACATCCACCAGCAGCGAGACAAACGGTCCGCTGTTGGTTCTTACCTCGCCGAGGATGCGGCCCCGATCGTCCGTCACCGTGAGGAAGCCATCCTTCGCGGTGTGCGCGATCGCATATCCGCCCTCAACGCCGCGCATGATGGCGATGTGTCCGTGCCAAGTACGATCTACGTTGAAGTCCCAAGCCGGATCGAGCAGCAGGTCAATGCCGCTACGTCCATAGTCGAGCGCGGGGTGAATGAAGTCCATGTCTTTGCAGATCGCAACACCGATCGGGAGTGCTGGTTTCGAAAGCAGCGCGAGCGAGGTCCCCGGTGTCAGCTTCGATTCAAACGGCGGCAGCATATGCTGCTTGTCGTACGTGGCGATGGGCCGATCCGGTGTATAGATGCGGGCCTCGTTGAAAGAATCTCGTGCGACCACATGCAACACGCCGATGACGAGAGTCGCGCCTGTGCGATCGGCCACAGACTGCAGAACGAGGTCCATGGTCTTCGTGTCGCTGTCGAGCAGCAGACCCGTCTTCTCGGGCATTAGAACGATCTTCGCCCCTTGACGTGCAAGCCTCTCAGCCTGCTCGGCATAACTTTTGATGAGTTCCTGCATATCGGGGGCTTCGTCGGCGAACACCACCGTGTCCGTATCCAGCAGTCCCACCTTGACGTGCTGCTGCGAGTTCGGTGCCGCCAGCCGGATTGCACCGAACAGGACGGCCCCGGCGAGAACAGCTAACGCCAATCCCGCGACGTGCGCTGCCTGCGGGAGCCGCCTGCGCCGGAGATACAGTCCGCTGACAACTGCCGACGGAAACAGCAACAGCAGGAAGGTGATGCCCCACGGGCCAGTGAGAGAAGCGACCTGTAGGATAGGCAGAAAGCGCTCTTGCGTATAGGCAAGGCTGCCGGCTGTGCCGTTCGCTGGTGCAAAGCTGGCCCCATATTCGCAGACTGACCAGAACGCCGGTAGCGCGATCATAGCGCTGAAGGCTGCCCCACGATGGAGGAGACCACGGAACAGAAGGACACCCACAGCGAAGAGCAGCGATGCGATCGAAAACGGGATCAGCCATGCCGTCACAGGGAGATGCAGTGCGAAATGTAGGTAGTACAGCATC
>JAJZGF010000151.1 GCA_021805025.1 Acidobacteriota bacterium
CGTATTGCGCGGTACCGGGAAGCGCCTGCTCGTCGCTACCGCGAAGGACGGTGGTCCTTTAGCGCTCTATTGGATGCTGCCGCAAGTGCGGCAGGTTGTATTGAAAGTGGTAGCGGGGGCGGGATTCGCTAATATTCGCAGGCGGCGTCCACTGCTCAGGGCAGCGTAAGTGATTGTTCTGTAAGGGAGCAGGTTCTGTGGGCTAGGACGCGATCGCTGCGCCAGGGCGATCCTGGAAAGGTTCGCGCGCCCCTCCCGCCGGTTCTGCGAGCTTGGCGCACCGCACCGCAGTCACTGCCACGGACCAGGGCAGGCGCTGTGCGGCTGGCCCGGCACCTCCCTGTGCCGCGCTTCTGTCCTGACCCGCGACCTATTCCCCCTGGCGGCGCTTAGGGTACGGAGGCCCGGAGCCACTGCGTGGGAACCCGGTATTCAGGGATGGCAGGGAAGGCATATTGGACGACCTGTCCACAGGCCGGCAGAGTGCTCGGCGGTCGCAGACCGTCGAAGTCGCGCCCCCCCCCGATGGCGCACCGAACCCGATCGCCGCGCCTGGACGAGCTTGGATAGCCTCGCGTGCCCTTTCCGCGGGCGCCGTATGAGCTTGGCGCTCCGCACGGCAGGCACTGCCACTGCCCAGGCCGGCGTCCTGCGGCTTGCACCCGGCTTCTTGCCTGGTGCCTCTCGCAGAAAGAATGGACAGCCAATGGGGATCGCCGCCATCCTTGACCGTGTCCGTTTTCAGGTCCACAATTGAGGCAATGAAAACGGACACCGGGCATTCCCCAGTGCAAATCCTGACCGCAGAGTGGCAAGTCGTTGGCCGGCTAGAGCAACTGTGTCTCACTAGAGCCGGTCTGATGGAAGTTGTGCATCAGTGCGTCGCCGGCTATAGCGGGTGCACAGATAACGATCCTCCGGGCGCGCGTGGATACGAGGTTTGGCGCATGGGGGTTCGTGCATTCCGCGAAGTCTTCGGAGGTAAGCAGGGCTGGGACAAGAACGAGAGCGGCGGTTTCTCCACGATTGCGAATCATAAGCTGGGTATCCGCATTGCGGTCACCAATGCAGATGAGATCACGGGGATGGTAAAGGAAGACCTTGCGCCGCAGAACAGGCTCCCGAAGGGAACTACCGCTGAGCGCGCAGTAACGATAAATCAGGTCATTGATCAGATGGCCTTGCCGCTGGTTGGTGGCGTAATGACAACCGCGGAAGGTGCAAGTACTGATGGCTTTCAGACTTGGCATTTCTGCATCTACATAAAGGGGGACGACGTGCGAGCTGAATTGTCGCGATTCAATGGCTGCACAGACGGGTTTCTGTCGGATTGCCGGGAACGTATCTTCATCGTCGGCGATGGCGAATGGACCGCTCCGGATATTCGTGGTACCGATGATTCCGGCCCAGAATTCAACTTCGAGATCCGCCGCAAGCAATAGCCATGTTTAATCCAGCGCGCCTGGTGCTGGCGCGTCTTCGTCGGAAGCTCACCAAAAAGGAGCTTGCCGAACGAGCCCGCTTGTCCCACAAGACGATCATCCGCTACGAGAGCAGCGGTACTGAACCCACCCCGGAAAATCTCGCGGTCCTCGCGGGTGTCTTGGGTTTTCCGGAGTCATTCTTTCTCGGTACAGATGTCGATGAAGTTCCGGCCGAAGCAGTTAGCTTCCGTTCTCTAAAGGCGTTGCTTGTGCGCGATCGGGATTCGGCGCTTGCCGCATCGACCTTTGCATTTATGCTGAATGACTGGATTTCCGAGCGCTATGCTCTGCCCGAGCCCGATCTCTTGTCATTCAAAGAGGATATTGACCCCGAGTCAGCCGCGAGACTCTTACGCCAAAAATGGGCGCTTGGCGAGCGTCGCGTGAGCAACATGCTCCACCTGTTGGAGTCAAAGGGAGTTCGGTTTTTTTCGCTTAATGAAGATACTCGCGCGTTGGACGCCTTTTCGATGTGGAGAAGGGACATTCCATTCGTCTTTCTTAACACGAAGATGACTAGCGAGCGCAGCCGCTTTGACGCGGCTCATGAACTAGGCCACTTGGTATTGCACCGGCACGGCGGACCCCAAGGTGGTCGTGTCGCAGAGGAGCAGGCTAATGCATTTGCGTCAGCGTTCCTTATGCCGCGGGCGGATGTGATCGCGAAGCTACCACGCATCAGATTCCTGAGCGAAATCGTCCAAGCGAAGAAGTTTTGGGGTGTCTCCGTGGCGGCTCTGAATCATCGGCTTCACAAAATAGGCGTAACCACGGATTGGCAGTACAGAACGTTCTGCATTCAGATCAATCAGCAATTTGGTCAAACGGAACCATTTGGAATGCCAAGAGAGCGCTCCATTCTTTGGGAAAAGGTATTTTCGGCTCTAAGGGCCGAGAAGATCACTAAGAACAAGCTCGCAGACCTTGTTGGGCTGCCGGCGGCAGAGGTAGAGACCCTTGTTTTTCAGCTCACAAACATGCTGAGCATTGACGGCAATGGTGCCGGCTCCGGGGTCCCGCGTGCCAACCTGTCTGTTGTAAAATAGAATTCCAGATGAGTGTGTACGGCCGTGGTGCGGTTGCATCAATATCATGCTCTTCAGTAGCTCCATTTCATCATTGATGTCGCCATGACCGTCGTGGTGTCAATCGGAGTGACCCTTTGTTGATCTTGTGGGTTCCTACGGCTCATAGCTGCGCACGTATGCGCAAGCGACAGTCGCCAGTCTCCGATGAGATGAATCGTCGGAAGAGTTATTCCCGCGAACACGAAGAAAGGGGGCCGGATGGCTGCCGAGAATAATGGTTTTGCACGGTTACTAGAGCGCTTCGAGGCGAGGGCCTTAAACACGAAGCAGAAGGGGACGCTGTTCGAGCGGGCGATCAAGGTTTATCTGCGGCACGAGCCGAAACATCGCGATGAGTTCGAGCACGTGTGGCTCTGGGATGAGTGGCGTGAGGCTGCTGGACAGGAGGAATTCGATCCTGGTCCGGATTACGGCGTGGATCTCGTTGCTCAGCGCAAGAGCGGCGAGCTGGTGGCCATTCAGGCTAAGTTCTATGCCAAGGGAACCACGCTGCCGCGCAACCGCCTGGAGAGCTTTATTGCCCGCTTGGGCACGAAGCACTTCGCGGCCGGCATACTGGTCGCGACGGTGGCGCCGACGGCTGACGCCCAGGCACTCCTTGAGGCCCAATCCAAGCCTGTCAATACCATCACGTTCCACGATCTCGACAGATCGTGCATTCGCTGGGAAGAGTTTTTCCGTGACGAGCGGGTGGAACTGCGCCCGAAGCAGCAATTGCGCGACTACCAGGAATCGGCCGTTCGGGACGTCCTGAGGGGCTTCAAGGGAGCCGATCGCGGCAAGCTCATCATGGCTTGCGGCACCGGGAAGACTCTGACCTCGCTGCGGCTCGCCGAGAAGATGGTCGGCAAGGGCGGGCTGGTCCTATTCCTGGTTCCCTCGCTCAATCTGGTCTCTCAGACGCTGCGGGCCTGGACGCAGGAAGCTGAGATTCGGATTCACAGCTTCGCGGTGTGCTCGGACGCCCAGGTGGGTAAGCGCAAGGGACTAGCCGATTCCGAGGATAGTGAACTCTCGGAGCTGGAATATCCGGCCACAACGGACGCCAAGGTCCTGGCCAGGGCAGTCGAGAAGCGCCGGGACGGGTGGCACATGAGTGTAATTTTCGCGACCTACCACTCGATCGAAGTGATTCGGGAGGCACAAAAAAGGCACGGACTGCCCGACATCGACCTCATGATATGCGACGAGGCTCATCGAACGACGGGCCGACACGTCAAGGGCGAGGAGGACGCCGCCGCGTTCATGCGTGTGCACAACAAGACGTTCATCGCGGCAGATAAGCGCCTGTACATGACCGCGACCCCGAAGATCTGGGCAGAGAATCAGAAGCAAAGAGCGGAGAACGCCGAGCAGGTGCTGTACTCGATGGATGACGAGGAGCAGTTCGGCAAGACATTCCATCACCTGTCGTTCTCGGATGCGGTGAACAAGTACCAGGTGCTATGTGACTACAAGGTCATCGTCCTCGAAGTGGATGAACACGAGGTCGCCAAGCATCTGCAAGACAAGCTCGCCGAGGACAGCACCCTGGTGGTGGATGACGCCGGCAAGATCCTGGGTTGCTGGCGGGCACTAGCAAAGATCGATGGCAAGGGTCGCTTCGGTGACGATCCAGGGCCGATGCGCCGTGCGGTGGCTTACGCGCCGGTAATCGATTCGCTGAGGCTGCGCGGCGCGCGAAACGCGTTGGTTGCGGGCGGGGACGGCAAGGGCATTCGCTCGACGTCGCGGAAGCACTTCCTTGGGTCGGTGCAGTACCGCGATCAGTTCCAGGCTGTGGTCGATGAATTCCGATCGTCCGAGGGCAAAGGGAAAGGTAATGGCGTGCTCGATTCGGACCTCAAGGTCGAGGTACGGCACGTCGATGGCACCATGGGTGCGTTCGAGAAGAACGAGAAGCTCGATTGGCTTGGAGCGGAACCGGAGGCGAATACTTGCCGCATCTTGTCCAACGTCCGGTGTCTGTCCGAAGGTGTCGATGTGCCTGCGCTCGACGCTGTGCTGTTCCTTTCGCCCCGAAAGTCTATCGTTGAAGTGGTGCAGACGGTTGGGCGCGTGATGCGCAAGGCGCCGGGCAAGAAGCTAGGCTATGTCGTGGTCCCGGTCGTGGTGCCGTTCAACGCTGATCCAAACGAGGTGCTGGACAAGAACCCAGCCTACGAAGTCGTCTGGGAGGTGCTGCGCGCGTTGCGTGCGCATGATGACAAATTTGAAGCGATGATCAATCGCATCGGATATGAGGGTAAGGATGAGGAAAAACTCATCATCTTGCGGGGTCTCGACCGGCTGCCGTCGCTGACAGGCAAACGGAAAGATCTGAACGACAGACGGGTCAACGATGCGCGTGAGGTCGTCCGCGGCAGCCATACGATCGGTGTCGACGGCAAAGGGCCGTCCGTGGAGGAGCGTCAACTTCAGCTGCTGATCCAGACCGCAGACAAGTGGGATCGGGCGCTCCTTGCGCGCATCGTGGAGAAATGCGGGACGCGGCTGTATTGGTCGGCTTGGGCCAATGACATCGCGAAGATTGCCAATACCCATATTGCACGACTCACCGCCATTCTGGATCGCTCCTCGAACCGCAAGGAGCGCGCAGCCTTCGACGAGTTTCTGGGCGATCTTCATCGGGACATTAATGACGCAATCTCCCGAGAACAAGCCATCGAGATGCTGGCACAGCACCTGGTAACCCGACCGGTATTTGAGGCGTTGTTCAAAGACTACCAGTTCGCCAACCAGAACCCTGTCGCACGGGCAATGGGTCGCGTGCTCGCAGCCCTGGAGCCGCACCGGCTAACTAAGGAGAGCCTGACGCTGGAGCCGATGTACGAGGGCGTACGGCGGCGCGCCGAGGACACCCGCACGGCCAAGGGCCGGCAGGCGCTGCTCGCCGAACTTTACGACAAGTTTTTCAAGAGCGCTTTCCCGAAGCTCGCCGAGCGCCTTGGCATCGTTTACACCCCTGTTGAGGTTGTGGACTTCATCATTCAGTCGGTGAACCAAGTGCTCGCACATGAGTTCGGCGCGAATCTTGCTACCGATGGAGTGCACATCCTCGATCCCTTCACAGGCACCGGGACCTTCATCACCCGACTGTTGCAAAGCGGGCTCATTCCAAAGGAGCGTCTCGCCGCAAAATACGCCAAAGAAATCCACGCCAACGAGATCGTGCTGCTTGCCTACTATATCGCGGCGATCAACATAGAGTCTGCCTACTCCGAAGCCGCAGGCATCGGCGCCTACGAACCGTTCCCAGGCATCTGTCTCACAGACACGTTCAACTTAGGCACGGGGAAGGGCCAGCAGGCCATGGCGCTCGACGACAACAGCAAGCGGTTGCGGCGGCAGCGCCAGCTCGACATCCGGGTGATCATTGGAAATCCACCGTATTCGGCGGGTCAGGACAGCGCGAATGACTTCAATGCGAATTTGAAATATGAGGAATTGGATCAGCGAATCGCCGACACCTATGCGACTAGCTCAACTGCGACGCTGAAGAATTCCCTCTACGACAGCTATATCCGGGCCATTCGCTGGGCGTCAGATCGAATCCGCGACGCAGGCGTTATTGGATTTGTGACCAATGCGGGGTGGATCGAGTCGAATTCTGCGGACGGACTACGCAAGTGTCTGGCCGAGGAGTTCAGCAGTATCTATGTATTTCATCTGCGCGGGAATGCGCGCACATCGGGTGAGCGTCGTCGCCAGGAAGCCGGCAACGTATTCGGTGGCGGTAGCCGCGCGCCAATTGCGATCAGCCTATTGGTGAAGAACCCGAAGTCGAAGGTGAAGGGCGAAATCTTCTACCATGACATCGGAGACTTTCTTTCTCGCGAAGAAAAACTCCGTCAAATCGCTCAGCTTGGAGGTATTGACGGGATTCGATCCGCACCAGGTTGGACGCAGGTCCGCCCGGACTCGCATCATGATTGGGTGAATCAAAGGGATCCGAGTTTCGGGAAATACACACCATTGGGCGCGCAGAATGGAGTCGTAGGCATATTCGAGAATTACTCTAGCGGTCTCAAGACGAATCGCGACGCCTGGTGCTATAACTTCTCGGAGACCGAGTTGCGCCGGAACATTGACCGCTCGGTCCGCTTTTATAACAGCGAAGTGAAGCGCTGGTTGGGCGCGACGCCGAAGCAAAAGGAAGGGGGCATTGCGAGATTCGTCACGATTGATGATGCGAAATTTTCTTGGGATCGACAGCAGCGTAAGGATGTCGAGCGCAGTCGCCGTTACCGGGAACGAGAGGACGGATATCGGATATCGCTGTATAGACCGTTTTCGAGACAGCATGTGTACTTTGACCGATCGATGAATAACTGCGTGTACCAGCTCCACAAGATGTTTCCAACGCGAGACTCAGATAATCGCGTAATTTGCCTGCAAGCGCCGGGCGGGTCCAAGGCATTCTCCGCAATCATTACGGATTGCATTCCAGACTTGCATCTCATCGGTGACTCTCAGTGTTTCCCCTTGCACCTCTACGAAGTCGTCCATGAAGACGATGAAGGACAGGAAAGCGACGAAACGGCTTCGGGAGGTCAAGCGCCGCTCGATTTCGGTGCCGGGGGGAAGACGCCAAGCCGTGCAGGCTTCAGTGGGCGTCTAACCGAGGACGGAAAATACCGTGTGCGCGATGCAATTACTGAGGAAGCTCTGGAACAGTTCAGGGCCGCGTATCCGGGCGAGAAGATCACAAAGAATGACGTATTCCATTACATCTATAGCTTGCTGCATTCATTGGACTACCGTCGGCGCTACGCCGACAATATGACGAAGGAACTGCCGCGTATTCCAGCGGTGAAGCAGTTTGTGGACTTCAGGGCGTTCGTCGAGGCTGGCGAGGCGCTGGCGAAGATTCACCTCGGGTTCGATGTAGTGAAGCCGTACACGGCGAAGATCGAATACGCCAAAAAGCGCGCCGAACTGAGGGACGAAGATTATCGGGTAACCAAGATGCGCTTTGGGAAGCCATCCGGGAATAACGGAGGCGCGGGCGAAGCGGAGTTGGATGAGAAGTGGGATCGCTCAACGATCCATTACAACGATGGCATTACCGTTCGGGGAATTCCCCTGGAAGCATATGATTATATCGTCAACGGAAAATCTGCCATAGAGTGGGTCATTGAGCGCCAGGCTGTCACTACAGACAAGACTACGGGCATCGTCAATGATGCGAATGCGTGGGCGGCAGAGCAGCGTAACCCGAAGTACCCGTTGGAGTTGCTGCTGCGGGTTATAACGGTGAGCCTTGAGACAATGCAAATCGTCCGAAAACTGCCGCCTTTAAAAGTATAGGCGTATGTCAGCATTATGAATGCTGACGGGTGTTCATTTGCGGCTCCGGAGCGCTCGAATAGTCAGAAAGACGTCGGCGCGTAGCTACGCTGGCATTTACCTTCGCTATTCGGAGGGGTGGGTTTTGGAAGGGGTCATTTCAGAGACTGCGTGTCTGGCGGAGCAAGTCATGAACGAAGGCCAGCGGCAATTGTTCAATCTTGGGCGATTTGTGCTTGCATTCGCGCAGGTAGAGGCTTATCTGCGCATAACGCTAACAGAGTTGGGTGGTATTTCAGACACGTTTTCTAGGATAGTGTTCGGAGGCGTCAGATCGGAAGATGCCATCTCGCACGTCAAAAAGCTTCTGAAAGTAAAAAACGTCGATTCAGGGATGGCGTCAGCTTATGCAGAAGTATTTGTGCATTTTGCGCCGATCAAAGATGCGCGTAACCTCATTCTTCACAGCGGCATCGCATGGTGTGGGACTGGATTTGCAACAACAAATAGATCGCGAACCCTTAACCAAAAAGATGAGATCGTAATCCCGGTATCCAGTGAAATCTTTGAGCAGATGATTGATGATCTGGACAAGATGACTGCCATACTTGTTAACCATCTGCTACAGCTTGATGGAACATCGCCTTCAGCCCTGGCGTTTGATCCGGCCGCGCGGAGGCCATGGCGGTATGAGAGGCCGAAACAAAGCGGTCAGACAGAGAAGAAGGGTCGGAAGGGCCAACGGAAAGATTAAGAACTGTTGACACCAGGCTTGCGCATATTCTATGGGTATTCCTTGTCCGAATGCGGCTGATGGGTCTGACCTGGTCGGGCTGGAGCCCAGGGTTGAGGTGCAGTTCTGTCCCGCGCAGATCAATCAAGAGTACACTGGCGGCCGACAGTCAGGAGGATCGAGCCATGGGGGTCGATGCTGCCACCATCCTGGTGGACGACGAGGAAGCCATGCACCGAGCAGCGGACTGTGCACTGGATTGGCTGAACAGACAGCCGGAGCATACGGCGGGCACCAAATACGCATTGATTGTTCAATCGACACCCGATGGTCGCGTCACGATCACCGGAGTGCCGGTCGAGGTGCTGCCGGAGATACGACGCGCGGGCATTGAGTTTGAGGTACTGCCGGAATGGGATTCGAAGGTCCGCGGCCCGGGCGATCAGGGGGAATAGGTCGCGGGTCGTGGAGACGACAGGGGGTTAGCAGGGCTCCTGGCTGCGATTCTCGGGCTCTGGGTCGAGTGTCGAGTGCGGGTGATCCTGGAACGGGGCACGAAAGCGGTAACTCATAGGCGTTCTTCCCTCTCGCGCGTAGGTGCGGAGAATGCGGCTTCAGTAATGGCATGACTGGAGCAGACGATGCGGAAGATGGGTCGGCGACGGAGCGAGCAGACCTG
>JAJZGF010000019.1 GCA_021805025.1 Acidobacteriota bacterium
CAAAGCCCTGCGCGCGCGTCTCCGCCAGCGTTCGTTCAATGAACGCCTTCACGCCCTGGTAGCGGGCAAAATATTTGTCGATGTAGGCGCGGGCCTCGTTCTGCGGGATGCCAAGCTGCGCGGCGAGCCCGAAGGCGGAGATGCCGTAGACGATTCCGAAGTTTACGGCCTTGGCGCGGTTGCGCGTCTCCTTGTCCATGGTCTCCGCGGGCACGCCGAAGACCTCGCTGGCGGTCAGCGTGTGAATGTCTTTGCCGGTACGGTAGGCATCCACAAGCAGCGGGTCGCTGCTGAAGTGTGCGAGCAGGCGCAGCTCAATCTGCGAGTAATCCGCTGAGAGCAGTTGGGTGCCGGGCGAGGCGGTGAAGGCGGCCCGAATCTGGCGGCCCAGCTCTGTGCGTGTGGGAATATTCTGCAGATTTGGATTGACGGAGGACAGCCTCCCTGTGGCCGTGGCCGCCGCCTGGAAGGTGGTGTGCACGCGCGAGTCTGCGTCGGCGAGCTGCGGCAGCGCGTCCACATAGTTGGACTTGAGCTTGGTCAATCGCCGGTACTCAAGCACTCTGCGGGCAATTTCATGCTCTTCGGCAAGCCGTTCCAGCACATCCTGCGCGGTGGAGACGGCCTTGGCCTTGCCGCGGCTGGGCGGCGCGGGCAGCGTCATCTCCTTGAAGAGCACTTCGCCCAGTTGCTTAGGCGAGTTGATGTTGAAGCGGCGGCCCGCCAACTCGTAGACGCGTTCAGCGGCCCGCTCCATCTCCGTAGAGAGGTGTCCCGAGAAGTTGCCGAGCATGGCCTTGTCAATGCGCACGCCAGCCTGTTCCATGCGAAAAAGGACGGGCGCGAGGGGCAGGTCAATCTCCCGGTAGACGCGCACGAGGCCTGCTTCTTCCACCTGCTGCAGAAGCTGCGGCGCGAGCGTATGAAGGATCGCCGCGGCTCTTGCAGCGGTCGCGGGCGCAGGCTTCCCTTGACGCGCAGCGACATCGGCCAGCGATTGGGTGGCGTGGGTCGGATTCAGCGCGTAAGAAAGCAACATGGTGTCATCGATTGGGCCACGCATCTCAACGCCCGCTTGATGCAACGTATGCAGTGTCTGTTTCCAGTCGTGAACCTGCTTGGGGACCGATGCATCCTCAAGCAGCGCGCGCATGGCGGGCGTCCATGTCACCCGCAGTGCGATTTGGTCCACGGCGCAAACACCGGCCTGAAGGTTGTGCTGCCTTTCCGCGGCCTCAGCCGCGTCCAGAAGCGAAAGCGTCTGCGGAATCTCGGAATCCGCTTCATCTTCAGCCACGGGGTCCGAGGGCACGTACAAGGCAAAGCCGTGCGTTTGTGCCGCCTGCAGGAATGCGGCCATCTCGGCCTCGTCAGGGGTCTCCAGTTCCTGCAGCTCAGACGCTGGCGCGGCGGGCGCAAGATCGCGCAGCATCGAGGTGAATTCCAGCTCAGTGAAGAGCTGGCGGCAGGCATCCAGATCGGGAGACTGCGTTTGCATCGCGTGGAGGTCGAGTTCGAGCGGAACGTGAGTGTCAATGGTGACGAGTTCCCTGGATAGAAGCACCGCATCGCGATTCTGCTGCAGCGACTCGCGGTAGCTTTTGCGCTTCACCTCCTCGGCCCGATCAAGAACCGCCTCCACGCTGCCGAATTGCTGGATGAGCTCAACGCTGCCCTTATCGCCGATGCCCGGAGCACCGGGAATGTTGTCGACTGCATCCCCTCGCAGCGCCATCACATCCACAACCTTCTCAGGTGGAACACCGAGCGTCTCTGTCACCTTGGCGGGGTCGAGGATGAGGTTGTCCTTCTGCGGATTGAGGATGCGGATGTGCGGGGTGACGAGTTGCATCATGTCCTTGTCGCCGGAGACGATGAAGACCTCATGCTGGTGCTCGGCTGCCTGGCGCGCAAGCGTGCCGATGACATCGTCGGCCTCGAAGCCTTCCGCTGCGAGGATGGGAATGCGCAGCGCCTCAAGCGCCCGGCGAATGTAAGGAATCTGGCGGCGCAGATCTTCAGGCATGGCTTCGCGATTGGCCTTGTAGCCTTCATAGGAGACCTCCTCGAAGGCCTGCGCTTTCGCATTCCATTTGCGCAGGGTGCCCAGGGTGCGCGCGCGCTCATCGCGAAAGACCTCACCGCTCAGGTCAAAGACCGCGGCGAAGTATTGCGGCGCAAAATCCTGCCGCAGTTTCTTCACCATGTTCACAAACACATAGATCGCCGCGGTGGGCACGCCGGACGCGGTGGACATGGGGCGGCTGCGCTGCATCGCGTGGTAGGCGCGAAAGATGAACGACATGGCATCGAGGAGATAAACGGGGGGCTTGGCTGCGCTTTGCACGCCTCCGAGTCTAACAGCGAACGACGCGGCGGGCTGGCGCCTCAGTGCGTGAAGCTGTCTGCGATGGGGACCAGATGCATATACATGTCACGCGGCATCTGTGTTTGCCAGTGGCTTGTAGCCCTGGCGTATAGGACAAAGGCGAAGAAGATGTACGCAAGCATTCCGGTGACGGCCAGCGGTCCAAGAGCGCGGCGAGCCCAACGTGTGCGCGGCTCAACGGCGCGGCGCGGAGGCAGGGCAAACTGCAGGGCATTCTCCGCCGGGCAGGCGGCGACGCAGACCATGCAGGCACTGCACTCGGCAGAGCGAATCTGAACAAGGCTGTCGACGGGCAGACTGGCCGGACAGACTTTGGCGCACTTGCCGCAGTCAATGCAGGCCTCCGGATCGCGGCGAATTTTGACCGGGCTGAGGAGCGAGACGAGGCCCATCAGCGCGCCATAGGGGCAGAGGTAGCGGCACCAGAAGTTCTGGATCAGCATCGACAAGAGCACCAGAAGCCCAAGCACCACAAGCCCGGTGAGGCCGATTTCACGAAAGAAGTTGAGCATCTTCACGTCCGCAACAAGGCCGTAAGGCGTGAACATGAAGCTTTGCAAGGCCTCGGCAGACATGGCGCCGATGACAAAGAGAAAGAAGCCAAGCAGAAGGTATTTGAGCCCGCGCAGAGGGATGTCGGCCCACCGCGGCAGATGCAGATTACGTCCGAAGAAGCGCCGGCCCAGCTTCCAAAGAGCCTCGGAGAGCGTGCCGACGGGACAGAGCCAGGCGCAGAAGGCCTTTTTGAGCAGCAGGCTCATCAGCACGAAAGCCAGAAAGAGAAACATGGCTGCCGGATGGATCGGTGGAACGTGGCCGGTGAGGAACAGATACTTTGAGTTCATGAGACCGGCGATGGGTAGCCAGCCTTCAACTCCTGCCGGGCGAGGAACATAGAGACTCTGTCCGTTGTGCTCGAAGTACCGCACCCAGAGATAAAACTGGAGGCCCAGCCAGGCGTTGAGAGCCACGAACAGCATTTGGACCGTGCGCCGGATGCGCTGCGAGCGGTCGGGTGAGGAGCGGCGGACAAGAGGCGGTTTTGTTGGACTTTCGGGCTGCGCAGCGGCGGTCAGGGTACCCATCGGATTCTCATCCTCTTCAAATGCAGGGTAGCGGGTCTCCTCCGTCCGGGCTATGACTTAAATCACTCAAGGCCCGGAGACACCGGGCGGGTTAAGATGCAGGGGTAGGATCCGCGACGCGTACCGGTCGGCGCGAAAACCTCCCAGCTGCGGGTGAAGACGGGGCAGCCTACTCTGGATTCTGTCGTCTAAAGGGTCAAAGGTGTGTCAACAGATGATGATGCGAACTGAGATTCATTCCCTCTCCAGATGCCTATTCTTCGTATTGATCAGCGGGGCGATGATGACGCCCGCGCAACAGCCGCCTGCCGCGGCGCAGGCAACAGCGGCGCCTGCTGCAGCAGCGCCCGCTGCGCAGACAAAGGCCCTTGTTGTTTCCCTGCCGCTGAGCGCGCGGGACAAGCACGGCGCGCTCATCAAGGATCTGGACCGCAACGACCTCACGCTGACGGATGAGGGCCGTGGGCAGGTCATTCAGGGCCTTACCCGCAACAGTGGCCTGCCGTTTCAGATCGGCTTATTGGACGACACGGGCGCAGGCATGAAAAACGCGCTGGATTACGTGCGCAAGGGCGGGGACAAGTTTGTCGACGAGATGCTGGCCGCTGGTCCGGCCGGTGGCGCCCAGGCTGCAACGGACACGCCCGCGGCGGGCGCCAATGAGCTCTTCCTGCTTCACTTTGACAACGAGGTGGAGTTGCTGCAGGACTTTACTGCATCCGCCGACGCGCTGCACAAGGAACTGGATGGGATGGGACCGAGCTCTCAGACCCAGGACGAGCGTCAGGGACCGGAGACGATGGGCGACAACCGGCCATCGGCGCATGGAACGCCGGGCGGGTCGAACCTTTATGACGCAATCTTTCTGGCGTCCGATGAACTGATGAAGTCCAAGACCGGGCGGAAGGCCTTGGTCGTCGTGTCCGACGGCCTGGACAAAGGCAGTAAGGAGACGATGAACGATGCACTGGACGCGGCTGAGCGCGCGCATGTGATTGTGTACACAATCTGCCTGCCCGCCAACCAACCGCGCAGCAACCCCTTCCCGAACCAGGGGCGCCGCGGCGGCATGGGATATCCAGGCGGCGGCTACCCTGGGGGCGGTTATCCCGGTGGCGGATATCCCGGCGGCGGTTATCCGGGCGGTGGAAATCCGAACGGCGGCCAGCCCGCCCCTCCACCGAGTTCGGGGGTGGATGGTCGCAAAATCATGGAGCAAATCTCAAAACGCACCGGAGCGTTGTATTTCGATGCGCGCAGAAAAGAAGATATGGAACAGATCTACGGGATTATTGCAGAGGATCTGAAAGGGCTTTACACGCTCACCTACACGCCGGACAAGATGGACAACGACGGCGGCTTCCACAAGGTAGTGCTCAAGTCCGATAAAAAAGACATAAGCCTGGTGATGCCGGAAGGCTACTTCGCGCCGGGAGGCGATGCGCAGTAGCGATTTTGCCGGATGCAGCATGGGCGCGGCCAACGGCCGCGCCCATGCTGTTTGCCCGGTTGAACGATCAGTTGGTGCCGGTGTGCAGGTCTGACCCCGCCTGTTTCTCCTGGAGTGCCGCCTGCGCAGCGGCCAGCCTTGCCGTCAACAACCGGAAGGGCGAGCACGATACGTAGTTTAGCCCGATCTTGTGGCAGAACTTGACGGACTCCGGATCGCCGCCATGTTCGCCGCAGATGCCAACCTTCAGCGTCGGTCGGGTGTTGCGTCCCTTGGCCGTGGCCATCTTCACCAGCAGGCCCACGCCCGCCTGATCCAGGGTGGCAAATGGATCCTGCTTGAAGATCCCTGCCTTAAGGTAAGCGGGCAGGAAGTGGTTGATGTCGTCCCGCGAGATGCCGTAGGTGGTCTGGGTCAGGTCGTTGGTGCCGAAGCTGAAGAACTCAGCCTCCTCGGCGATCTGCTCGGCGGTGAGCGCCGCGCGCGGCAGTTCGATCATGGTGCCCACCATATAGTCGACGGTCGTGCCCTTTTCCTTGAATACCTGTTCGGCAACGCGGCGAATGATGGCAGACTGATTGCGCATTTCTTCGATGGAGCCGATGAGCGGAACCATGATTTCAAGGTGCGGATCGGCGCCGTGATTCTTGACGTTGACCGCGGCCTCAAGGATGGCCCGTACTTGCATTTCGGTGATCTCGGGGAAGGTGATGCCGAGGCGGCAGCCGCGCAGGCCGAGCATCGGGTTGACCTCGTGCAGCTCCTGGACCCGTGCCAAAAGAATGCGAAGTTCCTTCAGCTTGGTTGAACGAGGCTTGGTGTCTTCAAGGTGGGAGATTTCGACCAGCAGATCTTCTCGCTGAGGCAGGAACTCGTGCAGCGGAGGATCGAGCAGGCGGATGGTTACCGGCAGCGACTCCATCGCCTTGAAGAGCCCCACAAAGTCAGCCCGCTGCATGGGCAGCAGCTTCTTCAGAGCGTCGCGGCGATCTGCTTCATTGTCGGCCAGGATCATGGCACGGACATGCTCGATGCGCCCTTCGGCGAAGAACATGTGCTCGGTACGGCATAGGCCGATGCCCTCTGCACCGAAGGCCCGTGCCTGCTTGGCGTCGCGAGGAACGTCAGCATTGGCGCGCACCCGCAGCTTGCGAACCGGGTCGACCCAGCTCATGAACTTCACCAGATCCGGATCGTTCGGCTGCGCCGGAATGGTCTTGAGCTTGCCATCGATCACGCGACCGGTGGTGCCGTCCAGGGAGAGCCAATCGCCGTGCTTGAAGGTCTTGCCTTTGACGCGCAGCTCCTTGCGGGTTTCGTCCACGGTGCAGTCGCCGGCTCCTGCCACGCAGCACTTGCCCATGCCGCGGGTGACGACGGCAGCGTGCGACGTCATGCCGCCGCGCGATGTGAGAATTCCAGACGCGACTTCCATGCCGCCGATGTCTTCCGGCGTGGTTTCGCCGCGGACGAGGATGATGCTGTGCATGTGGCCAAGGGTATGCGCCTTGACTGCATCTTCTGCGGTGAAAACAATCTGCCCGACCGCCGCGCCAGGCGAGGCTGGCAGGCCGGTAGCAAGCACCTCGATCTTGGCGCCCTTTTCATCCAGGCGCGGTACGAGAAAGTCGTAAAGCTGGTTCGGCTCGACGCGGAAGATGGCCTCTTCCTGGGTGAT
Source organism: Acidobacteriota bacterium (assembly GCA_021805025.1). Lineage (GTDB taxonomy): Bacteria > Acidobacteriota > Terriglobia > Terriglobales > Acidobacteriaceae > Telmatobacter. Next base: position 6,603 of record JAJZGF010000019.1, read on the forward strand.
CAGGCCCTCGCGCACCATATCGATGGCAACCCGCACGGCGGCCAGGCCGGTGCGTTTACCGTTGCGCGTCTGCAGCATATAGAGCTTGCCATCCTGGATGGTGAACTCAAAGTCCTGCATGTCGCGATAATGCTTTTCCATCTTGCGCGTGATGTCGCGCAACTGTTCATAGACCTTGGGCATGACGCGCTCAAGTTCGCTGATGTGCAGCGGTGTGCGGATGCCGGAGACAACATCTTCGCCTTGCGCGTTCATCAGGTACTCGCCGAAAAAGGTGCGCTCGCCGGTGGCCGGATTGCGCGTGAATCCCACGCCTGTGCCGGAGTTCTCTCCCAGGTTTCCAAAGACCATGGCCTGCACGTTGACAGCGGTGCCAAGCCAGTCGTCGATGTGGTTGATGCGGCGATAGGTCTTGGCACGATCATTTTCCCAACTGCGAAACACAGCATCGCGGGCCTGCACCAGCTGATCGAGGGGTTTCTGCGGAAAGTCTTTGCCGGTCTCTTTCTTTACCAGCTTTTTGTACTCGACAATGATGTCCTTAAGCGCCTGGGGCTGGAGTTCGTAGTCAAACTTGACCTTTTCGCGCTCCTTGATGCTTTCGAAGATATGCTCGAATTTCTTCTTGGGGATATCCAGGACGACGTCGCCGAACATCTGGATGAGGCGACGATAGGAGTCATACGCAAAGCGAGGATTATTGCTGCGCTTGGCCAGCGCTTCCACGGCCTGGTCATTCAGGCCGAGGTTAAGAATGGTGTCCATCATGCCCGGCATGGAGAACTTGGCGCCGGAGCGAACCGAGACCAACAGGGGATTTTCGCCCGTGCCCAGTCTCTGACCCTGAAGCTTCTCCAGCCGCTCTAATGCGGCGTGCATCTCCTGGTCGATCTGGGGGCTGAGCGCCCCGCGCATATACTCGCGGCAGGCTTCGGTCTGGATGGTGAACCCGGGAGGGACAGGCAGGCCCGCGTTGGTCATCTCAGCCAGGCCGGAGCCTTTGCCGCCCAGCACATCTTTCATGCGGCCGTTGCCATCGGCCGCGCCGCCGCCAAAGAAATAGACATATTTAGTTGTGGTTGAGCCTGCGTGTTCGGCAAGCTGCTGATCCAGTACGCCCTGCGTCATGGAATAAAGCCTCCGCGGTAGGATTTCCGCAAGGCGGCACCCATGCGAGGGTGGCGGGACGTTGGCTTAGCCCGGCAGCGGGAAGCGCGAACAACGGGCCAAGCGCGTTCAGTCATCCAGACACTTCGACTGCGCCTTACGGCGTGCGCGATTCGCAAGTACAAATAGCGCCGCAAGTATACACTTGCCTGTGCTGTTCGTCACAGAGCCTTCAAGTGCCGGTCGTTGCAGAAGATCCACGGGCAGCAATTTGCGCACTTCTACATGAATTGCTGAGTCCTGCAGCGTCCGCGCCGTCGCGCCCTCAGGCGGCTGCGGGTTGGCGCGCAGCCTGTTCGTCCTGAGCCGGGTGATGTGATTGCAGAATGGCATCCAGACCAACCAGCGCAAGGATGGCCGCCACCCGCTCCGTTGCATGGATGATGGCAAACTCGTGCCCGGCGTTTTGAGCGGTGCGATAGAGCGAAATCAGCGCAGCGATCCCCGCGGCATCGATGCGGGCTATGTGCCGCAGATCGAGTGTTACATTCTGGACCTTCAGCACGGGAGTCACCCGCTCCAACAAGCACTGCTCCTGCCCCCGAACCAGATCGTGCGGTTCGCAGGGTGTCATCAATACTGTTTCCTGCGTATTGGCAATGTTGCAGTTCATAGCCAAACCTCCCCTGGATTCGAGTTGCATCCGCCTGCCGCAAAAGTTATGCGGGAAAGCAGACCATCGCCACGTATTCTGAAGGACGAACTCCTCTGCTCCGCGGTTCTGTGAACTTGAAAAGATCCAGAACCGGGAACCATCCGAAGGCTTGAACGAATCCGTTCAGGTTGAAGTACGCAGAAGGCAGGTAGAAAAGTTCCATGTCGATGGCCGAAACCAGTCCCCTATCCAGCGGCGATACGCCTTGTCTCGATTCGGATGTGGTGCGCAAGCTTGCACAGGAAGCGGGCTTTGATGATGCCGGCTCACTTGCCCTGCCGCAGGCAAGTGAAACGCGGGATGCACAGAGGTTTACGCAGTGGGTAGAGGCCGGACGCGCCGGCACAATGCACTACTTGGGGCGCAAAGCGGAAGATGGCCGGATGGTGCGCGCTCGCGCTCAAACGCCGTTTCCCTGGGCGCGTTCCGCCGTTATATGCTTTGCTACGTATAACCCGGCGCAGCCCCGCTCGACCGACCCCGCGTCCGCCGGGCTCGCGTGGATCGCGCGCTATGCGTGGACCAGCCGCATCGACGAGCAGGGAGTCAGGCGGCCAAGCGATTATCACAAGATCCTCCTGAAACGTCTGCGCGGACTGAAAGCGCAGTTGCACGTTCGCTATGGAGACTTTGAGTCGCGGGCCTACGTGGATACGGGTCCGGTGGTGGAGCGCACACTCGCAGTGGCAGCCGGGCTCGGCTGGACGGGCAAGAATACCTGCCTGATTCATCCGCGCCTCGGCTCCTACGGATTCCTCGCCGTGCTGGTCACATCCCTTGGCGTCAAGGAAGCTGCGGCGCGGCTGAGCGTGCCTGACCGTTGCGGGAGTTGCCGCCGTTGTCTGGATGCATGTCCGACAGACGCATTGATCGAGCCCTACCAGATGGATGCCACGCGCTGTATTTCCTACCTCACCATCGAGTACAAAGGTGCAATTGCTCCTCACCTGATGGGGGGTATGGGACGGCAGATTTTTGGCTGTGATATCTGCCAGGATGTATGCCCATGGAATCGCAAAGCTGCTGTGAGCGCCGATGCTGAACTGGAAGCGCGCACCGAGCTTGTGAACCCCGCGCTGGAGTGGCTCGCCGCAATGGATGAACCTGCGTTTGAGCGCACGTTCAACGGTTCCCCTGTGCGGCGCGCAGGCTTCGTGGGCTTCCGACGTAACCTGGCAATCGCGATGGGCAATACCGGCATCGCTGCCTTCGGGTCGCAATTGCATACCTGGGCCTCGTCGGCAGACGATGGCCTGCGTTCTGCAGCGCAATGGGCGCTCAGCAAGTTGCGGCCTACGCAGAAGCCGCCGCGCAACGAATGACTCTGCGACCCGGTTAGCGCCTGCACTCCCTCGGCACGGCATGCATTAAAGGATCAGACGGCGCGCATGACATTGGCCGCGCTCAGGCCCTTGGGGCCTTGCTGGCACTCGAATTCAACAGCCTCACCTTCGTTGAGCGTCTTGTATCCACTCTCCTGGATCGCGGAAAAATGCACAAAGACATCTTCCCCGTTCGAGCGCTGAATAAATCCGTACCCCTTGGCTCCATTGAACCACTTGACGATGCCTTGTTCCTTCATGCGACGTCTCCTTACTTTGTCGTCTGCGGCAAACTCCGGCCCCTTTTGGCAATGGTTGTGAATCTGGCGCCGCAAACCGTCGGCGTGATGCCAGGGGCGCCCAAAACACTAAAAGCCGCCCCGGTGCGCGCATTGCGCACTGCGGCAGCTCGATGTCGCAGCCAGATTGAGTCCGCACTTCCACAAAAACAGCACATCCAATACAAACGGCCTTCCCGTTAAGAACGACCAGCCTCCCAGGCGGGCCTTGATTCTTTATGGCAGGAAATGGATAAGGATGCAATAAGAAATCGCCATTCCGAGCGTGCCATGGAAGGTGCGCAGCGGCGGCAACAGCACAGCGAAGGCAGGCTCGAAGGGATATTCTTAAGATGAGCGCAAAGGGATGCCGGGCAATCGATCAGGACGCTTCTTCCTTTTCTAAGCCGGAAGCAGATGCGGTGTATCCCGTCGAGTGTCTCAAAATCCGGTATCTATGAGGCGCCGATGACCGACAGCACAGAGAGTTCGGAAGCCATCCCGAAGGCAGTGGATTCCAAGTGGTACCGATGGCGCAAGGATGGCACCGCGCTCGTACAGTATCTCCTGGATAGCGAGGTGCACACCTATGCATTCAGTGTGGCTGCCAACGCGATTTTGTCCTTCATCCCCTTCATCGTCCTGCTTTACACGATTGCGCTCTCTCTGTTTCACTCAGCCGCGATGGCCGATGCGGTAAGCCAGATGGTGTATTACTTCTTCCCTTCCAATCAGGACTGGATTGCCAAGAACTTGGTGCTGGCAGCGCCGCGGCACGGCATCCAGGTCTTCTCTCTGCTCATGATTCTGATCTCCTGCACCGGCATTTTTCTGCCGTTGGAAGTCGCGCTCAATCAGGCCTGGGGCGTTGCCAAGAGCCGCAACTATCTCTTCAATCAGGTGGTAGCCTTCGGCCTTGCAATTCTGATGGTTCTTCTGGGTATGGCCAGCGTCATCCTCAGCGCATGGCAGCGTGAATTGCTGACCTTTGTGTTTTTTCATCACACGGATAACTTTGTCTTCAACGGCATCAGCTATCTGTGGATGGCGCTCTGCACAGGCGTTGCCTGCATCTTATTTTTCTTCTCCATCTACTGGCTGCTGCCCAACCGCAGGGTGCCGGCACTGAGCGTTATGCGCACAGCGGTGATTACCGGCGTGATCTGGCTCTCGGCAAAATACATCTTTGTGGCCGTGCTGCCGCACCTTGACTTGAAAGCGCTCTACGGGCCATTTTATGTTTCGGTAGGTCTTCTGTTCTGGGCCTACATCTCCGGGCTGATCCTCTTCGCCGGAGCGCAGTTCAGCGTGGCCAGGCTGGGCAACGGGAAACATTAGCGGGTCCGGCGCAAACGCGGAGCAGTGCGTTCAGCCTTGCTCGCCTGGAACAGGCGAACAGTTCCACTTGTCCCCGTAACGCTACTGCACCTTGAAGGCTTTGTCAGCGATCGCGTTGGGGGCGCGGCCGGCGGGCAGCAGGGTGAAGAGGGAATGATCGACGGTGCGCACAACGGCGACGTCGTTGGAGCGGGCGTCGACGACGAACAGGAGGTGGCCGTCGGCGCAGAAGGCAAGCGCCGCGGGGCCGTCGCCGACGTGCACTTCGCCCTCCCGTTTGCCGTCATCGATGGCGTAGATGGTGACCCACTGGGAGCGCAGGTTGCCGACATAGAGCAGCGCATTATTCGCTGAAACAATGCCCTGAACCGGATCGGCTCCCATCATGTAGGCTCCCCCCACGTCGTCCGTGCCTGTAACCACCTCAGAGATCGAGTCAGAGAGTGAGTTCATGGTGAAGAGTTCACCACCATCCGGCTTCAGAGCCAATTGCACGGGACCCCGGCCCACATCCAGCAGGGATTCAATACGATCAGGTTGGGCGGATTGGGCATCTGCGTGCGCCAGCGCAATGGCCATGATCTGGTGACCGGCAGAGCAGGCCACAAAAGCCTTCGAGGAGTCCGGCAGGATGACAACATCGTTTGCGCCAGGGCAGCCCGCGAAGACTGCGCGCACCGTTCGTGAAACGGGGTCAATGATGCTGACTGAACTGCTGTTCCGGTTGGCAACCACAAGCGCCTTGCCATCCGGCGAGACACGAAGCGCTGCAGGCTCTTCGCCCGCGCCAATCACAGCGATCTCCCGGCGGGCCTTCAAATCGATGACCGAGATGCTGTTGGAGCCGGAGTTGGCTATATACGCCAGCGCATCTTCAGGGTCCAGCGCAATCGCCTCCGGCTGTTTGCGCACCTGGATGGCTGCAACGACGACATTGTGCTCCGCATCAACCACGGAAACCGCACCCTGTCCGCCCGGCGCGCCCTCATTCACCACATACACTTCATTGCGCGTCGTGCTGGAGACGACTGCCACCGGGTGCCTGCCCACGGCAAGCTCGCGGTCAAGTCGCAAATTGACGACATCGTAAACAGATACGGTGCCGCTGTCGCCGTTGGTCACATACACATACTCGCGATAGTTGGGCGGGTACTGCGGAAAGTCATGCGGGCGGCAACCGGTCAACCCGATGGCGAGGGCGACTGCGGCAGGCAGAAGGCGCGCTGCGCTCAAACTCATCGAAGCGCCGCACCGCATGCTCATCGGCATGATTATCCCTGATCGCGCCTTCATCGGCTTATGCAGCGCCAGTCTCCACACGGATGCCACGCGGCAATGTGCGATGGACCACAGGAGCGATCTGCTCAATCTCGTCCATCATGACGGCAAACTGGCTGGGATAGATCGACTGCGGGCCGTCCGACAGCGCCTTATCCGGCTGATGATGCACCTCAACCAGCACCCCGTCCGCGCCGACTGCTACCGCCGCACGAGCCATGGGCAGCACCTTGTCACGCTTGCCGGTGCCATGGCTTGGATCGACCAAAATCGGCAGATGGCTGAGCTTCTGCACCGCTGGAACGATGCTGAGGTCGAGCGTGTTCCGAGTATGATCCGCAAAGGTGCGCACGCCCCGCTCGCAGAGGATCACCTGGTAGTTGCCCTCACTCATGATGTATTCGGCGGCCATCAGAAACTCATCGAGCGTGGCGCTCATGCCGCGCTTGAGCAGCACAGGCTTGCGCAGCCGGCCGGCATGTTTAAGCAGAGAAAAGTTCTGCATGTTGCGCGCGCCAATCTGAATGACATCCGCCCAGTCGGCCACCAGTTCCAGGGTCTCGTTGTCGATGGCCTCAGTGATGATACGCAGACCAAACTGATCGCGGATCTCCGCCATGATCTTCAGGGCATCCACGCCGAGCCCCTGAAAGGCATAGGGCGAGGTACGCGGCTTGTAAGCCCCGCCGCGGAAGAATTGCGCGCCAGAGGCGGCAACCTGCTCGGCAATGGCAAAGGCCTGCTCCCGGCTCTCAATGGAGCACGGGCCTGCGACGATAGCGAGATTCTGTCCCCCAATCGCAGCATCCGTTCCGGGGAAACGGATGATCGTGTCTTCTTCCTTCACGTCGCGACTGGCCAGCTTATAAGGCTTGCTGACGCGGATTACATCGGCCACTCCGGAGAGATCTTCAAAACTGCCTCGATCGATTTCTCCAGGGTTACCGGTGATGCCGATGGCGGTGCGCTGGGCTCCCGGAAGCGGATGGGCACGGAACCCCATTTGTTCGATCTGGTCACAAACAGCCTGAATTTCTTCCTGCGTGGCCTGTGCCTTCATGACGACTAGCATCTCGGTCCCCTCAATTCCACAGTGTATGGCAATACAGCCTTGAAACTCCCTGCTCAGCGAGCGCGGCGGGCAGCGGTACGCTTTTCGCCACGCCATCTAAAGCCCAGCCAAGCCAGATAGCTCAGTTGGATCACCCAGGTTACCGTGTAGGCGGCAACCATAAATTTATGGTCGAGAACTGCAGCTGTATCCATATTTCTCCTGACTCCGGAGCGCCTCTCAGCGGGTCAAATGTTTGCTTCGAGCGCTTCCTGGGCCTCCAGGGCATCATTGTGCTGGTGCCTGCGCTCTACGTTATAGCGAAGGATGAGGATGAACACGCCCCATGCAAACCAGGCCAGCATATTCCACATGAATGGGGCCAGCATGGACTTGTCCATCCCGGAGCCTTGCGCGCCGCCAAACACCGGCGCAGGATGCTGCGTGCGCCACCAGCGGTTTGACATGTAGACAATGGGCACATCGAGGGCTCCAAAAATGCCGAGCACGGCGGCCAGGGTTTGCACCTGCGGCCCTGCGGCAAACCGCCGCAGCAACAGGTAACTGACGTAGATGAGCCAGAGCACGAGCGTGGTAGTCAGGCGCGCGTCCCATGTCCACCAGATGCCCCAGGCACGGCGGCCCCAGAGTGGACCGGTCGTGAGCACCACCGTACAAAAAACCACACCCACCTCAGCGCCGGCCAGCGCCCATGCGTCAGAGGCCTGCGCCCATTCCGGCTTGCTGCGACGCCAGCTTAGAAATCCAATGGAGCCGAGGAGCGAAACAGCGAAGAAGAAGAAAGCGACGATTGCCGAAGGCACGTGGTAGAAGATGATGCGGAAAATCTCACCCTGCATCGCATCGGTGGGCGCGACATAAATCGCCTGGTAAAACCCCCATATCATGAGCGCAATCGTGATGGCTCCGTAGAGGCCAATGACAAGTCTCTTCATTTCGAAAGATTCCGATTCCTAACTCCTTTAGTGTACGACTTTTTGCACGATCTGTGCCTCAACCAAATTGCGGAGCGGGAGATCGCGGCTGGCCGGGATGGCTCAATGGGCAAGCGACTGCACGCGGCGCGCAGGAGCGCGGGATCGGCAAAGCAGATTTGCCAGGGATGCAGTCTCTGCGCGGAACGGTCCCGCCCAACCGGACAAGAGACCGTGAACAAGCCCGTCAGACTCTCCCTTGAGGGATCCTTTATTGCGAATCGACCGGGCCTTCAGCCGCTCCAGGTTGACATTGCCGGAGGTAGGTTCTCGACAGGCGGTTATGCCAGCAAAGGTGGTCCTCGTCGAACACAGCCCATACCGCACCCAGACCAAGGGGCAGTAAGGAGAGCAGCATGGCTCCGAGGCGCCTATGCAATTGAGCGCGCGTGGGATGCTCGCCCTCAAAGGTACACGGCGCAATTCCCGCAAATTTCATGCCGGGCGTCACGCCGAGAAGCGAAAAACTTGCCCAGTGATACACCACGCCCATAAGAAGTGCTGCTCCCATCGCCGCCAACTCCGAGACCCTGATGCCGGGCAGATGAGAAAGCATCCCGGCGACCGTAGCCGCCAGCGCGGTGACCATCCCGACAATCAACGCGGTATCGACCAGATTGGCAATCAGGCGGAACTGCAGCGGGGCCAGTTCCAGTCGCGGGACCAGCGTCGCGCCATCTTCAAAGGCTGCATCCGGCTCCTGCGGCGTGTCTTCTAATTCGATTCCGGACCATTCGGGAGCCCTCCAGACATCTGCGGCCTGCTCCGTTTGCGGCTCGGCCTGGGGGGGATCAATCGAGATCGTGCTGGGATCCACTTCAAAGATGCTGAGTTGGCCAAACATCTCGCCCAAAGCGTCGCGGCGATTGCCGGTCATGCGAGGACGCATGCGGCGCGTGGCGACCAGCTCCGGGGGAAACTGAATGAGATTGGCCGGTATTGGTTGTGCCGCTTCTACTTCGCGGATAACCTCTTCATCCGCAAATGAGCTGGACTGCGCAGTAAGATCAGGCATGGCGCTTCGGACCGCCTCAATCCCCTGCCTGCTGGTCCCATAACGCTCCGCGCCGGAAGCAGTGGCGCGCCGCGCCGGCAGATCCGGCTCCCAGCGCACCTCAAGGGCCTGGGAAGCGGTCCATTCAGACTCGGCAGGCGGCTCAAGGGTGGAGGCCTGCTCCTGGCCTGTTATCCACGGCTCCTCAGGTTGGACACAGAGGGATGGCTGGCGCTCGCGCAGCTCAAGACTGGCAACGACGGCCTGCGCGGCTGCCTGCGCCTCCAGCGCGGCATGTGTCACAGCCTCGGCGGCGCGCAGTGCGGCGCGGGCCTCGGCGGCCTGCATCTCGCTGTAGCTGGGAGCCTTTGCATAGCGGGCAGCCACACGGGCCGCGGCCGCGGCAGCGCGGGCGCTCGCTGCGGTGTGCTCGGCTGCCGGCAACTCCGGGGCTACCACCGCAAGACCCTTGCGGCGCTGATGAGCCGCAAGACGCCGGTTTACTTCTTCTTTCCAAGACGGTAGCGGGACGTGCTGGCTCGCCAGTGTGCTCAATTCTCCAGTTTCCCTTCCTACGCTTGAACGGGCTTGTTGCGTTCACCCGGCAAATTCTTCCAGCTCCGCCGCGGCCGCCCCATGAGCCAAAACGGAAGGCGCTCATCTTCAGAGCAAGGACGTTGCAGCAAACCTCGCTGGAGAAGTCGAGCAATCTCCAACTCGCCCGAATCTTCCTCACTGCAGCGATCGCCACGCAAAGCGCTTACCCTAGGACCACGCCTGCATTTGCTATGCTGGCCTTGGTCCTGGGATGCACTCTCGTAATTTTGTGTTTATCACGCTGCTGGCCCTCTGTCATCTGCAACTTGCAGGGCAGGTGTTGACCAATGCGTTACCTGCGGCCGATCGTACACTAAAAGAAAATCCCCCCAGCGGGCCGCAGCAGAGCCCGGCGTCGCTTCCTGACGACCCGGACCAGTACATCCTGCCCGTTGCGCGCCCGGAGCCGGGTGCAGCCACGGGAGTGCCGGTCCGTTGGGAGGCGCGGGAGCAATCGCGCACCGGAGACGCCTGGACGCTCAGCGGCGAGGTCGTCGTCTTCTATCGCGACTACATTCTGCGCGCGGACAAGGTTGTGTATCACCAATCCACCACCGAGTTGGATGCGGACGGTCATCTGCAATTGACCGGAGGGCCCCAGGACGCCTACATCAACGCGACCCACGGCACCATCCTCCTCGATACGCACACCGCTAGGTTCTTTGACGTGGACGGCTCGCTGGGCGTGCGGCGGAGCGGAACCACGGTTGTGTACTCTACGCCGAATCCTTTCCTCTTCCATGGGCGCGTGCTGATGCAGGATGGCGATGGAAATTATCGGATCGTGGACGGCTCCATGACGAACTGCCGTTTGCCGCATCCGGATTGGCAGATCTTCGCGCACTCCATTCGCCTGGCCAATGACAAGGCATCTACATCCAATGCCCTGTTCAAGCTGCTGGGCATCCCCGTCTTTTACCTGCCCTATCTGAGCCATCCAACAAGCGCGAACAGTCGCGTGAGCGGGCTCCTGATCCCTGTCCTCAGCAGCGGTTCTTCGATTCGGGGCTATACCTTCGGTGAGCAGGTCTATTGGGCCATCAACCGCAGCATGGATATGGTGGTAGGCGCGGAATACTTCAGCAAGCGCGGCTACGCACCGAATGGCGACTTCCGCTACAAGGGCGCTGGCCTGAACAGTTTGACGGTGCGATGGAATGCGCTTCTTGACCGGGGAATCGAACAAGAGGTTTTGACCGGGCCCCAGGCAGGCACCTATGTTCTGATGAATCAAGGCGGTGTCGACATCCTGGGGCAGGGTCGCAAGGATCTGTCGGATGAGACACGCCTTGCCGGAAACGTTGAGTACCTTTCCAGCTACGTCTACCGCCTGGTCTTCGCCGACGTCTACTCTCAGGCAGTCAACTCGCAGGTGCTCAGCGACGTTGCCATTACGCACGCCCATCACGGCTTTGTTCCATCGGCCTCCATTGATCGGTTCCAGACCTTCGCAAGCACCACCACCGGAGATGAAGTAAGGATCCTGCACCTGCCAAATGTCAGGTACGACGTGCTGGATGAGCCCATCGGAAACTCCCGCGCATACTGGAGCGTGGGCTCCGGCCTGGACTACCTCAGCCGCTCTGAACCGGACTTTCACGCGCGGAACATCGGCCGTGTCGATCTGTATCCGAGCATGTCGCTGCCGATCGATGCTGGAGGGTGGAGCCTCGTCCCGCAGGTGGCGCTGCGGGATACCTTTTACACCGCCAGGCAATCGCCTGACCTGACCGGAGCCCACTCAGGGATACCCACCATCAGCCATGACCCGCTGAATCGATTTGACGCGGAAGCCTCCCTCGACGTCCGTGCTCCCGCCGTTGAGAAGGATTTCGAGCTGTCGAGATGGAATCGCCAGCTGCGTCACGTGATTGAGCCTGAGTTCACGTACCGGTTCGTCGGCGGCATTGGATCGCAGGCGCAGAATGTGCCGCTCATCGACACCGCCGATATAGCCACGGACACAAACGAGATGGGCTACTCGGTCACGCAGAGGCTCTATCTACGCCCGATAAACAGCGCGCCATGCGCGGCAACAGCGAGCAAGGATTGTGCAAGCTCGCCGCGCGAATGGGCCAGTTGGCGCATCTCGCAGGAGTACTTCCTCGATCCGACGTTCGGCGGCGCCTTGATTCCGAACCGGCGCAACGTCTTCGACTCGACACTGGACTTGTCTGGCGTTGCCTTCCTCACCACGCCCCGCAATCTTTCCCCTGTCATTTCGCGCATGAGGTTTGAGGCAATCGATAATCTCCGCATCGAATGGGATCTGGACTACGATCCGCGCCTCGGCAGAATTGAAGCGGACAATGTCTACGCCGGCTATTCTTGGGGCAGCACAACCGTTGGGCTCGGGCACGCCATGCTGAATGCCGTAGATGAGCGTAGCGGGAACGCATCCACCATCCAGAGCCAGCAGGTGCAGCCGTTTCTTTATATCGGCGCCCAGAGTCATGTGGGGTTTAACCTCGCGGCCAATGGCGGCTACGATTTCGTTCAGAACTCGCTACAATATGCAGCCGTACAGGCCGTGTACAACTGGGACTGCTGCGGTCTGACCGTCGGCTATCGACGGTTCCAACTCGGCACGCTTGGCTCCGGCACGCTTGGCTCCGTAAGCCGCGATGAGACGGAGTGGCTTTACAGCTTTACCCTGGCCAATTTTGGCTCGATGGGAGACATTCGCCGCGCCAACACTGTCTTCCGTGACCCCACACAGCCTCCAGTCTATTAGGTCTCAGTCTGCTTCGCCTGCGCCTTTTTTTGCGCAAGGGAGCGCGGTGACGCTGCCGCAATTGGCCGGATTGCTGGAGTATCCTTGCAGAAGGAGATGCCCTCTTGTCCCGTTTCCGCAGATTCTCATGGATGTTATTGCTCGGGCTTGCGGCTGGCTGCAAGGCCCAGCCTGCCGCGCAAGGTAAACTCGACCCGGCTGTCAGCCGCAGCATTGAAGTTCTGGTTCGTTCACAGTTCAATGTCCCGCTGGATTACGACGTAGTCATTGGCGCACGCACTGCGAGCAAAATTACAGGATATGACACGATTCCTGTCACAATCGTTCACGCCGGGAAATCTACTATCGTGGATTTTCTGCTCTCGACGGACGGGAAAACCCTCGCACGGCTCGATACCTTTTCCCTCACGCTCAATCCTTCCATGCATATTGACGTAGCCGGCCGGCCTATTCGCGGCAATCCCGCCGCAAAAGTGACTGTCATCAACTTTGATGATCTGGAATGCCCTTTCTGCGCGCGCATGCATCAGTCTCTCTTCCCGTCCACCATGGATAGATACAAGGACAAAGTGCGATTCATTTACAAGGATGACCCGCTCACTGAGTTGCATCCCTGGGCGATGCATGCGGCAGTCGATGCTAACTGTATTGCTTCACAGAGTGACAGTGCATATTGGACCTATGTGGATTATCTGCACTCACACGGGCAGGAGATCACCGGCTCGGATCGAAACGTAACCAAGAGCTTTGAAGCGCTCGACCGGATTGCGCGCCAGGAGGCAACACTGGCGAAGCTGGATGCGCCAAAGCTGGACGCCTGCATTGCAAAGCAGGATGAAACACAGGTGAGAGCCTCTGCCAAAGAGGCGGACAGCCTCGGCGTGGATGGCACCCCCGCGCTCTTCGTGGAGGGAGAGCGGATCAACGGCGCGGTACCGGAAGAGCAGCTTTGGCTGGTGATTGACAGAGCTCTGCGCGCGGCAGGCGAGCAACCGCCACCCTCCCCCACGCAACCGGCTCCAGCCAAGGAAGCGCCCGCCGCCCAATAGGGCGGGCATCCTCTCCTGAGGAGCCGGAGCAACCGGGCAAAATCTCCGGCTGTTCTCTATCAGGCCGTCGGCCTTGGGATTTATCCTTAAATACAGAGCTCGATCTGGCTTGCAGGAGTCATTCGTTTGCACGACGTAGGCTATTTTTCTCACCGCACTCGTTCCACGGCACTCTCACTTAGCTGCGGGTTGCTCCTGCTGGCGTCTGCTGGCTGCCATCGCCCCCCCTCGCCGGACGTCATGGCGACGGTGAATGGGAAAGAGATCATGCGTGCGGACCTGGACAAGTACTACCAGGCCAGTCTGGGAGACAGCTCTCAGCAGCCCACCCCGGAGCAAGCTGAAATCGTGCGTCTCAACGTCCTGAAGCAAATGATTGAAGATGAAATCCTCCAGCAGCGCGCGGCCAAGCTGAGTCTTGCGGCCAGCGACGAGGACGTGAACGCCAAGCTGACTGAGTTCAAGGCGCCGTTCACACAAGAGGAATTCGACAAGCAACTCAAGCAGAGGAACATCACACTGGACGACCTGAGGCGCGATATTCGTCGCTCTCTGACGAACGACAAGCTGATGAATAAGGAGATCTACTCCAAGATCAACATCACGGACGCGGACATCAGCAATTACTACAGCGCCCACAAAGCCGAGTTCAACTTTATCGAGCCTCAGTACCATCTCGCAGAGATTGCCGTCACCACAACCCCGCCTCAGCAGCCCGGGTCAATACCCGCCAAACCCAATGAAGCGGAGGCGCGCAAAAGAATTCAAGCTCTTCTGAACCGGCTTCAAAGCGGTGAAGATTTTGGCGCTGTGGCCATGACATCGTCAGACTACGCAAGCAACGCATCGAACGGCGGAGATATGGGGTTCGTGGGTGAAACCGCGCTGCACAGCGACCCGACAGCCTACGACGCCATCAGCAATCTCAAGCCCGGACAGATGACCGAGATCCTGCCTATCTATGACGGAACAGGACCAGGGCGACACGTCGTCGCTTTCGCGATTTTCAAGCTCATTTCCAAGGAACCCGCGGGCCAGCGCGAGATGAACGATCCCCGCGTGCAACAGGCAATCCGCCAGCAACTGCGCGAAGCGCACGCCCAGCTCTTGAAGAACGCCTATTTTGAGGTCCTTCACGATCAGGCCACAGTGCGCAATTATTACGCTGAGCAGATCCTGAAGAATGGTAGTCGTTAGTCCGGCACAGGGTACTCCTTCAGGCTCGAAAAGTTGAAGGAAGGGCATAGGCACTCCCAAATTCCTCAGCTACCTGATTGCCGAAGGATCATACACCGCAGCGATATACCTCAGTGACGCCGTGCCAATCATAAGGCCCGCGGCGGCGGATGTGGCTTCCGGCCTACTACCCAGGCAATCCAGCAAAGCATTCCGGTCCAAAGAAAAGAGCCAGTGCCCACAAGTTTCTGGGTGGCACTGGCTCTTCCGGATAAGAAGTACGTGTTCGATTACTTCAGGTTACCGCTGGAATCCATCGTGATCCCGCCTGGGCCCTTGTTCTTTTTCTCTTCGTTCGCCTTGCGAGTGCCCATCGCCTTAGATGCCCAATCCTTGGCGGCCGCGAGATCCGCAGCAACCGCAGTAGGATTCCCGTAGTCCATATCGGCCTTATTGCGGTAAATCAGGTTGAGGTACTGCATGGCATCATCGTAATTTGGACGGTTTGCAACCGCCTGATTCAGGTACTGCAGCCCCTCTTCCACCAGGGCGCTGTTCTCAGTCTTCAGCTCTTCCATGATCTTCTTCGGAGCCTTGACGTTACCCTCGCCGTCGTCATTAATTCCAGCGGGAAGCAGGGCTTTCAGTTTGTTCTCATGCGCCTGTGTCCAGTCAATGACGCCGACCGTATAGGCGGCCTCAGGATCCTTGGGGTCCACAGCCAGAACTTTCTTCTGCCAGGCCTTGGCATCATCAAACTTCTTGATGTTGAAATAAATTCCCGCGATCTGCTTCAGGCTGTTCACATCCGTTGGATCCTTGGCGAGAATCTGCTGGAAAATACTGACCGCCTGGTCCGCAGTCTTCAGATTATCAGCGGTCGTCAGGCCAGGAACGATGTTTTGCGAAAGCGCCGTTGCCAGATAGCTCTTAGCCATGGGAAGAGACGGATCCAACTCAGTAGCCTTTTGGAAGTGATTGATCGCCTCTTCGTACTTTCCGGCTTTATAGGCGTCGACTCCCTTATTCAGCTGGTCGCGCGCTGCCAGGCGGTCGCACCCGCTCATGGAAAGCACCATGCCGACCAAAGCAACCGCAAACATCGAAATACGTGCGGGTCGAATCATGTTATCCTCTTCTCCTTCAGGCCGAACCTCTCCGCTCCGGACCTGGAAATTTTCCGATTGCTGACCGTGAACGGGTTGCGTCTAGGGTCGTCACCAAACCGTGCAGACTGGTATCGCGTCTGCTCTACGGCGCTTTGCGGTCAGATACTGACCCTTTACTGCCCCGCCAGAATCTTGGGCGTCATCAAGCCGATGTGGTCAACGTTGGCTGCGTGACCAATGTCGATCACGTCTGCGACATAACGCCAGTCAACATCGTCGTCGCCCTTCACAAACATTACCCGCTCGGCACGGTTCGCGTAGATGTCGGTCAGCTTCGACAAAAGCTCTGCGTGGCTGACATCCGTCTCATTGATCTTGTATGCCGGCGCCTGACCTGCACGATACAACACTTGAACCACGATCGTCCGATCATTGGGCTGCTGTTGCTGCTGGGGATTCTTCGGAGGCTGCGGCACCAGAGCATCCAGACCCTTGGGCGTCACCGGCACGATCACCATGAAGATGATCAGCAGCACCAGCAGAATGTCGATCATGGGCGTCACATTGATGTCGGACGAGAAACCTCCCCCGCCTCCGGTAGTCATTGCCATGGCTTCAAACTCCTCGTTTCCTCGAAATCGTTAAATAGACAGCGCAAGGACAAAAGATTACTGGCCGCCCGAAAGATTTCCTTCTTTCTTCTGGGTCAGCATGCCCACTTCGTCCACGCCAGCTGTGCGAACCGCATCGATTGCATCTTCAACAGCCCGGTATTGAGCGCGCGCGTCAGCCCGAAAGAAGATCGTCTTACCAGGAGTGTCGGCGAGTTTGTCGCGCACTTTGACGCCCAGTTCGCTCGTTGCAATCTTATCCTGCCCGAGAAATACGCCTCCATCCCGAGTGATCGCCACAACAATTGCGTCTTCTTTGTCGGCGTCCGGCATGGACGTCGGATTATCCACCTTGGCCATGTCCACGGCCACCTTTTGCTGCAGCATCGGGGTGATGACCATGAAGATGATCAACAGCACCAACATTACGTCGACCATGGGGGTGACGTTGATGTTGGAGTTGATCTTACTGCCTTCGTTGCGAACTGAGATTGCCATTGGCGAGGCTCCATGCCCTTTTTTGATTTTTTAGTCCGGATGGCTTCCGGCATGCCTGGTGAAGAATGGGACCAGTTTGTCGTTGGAACCGGGTGGACGGGGAAGATTCAGCTTCCGCCGTCCACCTTGAATTCCCGCTCCTGCTAATCGATACCTGCTAGCGCTTGTTGCTCTGCTTGATGAAATAGTCGATGAGCTCGCTTGAGGAGTTGTCCATCTCCACATCGAACGCCTCGACGCGACCCGTAAAGTAGTTGAACGCCATAACGGCCGGAATTGCGACCAGAAGGCCGAAGGCGGTCGTAACCAGAGCTTCAGAAATACCGCCGGCAACCGCGCCGATACCCGAGGTCTTCTGCGTGGCGATCGCGTCGAACGCATGCAGGATGCCTACGACGGTTCCAAACAGTCCAACGAACGGGGCTGTGGAGCCGATGGTGGCCAGGACGCTGAGGCCTCTCTTCAGCTTGGCATGAACGATGGCTTCCGCCCGTTCCAGCGCGCGCTGCGAGCTCGCGATCGTGTTTTCTGTTGCGGCGCCGCCCGATGCCCGAAATTCCTGCAATCCGGCGGTGACTACTTCCGCAAGGTGCGACTTCTTATTGCGATCTGCAATCTTGATCGCTTCCTCAAGCTTGCTGTCCTTCAGCGCGCCGGCCACCTTGGGGGCGAACTCACGGGACTGCTTGCGAGCGGCAGAGAAGTAGAGGTAACGGTCGATCATGACAGCCAGCGACCAGATGGACTCAATAAAGAGGACAATGGCCACACTGCGTGCCATCCAGGCCATATGTTCCCACAGCCCCATTGGGCTGAAGCTGACCGTTTGCTGATCTTCTTGAAGAAAAGCAAGGCTACTGACCGTGTGCGAAGCGAAATGTGCGAGCTGAGCGAGAATCACTGAATCGTTCCTCCTAAGGAGTTTCTTGTGCACTGCAGTTTGGTGCAATTGCTGGGAATGCGGTTCTTGCCGGATCGCATTCGGGTCGAAAGTTTAGCCCTCTGCTTGGACAGGAGAAGAGGACCAGTGTGAGCCTCACCCACCCAGGCTGAAGATCACGTTGATCGTGGTTTCCACCTCTACAGGTTCATTGTTAAGGAGGTAGGGCCGGTAGCGCCATGACTTCACCGCGTCCAGAGCAGCCTGTTGCAACATTGCAGGGCCGGATATGACGCGAAGATTTTCAATGGTTCCAGCTTTGGAGATGGTTGCTTGCAGGATAACCGTACCGGAGACACGTGCCGCTTTGGCGATAGGCGGATAGATCGGCTGCGTCTTCTGA
This sequence comes from Acidobacteriota bacterium, assembly GCA_021805025.1. Taxonomy (GTDB): domain Bacteria; phylum Acidobacteriota; class Terriglobia; order Terriglobales; family Acidobacteriaceae; genus Telmatobacter. The sequence goes on from JAJZGF010000019.1 coordinate 24,738, forward strand.
ATCAACATACCGACGGCAACGCCTGCTGAAATATTGACTTTCTTGGGAGGAGCCGCCTGGACCTTGGGGGCGCCACTGCCGAATACGCTACCCATCACGCCGTTTGCGCTGCCACCCAGGCCTTCCATGCCGGCTACGCCAAAGCTCGATGGCGGAGCTTCCTTCTCAGACACCATCTTGATGTCGTGGGGAATCTTGGTGGGCGCCAACAGCTGATTGTTCATCATCTGCTGCTGCACATGCACCACATGCACCTCAGGAGGCGGAGGCGGCGGAGGTGGCGGCGGGGGCGGCGGGGGGGCAACCAGCAGGGTCTGCATCATTGCCTTTGGCAGAGCCTCGGGGTAAATCAAGGGAAGAAGGATCAGAACCAGCAGGATGCTACCGTTCGTGATGAACGTCACGATCATCCAATACTTGCTCTTGCTCTTGATCCTGTTTCCTGATTCAAACGTGGAATCTTCAAACATGGCCAGCCTCGAATCGGGTGTTGGTTACCTCTACTTAGACACCGGGTGAAATTGAATTGTTCCCGGGCACCGAAACAGTACCACAAAAGTGTGTTCAACCTATATCAGAAGTGCAGTAGACTTGCCAAACGTGTCGTGAAATCGGTGCATTCCTGTTCCCCATCCGGCTAGGCTTTGGAGCGCTTTGCAGCCGGTAAAGCAACGCCCTTGCCGCTTCCTGAGCGCCATTCCTGCCAGGCCACCAGCATCGGCGCGGCCACTGCGATGGACGAGTAAGTTCCGATCAGAATCCCCACCACCAAAGCGAACGAAAAACCATTCAACACCTGTCCGCCGAAGATGTAAAGCGAAAGGACGGTCAGGAAAGTCAAACCCGAGGTCAAAACCGTTCGGCTCAGCGTCTGATTGATGCTGCGATTGACAAGGTCAGGCAGCGGCTCCCGGCGACTGAGACGCAGGTTCTCGCGGATGCGGTCGAAGACGACGATGGTATCGTTCATCGAATAACCTACCAGGGTCAGGATCGCCGCAATCACCGTGAGGCTGATCTCCTTGTCGAGAAGCGCGAAGATGCCAACCGTAATCAGGGTGTCGTGGAAGACCGCCACCACGGCCGCCACGCCGTAGATGAGCTGGAAGCGAAACCATAGATAGATCAGCATGCCCAGCAGCGAATAAAGCGTGGCCAGGCCCGCCTGCCGCTCCAGCTGATGGCCCACGGTCGGGCCCACAACCTGTACGTTCCGCACCGTGAATGGGTTGTTGTAGTGGGTCCGCAGGGCGTTCTCAATCTGCGTTCGGCCGGCGTCCAGCGCCGCCTCGTTGGTCTGCTCAGGCAGGCTGATGAGCATTTCGTTCGTGCCGCCCCCGCCGTAGGTCTGAATCTTGGCATCCCTGACGCCTGCAGCCTCGGTCGCCTGGCGGATCAGGTTGGCATCGGGCGTCTGCTGAAACTGCACCTGAATCTGCGTACCGCCGCGAAAGTCCACACCCAGCGGAACCGGGCTGCCAATTTTCGCCCAGTGCACGCCCATCGAGACAATGCCCGCGATGCTAAAGATCAACGAGAAGCCCAGGAAATACCACTTCTTCCCCAGCCAATCCACATTTACGCCGTGAAACAGTTCCACTGGTTCTCTGCCTTCCTCAATACCGGGCCCAACGGTCCCGGCGTTTCCTGTTGCTTCCTGCCGCGCCTGCCGTGTGGCGGCGCGAGCCTAAATTGAAACCATCTGCCCCGGCTTCATCCGGTTCAGGTGCGCCTCGAAGATTACTCGCGAGACATAGACCGCCGTGAACAGGTTGGCCGCCAGACCGAACGTGAGCGTGACGGCAAATCCCTTGACCGGCCCGGTACCGAAGAGGAACAGAATTCCGGCCGAGACGATCGTTGTCACGTGCGTATCAAAAATTGTCGTCCAGGCATGTGCAAACCCCTGGTCAACCGCAGCAGAGGCCGCCTTGCCCGCCCGAATCTCTTCCCGGATGCGCTCGAAGATCAGCACATTGGAGTCCACGCCCATACCGATGGTCAGGATGACTCCGGCGATGCCCGGCAGTGTCAGAGTGGCGCCTGAAAAGCCCATGAAGCCCAGCAGGATCACTAGGTTCAGAAACAGCGCCAGGTCGGCGTTGATGCCCGAGCTCTTGTAATAGACCAGCATGAAGGCCATCACCACCAGCACGCCGACAACGGCCGCCGTCACGCCTTCCTTGATCGAGTCCGCGCCAAGTGAAGCGCCAACGGTGCGGTCTTCCAGATAGTTCAGCGAAGCAGGCAAAGCGCCTGTGCGCAGCATCTTCGACAGAATCTCAACCTCGTCCGCCGAAAAGCTGCCCGTGATCTCGCCCGAGTCGCGAATGGCGCTCTTGATGTTGGCCACTTCCTTCACGCGACCGCCCAGCACCACGGCCATGCTGTGGCCCACATTGGCACTAGTGTAGTCGTAGAACTTGTCGCCGGCCTCGTTGGTCAGGGTAAAGCGCACATTGCGCAAGCCGTTCTGGTCCGTGCCGGGGTCGGCGGAGCGGAAGTCGCTGCCGGCCACAATCGACACCCGCTGCAGCACGTAGACGCTGTCTGCATCCGAACCGGTCGCGAGCGCTCCGGAGCCATGTACCAGCTCTTCATCGGGCGGAAGCGTTCCGCCCACGCTGCCCAGCGCCGCCTGCTCATCCTGGTAAGGGCCCCCCACCACAGCATGAATCTCAAGCCGCGCAGTGGACTGGATGATCGCCTTTACGCGGTCCAGGTCGCTGATGCCCGGCAACTCAACGAGAATCTCGTCCTTGCCCAGGCCGTATTCTTGAATCACAGGCTCGCTCACGCCCAGCGTATCCACACGATCTCGAATCGTCTCGATCGCCTGCTGCACCGTCTTCTCTTCGAGGGCAGTCTCGACCAGAGGCTTCATGGTCACCGCGAAACTGCCGTCTCCGCCCCCGCCCGTAACGTCGTATTCGCCCGAGTACTTGTTGTCCAGCAGCGACCGGACAGCGCTGGCCTGAGCCGGATTTGTCCCCTCGATGCGGATCACCTCCGGCTTGGCCGGGTCGGGCTTGTAGATCTGCGAGAAGGTCAGGTTTGCCGCCTTCAGATCCTGCTGAATCCGCGCCACAGTGTTGTCTGTCTCCGCGCTCACCGCCTCGGAAACGACCACCTGGAGGATCAGGTGGGCGCCGCCGCGCAGGTCCAGACCGAGGTGGATGTGCCTGGTCATGCTCTCCAGCAGAGCCTTGCCGGAAAGCCCCGAAGGCACGCCAAAGATGCCGTAGACAAAAATCACCAGCACTGCCACAATTGCCGCAATTTTGCTATTGAGATTCTTCTTCATTTCTCCGCTTCTCTAGCGCAAAACGCCATCGAACTCTCTGCATTGCCCCAATCCATTGCCTGCCGTGCCATCCCAGTCATTTCCGTGGCAAACATGAAGGAGCGGGACAGTCCATCGTATTTCCGCACAGGCCCGTCGGGCCAGACGAAAAAATCAGGGCTTGCCCGTGTCCTCAGTCGTCACCGACGCAATGGAATTTTTTGCCACTTCCAGTTTCAGGTTGTCAGGCGCCACGCGGATGATGATCACATCGTCCTTGATGGAGAGAATAATGCCGCGAATGCCGCCCGCGGTCGTCACCCGATCACCGGCCTTGATGCTGGCCAGCATCTCCTGCCACTGCTTCTGCCGCTTCTGCTGCGGCCGGATCATCACCAGGTAAAGGACCGGAATCAGGAGCAGCGGCAATAGCATGGTGATGCTACTGGCGCCGGCTCCGGCAGGCGCTGCTGCTAACAATGCAATGCTTGTTGCCACACTCATCCTTTGTTCGCCCTGCGGCGCATGAACTCTGCGGAGGGCGAAGGTGCAGCCGGCCTGAAGCCGTATGCCCTCATTAAATTTGTCTCCGGGAACTTTCCTGGCCTCCAGATGCTTCCGGCTCAGGCTTTGGAAGGAGGGTCCGGTTCAAGCGCGCCCTGGTAAACACTTTCAACCCTTCCGCGCTTGAGTCCGGCAGCCCTGCTGCCGTCTGCTTCCTGTTCGACACGGCCTTCCCCCGATGCCTGGCTCCCGCTTGCCGCGCGGCTTTGCCGCCGCATGCTTCTGCCGGGTTCTCGAAAGAGTACCTATTGAGATAAGAAACGCGCAGCCCTTGGCGTGTCAAGGTGAGACCCGCGCCGTGAGCGGCTCGCAGGGGTTCTCCTGGCCGGCGCAAACCCTCGACGCCATTCGATCCACGCTTACGGCTCCCAGTAACGCAGCTCCGGCCGGGCGCAACTGAGGCAGATCCGCTCTCCGTCCACCTCCGCAAACCGGCCAAAGTTCACACCCTCGCCGCAGCGCGGGCACAGGAAGCGCTCCCCGCGCTGGCCAGGCAGCTCTGCCGGGTCTACATGCACGCGCACCCAATCGGCACGGAAGAGCTGCTCCTCGGCCAGCTCGCGGTAGGCCTTCATCTGCTGCAGGCCCTTGCTTTCAATCTCCGGGTAGAGCTGCCGCGCCAGATCGCGCGAGTTTTCAAGCGCCACCACGCGGATTGCGCGGTCTGTGGTCAGGTCGACGAAGGTGGCAGCCATCTTGCCCCAGTCGCGAAACTTGAGCGTGCGCTTGCCCAGGCGGCAGCCGGTCACAAGCCCGATGGCGTCTGTGGCGCAGCGGTCGATTTCAACATAGGTGGCCAGCCGCTTCCGGTCGGCGCCCCGCGGATCGTCAATTCCCAGCCGCGTAAGGGCCAGCAGCGCCATCCGCACGCCAAGAATCTGCCCGGCGCAGAGATGCCCATGCGCTGCCTCGGCTTTGACCAGTAGTTCATCGAGTGATTCCATAAGCCCTCCCGCCAGGTTGCCGCCAGGCTACTTCGGTTGGGCGGACTGCGCGGTCTCCGGCTCGTCGCCCTCATCTTCCACCAGCGCCGCTGACCCTGGCACAATGTCAAAGCTCGCCGCGTCCTTGCCCGCCGGGTGAAAGGTCACCCGCAGCGGCTCCCGCTGCCACTCCACGGGGCCGCACATTCCATTCGCATGGCTGGCAGCATCCATCGCTTCCAGCTTCTTTGCCAGGACGGGCTTGCGCACTGCCAGCTGCGCCACCACGGCGTAGAGACTTTTGCCGCTGGCCGTCACGCCGCAATAAGCGGCATAGTCGCGGAACCAGCTCACCTGGCTCACGCCGGGGTCGTAATGCGGCAGTTTCAACGCCGCAATGTGCCCCGTCGCGCGGTCTACCAGCAGCCACGGCCCGCGCTGCCAAACCCAGTGTCCCTGCTTGTCCGCGGGAAGCGCATCGTTGATCTTGAGCACGCGCCGCACCACAAAGCTGCGGTCCGTCACGTCATGACTGTCGCCGGTGGTCCACTCCTTCACCTGCCCATCCACGATGAGCGCGCGAATCTTCAACGCAGTCTCATCCGCGGCCGCGCCCGCCGGGTCACCCGCCTTGGCGTAGGGCACGCTCTTGACGGAACCCAGATACACTGCGTGCGCCTTGTGAGATGCGCCCTGGGCCATTGGGACAACGACCAACAACGCCGCCACCGCCCATATCGCTCCGGGGGCTCGACTGAACCTGTGCAAGGAGGATTGCATCGCTATCTCTGCGCCGCTTCCACCGCGCGCGCCACGCGGAACGCCGTTCCCTCATTCAAATGCGCGGCCAGCACCTGCATCCCCACCGGCAAGCCCGCATTTGTCTTCCCGCACGGCACCGTCACGCCGCAGATGCCCGCCAGACTCGCAGTGACCGTGTAGATGTCAGCCAGGTACATGGCCAGCGGGTCGCCCGTCTTCTCGCCCAGCTTGAAGGCCGGCATGGGCGCGGTCGGCGTCACAATCGTATCGACCTCGGCGAAGGCGCGCAGGAACTCCTCGGCCAGCAGCCGCCGCACCTGCTGGGCTTTCAAGTAGTAGGCGTCATAATAGCCCGCGCTCAGCGCATACGTTCCCAGCAGAATGCGCCGTTTGACCTCCGCGCCAAAACCCTCGTCGCGCGAGTGACGGTACATGTCGGCCAGATTTGCCGACGAGGGCGAGCGATAGCCGTAGCGCACGCCGTCAAAGCGAGCCAGGTTCGCGCTGGCCTCGGCCGTGGCCACCAGGTAGTAAGTGGGGATGGCGTACTTTGTCGTCGGCAGCGAGACCGTCTTGACCGCACAGCCTGCGGCTTTAAGCGACTCAATGCCCTTCTCGATGGCCGCTCGAACCTCGGGGTCGAGACCCTCACCGAAATACTCCGCGGGCACGCCAATGCGCAGTCCTTCCACTGGCCTGTCGCTTTCGGCCGCGTAATCGGGGACCGGCGCCGGGGAACTGGTCGCGTCCTTGGGGTCGTAGCCCGCAATCACCCCCAGCAGCGTAGCCGCATCGCGCACGTTGGCGGCAAACGGGCCAACACGGTCCAGCGAGGAGGCAAACGCAATCAGTCCGTAGCGCGAGACGCGCCCGTAAGTGGGCAGCACGCCCACCACCCCGCAAAAACTGGCCGGCTGGCGAATCGAGCCACCCGTGTCCGTGCCCAGGGTAGCCACCGCCATGTTGGCTGCCACCGCCGCCGCGGAGCCTCCGCTCGACCCGCCCGGCACCCGGCCGGTGTCCACCGGGTTGCGCACCGGCCCATAGGCGGAGTTTTCATTCGACGAGCCCATGGCGAACTCGTCGCAATTGATCTTGCCCAGCAGCACGGCTCCGGCAGCCTCCAGTTTTGAAACCGGCGTGGCGTCATAGGGCGGCCGGTAGCCCTCCAGAATCTTCGATCCCGCCGTTGCCGGCGCTCCCTTCATCACCAGCACATCCTTGATGCCCACCGGCACACCAGCCAGCGAGCCAAGGGGATCGCCCTTGGCTGCCGCCGCATCCACGCGCGCTGCCTGCTCCATGGCGCGCTCTTTGGACAGGCCGAGGTAGACATTCAGCCGCGGATTCACCGCGGCAATGCGGTCGTAGTAGCTTGCGGCCAGATCCGCGGCCTTGGTGCGGCCTGCTGCGATCTCCGCATGAAGCTCCGTCAGAGTTTTCGGCGTCTCAACGTAGTTCTCGGCCGTATTCGCGTCGCTCGGCAATCCAGCTTTCCTCTCTGGGGCCTGCCCGCAGCCTCGTTCCTGCCGGGGTGCGGCTTTGTCCGCCGCTGGCCATATTTCTGTCTCTACCGCTCAATCACCTTGGGCACCTTGAAGAAGACCTGATCGGTCTCCGGCGCCTGCGCCATCACGGCGGCGCGGTCCAGGGAGGGCTCCTTCACATCGGGCCGCAGCAAGCTCACGCCGCCCGCGCCCTTCAGCTCGCCGATCTGGGCCAACGGCTTCACCCCGCCGGTATGCAGCTCGCTCAGCTGGGCCACGTAGTCCAGGATGGCGTTCAGGTCATGCACCATGTGCCCGGACTCGTCCGGCGTCAGTTCCAGGTTTGCCAGCTCTGCCACGCGCTGCACATCGTCTACCGTTACTTTGGCGCTCATTCCCCGGTCTTCCTTGCGAATTTCTGTTGATGGACACTCCCTGCGGAGCCCCGAAGCTCAAGTATAGCCCGGCGCTGCCTGGGTCTTTTGGCACTGCGCCGCCTCCCAACAAACCGTCGCAATCAGTCCACAGTCAGCGACAATGTCACGTTGTGCGAGAGGCCATTCGCCGTTGCCGTCACCACACCACCGAGTACGTCCCAGCGGGCGTGGCGCCGGGCGCGGGCGAGCTTGGCGCTAAACCCGTGCCACCGCCCGCGCCGGCACAACTCGACAGCCCGCCTGCCAGGACAAGCCCGGCGATTCCCATCAGCCACTTCCGGCGGCGTCGCCAGGCCAGCGGCAGCAACACCAGTCCGCAGGCCACGGGCCACTCACTCCAACCGTAAGGGTGCCGGACCTGCGCCGCGACCGCCGCCTGCCCGGTGGCAATCTGCACGGTCACATGGGAAGTCGCGTTGGCCGGCACCGCGTCACTGGCCGGGTTGAAGGTGCAGGACGCGTTCGCGGGCAAAGTGCCGCACTGAAACGTGAAGGTCGCGGTTGTGCCCCCCTGCGGCGCAAGGTTCAGCGTAAAGCTGGCTGTCTGACCGCTGGCCACGGTCTGGCCGGACTGCCCTCCAACCGCCGCCGTAAAGTCGAAGCCGGTGCCCGAAAGCGACACCTGCGCGCCGGCTGCCATTGCAGAGCTGGCCACCGTCAGGCTGCCGGATTGCTGACCGGTTTGCGCAGGGGCAAAGGTCACGCCGGTCGTGCAACTCGCGCCGGGAGAAAGGCTGGCGGGGCAGGCGTTATTCGCGATCTGGAATCCGGTGGAGGCAGCCAGCGTAAGGCTGGTCAACGTCACGCCGCCCGAATTCGTAACTGTCACCGTCTGTGCGCTGCTGGTTGCTCCTACGCCGGTCGCCGGGAAGGTCAGAAGGCCGGGCATCATCTGCACTGACCCCGCCAGCCCGCCCGCGCCGCTAAGGGTCACCGTAGCCGGCATAAAGACCGGCGAACTCACCGTGAGTGTTCCCGCCGCCGTGCCGTTGGCCGTGGGCGTAAACACCACGCCTGCCGTGCAGCTTGCCCCCGCGGCGAGCGTTGCTCCGCAGCCGTTCTGCACCAGGCTGAAGGGTGTGCCGTGCTGAACGTAAGTCCGGTGGCAGCCGTAGCGCCTGAGTTGGTCACCGTGACGGCTTGAGCTGCGCTGGTCTGGCCCAGCGTCGTGACCGCAAAGCTCATCTGCGCTGGACTCACGTTCAAACCCGAAACCGCCTGCCCCGTTCCGCTCAAGACAACCGTCGCCGCCTTCACGCCGAGGGTCGACGAAGTCACCGTGAGCGTGGCCGTGTTGCCGCCTGCAGAGGCGGGCGTAAAGATCGCCTGGACCGTGCAACTGCTTCCGTTGGCAAGCGTTGCGCCGCAGGTGCTGGCGCCGGTAGAAAAGCTGTTCGCCCAGGGGCCTGTGATCTGGAAGCCGACATTGGCCATGGGCGCCCCGCCGGTGTTGCTGATCGTCAGCGTCTGGGGCGAAGAGGCCACGCCTGTCTGCTGCGTCGGGAAACTCAGGCTCGGCGGGCTCACGGCAAAGGCTGGAGGCAGCAGCCCGGTTCCCGCAAGGGCGATGGTCTGCTTCTTCAAGATGTCTGTGACCGTCAGGACGCCGGGCTGCGATCCGGCCGCGGTGGGCGCAAAGGTCACGCTCAGCGAGCAGCTTGAGTTGGCCGCCAGTTGCGTACCGCAGGTGCTCGCCACCTGATAAGGTCCGCTTGCGACCGCGGCAATCGAGGTCAGCGGCACGCCCCCGCTGTTGGCCAGTTGCACAGTCTGCGCGGCGGAAGCCTGCCCGATGATGGTGCCGGCGAAGGTGAGGGACACGGGTGAAAGCGTGTCGGTGGGCGGAGCCGCACCGGTTCCGCTCAGCGCCACAGTCTGGCTTCCGCTGCTCGTCGCAAGCGTCAGGGTCCCGCTCGCCGCGCCAGCCTGCGCAGGCGCAAACTCAACCGTCAACTGACAGTCGCTGCCAGCTGCCAGGGAGCTGCCGCAGGCGTTGCTGGCCAGCACGAACGGCGCGGTCGCGGCGATGCTCGAAACGGGTACCGCGCTGGTGCTGCTGTTTTGCACCGTCACCTGCAGCGCGGTCGAGGTTGTGCCCACCTCGACGTCGCCGAAGCTCAGAGAGACGGGAGCCAGTTGCACCGGCCCGGCGCTCGTCCCCGTTCCGCTCAGCAATACCGTAAGTTGTCCGCCGGCAATATTCGCGCCGATGGTCAACAGCCCGGACCGCGTGCCGGTCTGCGTGGGCGTAAACGTGACCTGGATCGTACAGCTCGCTCCGCCATTCACCGTTGCGTTCAGGCAGTTGTCCGTCTCGCTGAAGTCACCGCTGGCTGCAATTGCCGAGGGCACAAGAGCAATGCTGCCGGTGTTGGCCAGGGTGACGGTCTGTGTCGCGCTGGTGCTGCCGTAAGTCTGGCTGGCAAAGGTTAGCGTCGTGGACGTCGCCGTCGCAGTGGTCAGTTGCGTTCCCGCCGTCCACAGCGGAATCTGCCAGACTCCACGCCCGTATGTCCCGGCGGCCAGGACCGTGGGCGAGACAGATGAAGGCGCCGCGCTGAGGGCTACGACCGGCGACTGGGGCAATCCCGCTCCGAACGGTGTCCAGCAGTTGGAAGCCCCGGCCGCGCAGGTGGCAATCTGCCGGGTTGAAAAAACGCCCGCATCTGTCGCCAGATAAACTGTGTTCGCGTCCTGCGGGTCCACCACAACGCCGCTGACAGGCGTCTCGGGCAGGTTGGATGAGATCGTGGCCCAGTGCGCTCCGCCATCCGTCGAGCGATAGATCGTGCGCACGGCCAGTTGCGGATTGCCCATGCCCTCCACGGTCACCTACACGGTGTTGCCGGTCGTATCGTGCGGGTCAATGTAGATGCTCGAAATATCGAAGCCGTTGACGTTGAAGCCCATGGTGTCATTCGTGACCGGGCTCAACGTCAGGTCCTGCCACGCAGGGATCGATGCGCTCGACGGATTGTAGAGGGCGCTCAACGCATGGCCTGCTTTGGTTGCACCGCCATCCAGCGATCCATACATGCCTGCATAGATCACCTCACTGCCGCCCGGCAACGCCATGGCCGCCAGGGTACGAATCAGCGCATTGCCGTTGCAGTAGGCCTGCCCCGCGACGCCATCCAGAAACGGGCTGATGGCGTTCGACCCGGTCCATCCGCTGCCGTCGGCCGGGCCGCGCCACAAGCGGCAGGTGCCTACGATCAGTTGCGACGCGTCCAGCGGATCTAGAACAAACGGCGCCGGCGTGGTCATCGTCTGCCCATCGCCGCTCACGTCTGCATCGTTCACCACCGGGATCACGCCAAAGGCCGCGGGAGTGCATGCGCCGGACTGCGCGCACAGATGGATGGAGACGCCTGCCTCGTTGTTCACGTACCAGTTCGAGCTGTTGGTCGGGTCGATCGCCACAGGGCCGCCCTGGCCGCCAAGGATCTGCGGCCAGTCCGCGGTTGCGCCCGACGTGCTCTTCACGCCGGCCGTACCGTTCACTCCAAGGCCGGCCATCATGGTGTAAGAGCCTGTTTACGATCTATGGTCCTGTTGCGGCGAGGGTATCCGGAGAGCCATATGCGTCCGCATTTCCGGTGCGGTAATCGAGGAGGATGAAGCCAAGAAAGCCGTATCCAAGCGATGTGAGCCGGGAGCAGTTCGAATCGAT
>JAJZGF010000152.1 GCA_021805025.1 Acidobacteriota bacterium
GGTAGCGACTTCAACTACGACTATCGCGTGTCGTTCACCGAAGAAGAAGTGGCGACTGGAAAGATCGATTACAACTACGGTTCCTCCACATTTGTCGGCGAGGAGATGTCCGGGCTCAGCGTCTTCTGACAGGATGAGAATTATATAATAAATAACTAGAAATAAAGCACATAATTTCCTATAATGTTCCATACAAAGTATGCACAGCCACGAAGAATCAATGGCTTGCGGAGAAAATCTACACGGAAACTGCACAGAACGGTATCAACAGCAGGAGGCAATATGTCCTTCGTTACCGAGAAAGAGGAACTAAAACCCGGCTTGATTCTCTTTAGGCGCGGCGACGTGGACCACCGCATGTGGTACTGCCGCATGAAGATGCCGAAGGCCGACCGCTACAAGACGGTTTCGCTTAAAACATCGGATAAAGAAGCGGCGCGGGAACGCGCCTTCGATCAAGACGCGGACGTGCGGTTTCGCATCAAGCATGACGTTCCTGTGTTCAACCGCCCCTTCCGCGACGTAGCACACGAGTATCTGTTGACTCAGGAAGCGCGGGCCAAGCGCGGAGAGATCAGCGCCGCGCGGCCCAAGAAACTCCGCGCTGTCATCGAGGGCACGTTAGACAGGTATGCAGGTTCCACGCAGGTACACCTTATCGGTGATGAACGGTGGGGCGGCTATCCGGCATGGCGGCGGGAGAATGGCGCGGGACGCCACCGGCGCAACGGCGTTCGGGAAGTCACAGCCGACGCAGCGCAATCCTTCGCGGACCATGAAGCCGAGCGCCGCACCAAGGTTCAGCAAACCTTGGGCATCAGAGTATTGAAGCCGATTGAAGTCAAACCTTCCGAAGAACGGGTGGTTCCTTTCATCAGTGATTCAACCATCCGCTTCGAGATGTCCATCTTCGGCGCGGTGATGAACTACGCGGTGAAGAAACGCTATGTTCCCGCAAGCCAGCGGTTTGACGAGCGCCCCAAGCTGAAGACGATGCGGCGGGACGAGTTCACTCTGGAGGAGTACCGCAAGCTCCACACGGTCGGGCGCAAGTGGATTGGCGAGGCGGACAAGCCTTCGAGCATCTGGTATCGGACTGTTACCTACAACATGATCCTGATTGCGTGCAATACAGGCATGAGACCAGCGGAGATGAAGAATCTGCGCTGGCGCGACATCATGCCCGCAAAAGACCGCGAGGGGCGTGAGATTGTTGTCCTATTCGTGCAGGGCAAGGGCAAATCGCGCAAGCTGGTCGCGCCCAAGAGTGTCGGAGATTATTTAGAACGTATCCGTGCGATTTCCAAAGCCACGGAACCGGACGACAGAGTATTTACCAACATCACAGGCAAGCCCGCAAAAACTCTTTACAGCAGTCTGATTGCCGATCTTCTGAACGAAGCGAAGCTGCGCGAAGGCACGCAGGGCGTGCCGCGCTCGACGTATTGCTTCCGGCATACCTACGCCACGCTGCGATTGCAGGAAGGCGTAGACGTGTATTTCCTTGCCGAGCAGATGGGAACTTCCGTCCACATGATTGAACAGCACTACGGGCATGTGAACACGATCAAGCACGCCGACCGTGTGTTGCAGGGCATGGCGGGTTGGGAACTGCCGCAACCGGACTATGCCAAGGCCAGGGCGTCGAAAGCTGCGGAGACGCACGACAAAGGCAAGAGAGGTCAGCGCCACAGGCCGCGCTGACCGTGAGCCTCCCGTAGCCGATTTTAGCCGGAGCCGCTGGCGGAGGCTGGCAGGGAAGCAATCATCTCAATATCCACAGCGATTGCTCTGATTTGCCGCTGCCCCGCCGGGGCGTTCTTAGCGGCAAATCTTCGCGCACGAGCCGCCGCTGGCGGCTGTTCTTCGTGCGCTTTGTGTGGTCCTTCCTCAACCGCGCCGTTGAGGTTCCCGGCATGTTGCTTCGCACTAATGCGTGACGGCCAACACAGAAACGCGCGGCACACGGATTTGATTTTCACGCTTGCGCGTTTGGGCAATGTCGTAAGACGACTGCATACGCATCAGTGTGTCCATCTTCACTCCGAAGGCTTTCTCGATACGCAGCGCCATATCCCCGGAGAGGTCGGCCTTGCCATTGAGCAGACTGGACAACGTAGGACGCGAGACGCGCAACGCTATCGCCGCTGCTGTCACCGTCAGCTCTGCGGCTTCGATAATCTCCGTCCGAATGAAATCCCCAGGATGGGGTGGGTTCTTCATAGGCATGGTGTTTTCTCCTTTGGCCTAGTGGTAATCCTCTAAGTTCACGTCGTAAATCTCGCGTTCGGCTGTGTCGATACGAAAGGTCAACCGGCGATTGGCCGTAACGCTCAGGCTCCATGTGCCCTTGCGGTCGCCCGTCAAGGTATGCGCCTTCCACGAGGGCAGCACCCGCAACTCTTCCGGGTCTTCCATGTCGTCCAGAAAGGCAAACATCTTGCGGAGCTTGTCCACCGTATCGGGCGGCACGCCCTTGGTGGTGTCATCCGCATAGAGCTTCTTCAAACCCTTATGGACGAAGTTTCGTATCCTCACCTGAATCACTGTAGCCCGTAGCCTAACACTTGTCAAATACCGAGACAGACGTTTTCATACTTTTCGGGAAGGATGCTGCGCCCTTCCCGCGCTGCAACCGCCCATAGTACCGGGCGTTTTCCGCTTCCCATCCATGCGGGGCCTGTGTCCTGCCCCGCAACGCCCGCCCCTGAAAACCATGCGGAAGTAGACCGAAATTTCTTCTTTCATCCAGTGCCCCCGCTTCATGCGGCTTTATGGCAGAGCCGGCCGGAACCCGTCAATGCTCTCCGCTGCGCTGCGATGAACGCGCAGAAGAACGCGCGGCATTGACCGAACCCGCCGCGCCCCTGCCCGCCGCGCAAGACATGAAGCGGGGGCACTCAACAAAAGAAATTTGGTTGAGAGCCAAAGGCGAAATGCCCTCCTTCAGCTTCCACCCCACGCGGGCAGCACAGGAGAGCAAAACGTCATGGCATACCGCAACCATCGCAATGCAGCCAGCAGGCCGAGCATCTACCAGACCGTTACCGACCGCATTATTTCCAGTCTCAAGGCAGGCGTAATTCCGTGGGAGAAGCCGTGGAAGTCGCCACGCTTCACAGGCGGGCCATTCCCGCGCAACTTCTACACCGGCAAGCCCTACCGTGGGATCAATGTTCTGTTGCTTTGGTCGAGTGAATATAGCTCCCCGTTCTGGCTTACCTTCAAGCAGGCGCAGGCATTGAAAGGCAGCGTCCGCAAAGGCGAGCACGGAACCCCGATTGTCTTTTACAAGCAGCTTCCCGAATATGCGAAGAAGGACGAAGACTTTACCGGGGAGGATGAGCGCGTTCCTTTCGTTCTCTGCCATTACACGGTTTTCAATGTGGAGCAGTGCGACGGTCTCACGCTGCCTGAAATCTCGCAGCCTGCCATTGCGCCGGAGGTTGACGAAGACGAACTCTGCGAGAGCATCGTCACCGGATGGAAGAGCCGCCCCGCGCTCTATCTCAACAGCCCCACCGAATACCGCGCTTATTATCGGCCCTCTACCGATTCCGTCCACATGCCCGCTCGTTCCCGCTTCGTGGATGCGCCGCACTATTACAGCACCCTGTTTCACGAACTGGTACACAGCACCGGCCATGCAAGCCGCCTCAATCGCACCTTTGGCGACCGCTTCGGAGATGAGCTTTACAGCAAAGAGGAATTAGTCGCAGAGATGGGCGCGGCCTTCCTCTGTGCTATCGCGGGAATTGCCAATGAACACACCGACCGCAACACGACCGCTTACATTCAGAACTGGATTGCCAAGCTGGAAGAGGACAATCGGCTCATCGTTCGTGCCGCAGCCAATGCGCAGAGAGCCGTGGACTTGATTGTCGGCAGCGCATTTGAGGAGGAGAGCGAGACGACCGAAAACGCCGGGGACGCCGCTGGCAGCGGCATCCCCGCAACCTTTGCGGTGAATACCATTCCTGCGATTGCTCGCTGTGCTCACCTCTGAGTAATAGCCGGATGTTATCCGGCTTTCAGATACTCCGAGGGCGTGACAATGCGCGTTCCCTTGTACGTGCCCAGAGTCAGCAAATCCTTGTCCCCTGCAACGAGCAAATCCGCTTTCGCAAGGGCAGCGCACTCCAGAAACATATCGTCATTAGGATCACGGCATACCTTTACCGAGCCTCGAATTTTCACACGGACGCCGCGCGCCAGAATCGCTTGCAGCGCGAACGTTGCCCGGTGTTGTTCCCAGGAGAACTTTTCCGTTAGGACGCGCACGATCTCCGCGTCAATCTCATCGCAGGTGGCAATCACATCTTCGCTCATCGCTTTTTCGAGCGCCAGTGTCGGCGTGCCGCGACGTTTCGCAAACTGAAGCGCGGAAATCCAGACGTTTGTGTCGATGACGACGATCACCCGTTAGACCGTACCTTGCGACGGCGCGGCTTTTCAGCACGCACCTGTCGGATGAGGCGGGGTACGTCGGCCTCGGTGTAGTCTTTTGGGTTGCGTCCTTCCGCATATTCGCCCAACTCATCCAGCGTCCTTCGCGCCTGCTGTGCAGAATAGGTGCGGAAGGCTTCACGGAATAGCTCGCTCATAGTGCGGCTGTCTCGCTGAGCCAGCGCCTCTGCCTTTTGTGCAAGTTCGGGCGGCAGGCTGATCGTGTAGACCCTCGATTTTCTTGCAGTAGCAGTAGTCATACCAGAATATTACTCTGTAATGGATTCCATTACAACCAATGGGGCGGCCCACCAAAATGTTCGTATCCACCAGGTAGGACTGGGCATCAGGCGTGCTCACCCCTAATCATCTCGCGTGAGAAGGTCTCGATTCGCAGTTGCGGGACATTGGGCGCTTTGCTCGCAACGGCGTCCAGAAAGGTTGATTCGCAGGGGATTCTAAATCCGGACGAGGGCAAACCTCGTGAGGATTCGACCCCCTGCCGGTACCAATAAAATCAATGCTTTACCAAATCAACGCATCTCCGGATGCGTTTTCTGTGCCCAACTCTACTTGGCGCACCTGCCGAGGGTGGGAAATGCAGCAACCCCTTGTTTAGTTCGGGACAGAGAACCAGCTTTCCACCTTCGACAAGCAAATGTCCAAATCATCGCGAACCTGGTAAACCCAGAATCGCATCACGTCCCAACCGAGATCAATTAGTCTTTGATTCCGTATCTGGTCACGACGGCACAATTCTCCATCCCAGTTGCGGTGGTAGAACTCCCCGTCGATCTCAATGTTGAGCTTACGATCCCCGATGAAGAGAGCAAAGTCGAGGTCGTATTGCTCCACGACATATTGCGGAATGGGACGTACTCCATGTGGCAGCAGTTGCGTGCAAAGATGCGGATAGAAATAGCGTTCCCATTCAGAAACCCTCTCTGGATGAGAAACTGCGGGGTAGGCATATCCTTCTGTCCCCGGCGCAGGATTGTTCTCAGACGGGGTTACTTCGAGGGCCTCTATGTAGTGAACAAATTCTTGAAGATGCGTGCTCCCACAGTGGAGCATCGCGTTTCGATCACCGACAACGATCAGCGCAGCCCGCGCCCGCGTGATCGCAACATTGAAAAGATTCTCACGATGACGGCTGGCATCGACAAACCAGCGTGCGCCGCGTGGCATGGTGCCGCTCACAGCGGGGGAGAAGAACATAACATCCCGTTCATCTCCCTGGAACCCATGCACCGTATCGCAAAGAAACTCTGCCCTTCCCAATCCCTGCGCGAGTTCAACCCTTTGGGAGACCAACTGCCTGATACGGTTTATCTGCGCCCGGAAAGGACTCACGACCCCAATCGATCCACGGTAGCCACTGAGGATGAGCTTTTCGATTTCCGCTACGACAGCCCGTGCCTCTGCTTCATTCACTGCTTCACCGTCCCCAGCAAGCTGTGCGGTGCCTTGGACATCGACCCACTGAATTGCGGGCTGGTCTGGATAAGGAATGCGTAAGCGATCATATCGGGTAGCCATGCGGAGGCTCTGGTAGAAATGCTCGTTCGAGAACCCGATGATTTGAACATGAGAGCGATAGTGATCTCTCAGCGTCACAATGTTGTTTGGATTGCAAAGGCTGACCGCTACCTCAAAGAGAGATTTAACGGTGTAAGACCAACCCGGACGTTCCTCCCAAAGACCGTGCTTAACCAAAAGCTGTTGATCCTGCTGTGCAGTCACACGGCTGATATGTGGCAATTGCTTCAGGTCGCCGAGGATGACTACCTGCTTTGCCCGAAAGAGAAGGGGTATGGCCGAAGCGATGTCACACTGGCTCGCTTCGTCTATGACAAGCAGGTCAAAGATTCCCGGCTCAAAGGGAATGCGACCGCGCGCCGACAATGAGGTGACAGCCCAACAGGAAAGTAGAAACGGAATTTCCCGAAACAGTTGTCGAAACACCGCTTGCCTCGGCGGTAGTGGATTGTTTGCCTCCATCATCAGTGTGAGTTGTGCGGTTATATTGTTGATTTGCGCCCGTTGAGCGTCGCCCATGCGCAACGGTTGCAGGCGAAGCCAAACCTTCCAAAGCTCCTTTGAGCAGACAGAAGACCCTTCCATTAGCTCCCGAGTCTGGCGTACAAGCGCATCGATTGAGTCTGATTGATTCAACTCGTCCAGTTTCTTGAAATACTGCTGGACGGTCAGCAGATGTGGCATCCGATCTGCCAACCGTTTTGCGAGTTGTATCCAATCCTCAATCGAGGACGACTCCGGGACTTCGACAGGTAATGCGAAGCCCAATTGTTCCAGGTCCATTCGCACCGAAGTCGCAGCTTCAGCGACGCGCCTGAATCGCCCTTTGGAGATCAGTGGCCATGCGAATTTTAAAGCGAGATTCTGCTCGGCCTTGGTTGCATTTTGGATGGCACGCCGAAGAGGTGCAACAGATCCTTCAAGTGCTTCCAAATCCAGCTTCCGAAGCAGTGCGAACTTTCGTTCGCCAAGGAGCTTCCGCGTCTGCTCCACCTGCTGTTCTAGGCGATCCACCTCATTCCGCAAATCGATCACTGACTGAAGTACGCTGCCAACAATAGCGATGCTCTTCTGTAGTTCTGTATTGCGGGCTTCACACTCTCGAAATCGATCCTGATCCTCGCCCAGAGCAGTTGTCCCTAGCAATGCCACCAGATACTCTCCGAGCGAGTGCGGATGCTTAGGGCCAACTCGGAGCAAGATCGGCCTCGCCCCCTGGTAGTTCACACGCGCCTCTACCACATCCACGGCTTTGTTGTTCTTGCTCGCAAACAGCACCGTCTTACCCTGGAAGGCAGCGTTTGCCAGTAATGACGTAACTACCTGGGATTTTCCGGTTCCAGGTGGGCCACTAATTACGGTCAAAGGATTCGCAAGCGACCGCTGCACGGCTTCCCGCTGCTCCTCGTTTAGCGAGACCACTTCGACAAGCTGTTTCAGGGCTACAGGTTGAGCTGCGATGGTCTGTGGGTTGAGCCAGCGGCCCAAAGCGGTAGCGCCATACTGCGTCTCAGGGGCGTCCTTCAACTCCTTAAGTTCCATCTCAAGTCCGCGTGTATAAGTGGACTTTTCCGCAGCGATCAGAATGCAACGGTTGTATATGCCTTGCTGCGTCAGTTCCGGCAACGGAACTCCAGCGCTCAAGACTGCCGGTTGGATATCTTCTCTCCAGTCCCATGTTGGCCGAATTTGACGTAACAGGGCCAACATCTCCTCAAGCCCTGGCTGCTCTCCAGTCAAGTCTCCAAGTCCCAGGTTCTCTGCTAGAATTGCCGCTTCTTGAAGAAAGCCGGTTTCCTGTGGATTTGTTAGGGATTTTAGGGCCTCGAAGTTTATCTGGGGAGTGTCGATTAGCAACGCCATATTGCTCTGCCCAGCGCTTGGTTCTTCAAATGAGAACAGGAAGAGTGGTTCGATCTTGAAACCATTTGTGCCATTCGTTCGTTTCAAGCGCAGCGGATAGCCTAGAAAGAGTGTCTTTCCATTCATATCCTGCTCAAGGCTGTTGAGAAATCCTCGCACTACCGAGGAGTGCAATGGCGCGGATACCTCAGGAAAAGGCGAGCTCTCGAACTCCGCGTACTCCAATACTCCATTGTTTGGACGAGCAAACACGCTGACGCCGCCCAAGTCTTCGTGGCACAAACAATCCAGATAGTATCGGCAGAGCCGCGCCAATGGTGTTTCATTTTCTGGCAATGGTTGCATCTCGTCCGCCCCGATGCGCGGAACTGCGGTGCCCTGGCCCTTCTGCTCAGGGTTCGCGTGGCTTTTCTCCATGAAATTCTTTCCTCCATTTATTGCAAGTGAAGTCCAATCATGTACAAGGACAAGACTAACGGAGTATCGCCAGACGAAATGTACCATAGCGACGCTGCGATCTTGTGCTGGGATGTATGGAGGGGTAACGTGGCTGACGTCTAGGTGGCTTTCAGCTTCTTCAGTGCTTCGGCTATTTCTGTTTGCGAGACGATTGCATAGCGCTCAAAGACACTACGAGTTCGCCAACCGCCGATCTTCATAATGACACCTTCCGCAATTCCGGCGCAGATCGTGAAACAGCAGGCCGGGGATACCAGCGGCTTCGGTAGCCTTGCCCAGGTATCCCGGAAATCTCTAACGGCCTTTCCATCCGGTCGAGTGAAGACGGCATCCTCTGACGACTTGCCCGCTACGCATTGCGTCAGCAAACCGTGGACTGCGGCGGTCATGGTCACTTCGCGCCCGTCCCTATTGTTCGTTGTGCCCGAACCGTGGCCGACAAGGCAGCGCAGCAGGAAGCGGCACCAACTCCGCAGCAGCAGGCATTGTCGATCCGGGTCACCGCGCATGGGAGCATCCCGAAGTACGGCGTCTCTGGATGACGCGGTGCTTCGGCACGGCGAGTTTTAAGAACTGCGCTGCTAAAGCAGCGGTTGGAGGCTGACACGTCACCCCCAAATGGGATGCTGCCGGTAAACTGGCCCTTTGGTTCGGCTAGCCAACGTTAACGCGCTCTAAATCAGCAACTTGCTAATTTGCAATTTCAACATGGCGGCAATGCGTTTACGCCAGTAAACGGCAGAGCACTCTACAGCGTGCAGCGTGTAAACGCGCTGATAAACAAAGGCTTCCAGCATCCCGACGCTTGACGGCGAAAATTACAGGGTGCAAGCTGGTTTTGAGGCGGGCTTCCCCATGAGCACTCCCCGCATCCCGGCTCC
>JAJZGF010000020.1 GCA_021805025.1 Acidobacteriota bacterium
CTTTGGCGAGACTCTGCGGCGAGTGAATCGATGGCGAAGCCATATGGGGATGACCTGCGCCGTAAGTTTCTGTGGGCCTACGATCAAGGCGAGGAGACGCTGGAGGAACTTGCGGATCGTTTCCTGGTGAGCGTGGGCTGGGCGAAGAAGATTTCCGCACAGCGGAACCGCAATGGGCAGGCCGAGCGCGTGCCGCACCAACCCGGGCGTAAGTGGCGGGCCGGCGCCGAGGCACAGCGTCAGGTGATGGATTGGGTGGCATCGCAGCCCGATCTGACGCTGGCCCAACTGCAGGCCAAGTTGCACAGTGAGGCTGGCGTGTCGCTCAGCTTGGGACGGATCTGGCACCTGCTGAAGAAGTTGGGTCTGCGGCTGAAAAAAGTCACTCCACGCGGTCGAGCGGGACAGCGAAGCCAACCGCGCGCGCCGCGAAGAGTTCGCAGCGCGCATCCAGTCGATCTCACCGGAGCGGCTGATTTTCCTGGACGAGAGTGGCGTCACGACCTCGATGACGCGGCTCTATGCGCGGGGCCTGGGAGGAAGACGCCTCCATGAGGCGACGCCTGGCGGCCACTGGAAGATCATGACCATTCTCGGCGCCATGAGCCTGAATGGCATGGTCGCAACCATGACCATCGAAGAGCCCACCGACACCGATATTTTTCTGGCCTACGTCGAACATCTGCTGTACCCGGTACTGAAACCCGGCGACGTGGTGGTGATGGACAACCTGAGCGTGCACAAGGCGCCAGCAGTGTGCGAATGGATCGAAAAAGCTGGCGCAGAGGTGCTCTATCTGCCGCCCTACTCTCCCGATCTGAACCCTATCGAGAAGGCTTGGGCAAGACTCAAACAACTGCTCCGCGCGGCCAAGGCACGAACCAAAGAAACACTCGATCAGGCCATCACCGAGGCCCTGCCACACATCACTCCTGACAATGCAATGGCTTGGTTCAGACTTGCTCTCGGTGGTCTACAGTAAAACAGAAAATGCTCTAGTGTTGTCCGCTAGAAATGGTGCCCTTTCAAAACGGATCCATGTCCGGCTGGGATGCGGACACCGCTAGCGTCTACTGCCGCAACACCGCGCCGTTTTTCATCACAAAAGTCACATGCTCCACCACACTGATGTCGTCCAGCGGATTGCCTGGCACGGCAATCACATCCGCGTAGTAGCCCGGCTTTAGTTCGCCAATCTGGCCGGCCCAGCCCAGCAGCTTTGCTCCGTTGATCATGTCGGCCTGCAGCACCGCCAGCGGCTTCATGCCGTAGCGCACCATCAATGTCATCTCGCGCGCCTGCGTGCCGTGCGGAAATGGTCCTACATCCGAACCCACGGCAAACTGAATGCCCGCGGCCAGCTGCTTTTTGAATTGCGCGATCTTGTAGTCCAGCATTGCAGCCTCGCCCGCCGCCTGGTCCTGCGATCCGCGATGATGCGCGAAGTAGTCGAAGATGGTGAAGGTGGGTACGGCGAAGATGCCTTTCTCGCGCATGAGGCGCATAGTCTCATCGCTCAGTTGCGTGGCATGGTCAATGGAGGCGACGCCCGCCTCCGCCGCAAAGAGCGTGCCCGGCTCACCCATCGCGTGCACGCCGACCGTCGTGCCCAGGCGGCGCGCTTCGCCGACGGCCGCAGCGAGCTGCGCGGCTGTGTATTGATAGGGCGTATGCAGCATGCCGTTGATCATCCGGTCTGGTCCGGTCTCGTACATCTTTACGAAATCTGAGCCCTGCTTGTGCTGCTCGCGAATCACCTCCACAATCTCCGTGTCGTCATTCGCGCGGTCCGCATTGGAGAGCACATGCTGCGCCGGATTGAAGCCGTTCGCGTCTTCATGCCCGCCAAGAATGTCAATCGCGTTGCCGCTGATGCGCATACGCGGGCCGGGAATGATGCCCTCGTTGATCGCGTTCCGCACCGCTGTGTCCGCCGAGCTCGCGCCCTCCGTGCCCATATCGCGCTCCGCCGTGAACCCCGCCATCAGGTCCGCCTTCGCCGCCTGCTCTGCCAGAATTGTCCGCCACGGCACAGACTCTTCCACCGTCTGCAGGTCCTCAGCGCCCGGATGCAGAAACAGATGTACGTGAGCGTCAATGAGGCCGGGCAGCAGTGTTGTGTCGCCCAGGTCAAGGACTGTTGCGCCTGCGGGATGCTCGACCGATGTGCCGACTGCGCGGATGCGTTCGCCCTCGATGAGGACTTCGCCGGGCGCAAGCACCATGCCTGTATCCACCTGGAGCAGGCGAGCGGCGTGGAGCACGATGGGAGGCGCGGCGGGCTGCTGCGCGGTGGCGGCAAGAGAAACAGTTGCAAAAACGGGAAGGACAAACAATGAGTGAAAGAATTTCGGCATGGCATCGACTATGCCGCATCGGGCGCGTCTTGTCGAGTGTCATCTGACGCGCGGATACGTGATCGGGGGACTGCGCTACGGGGTCGGCGCTTTTCAGTTGATGCGAGGCAGATGGTAGAATCCCGGCGAGACCCGCCGGAGAGACTGGCACCCGGCAGATGGCGATGATGTGTATGGAAAGCAAGCAACCCGGCCCGGGCACCATTCTCGGCTTTGACATTGGCGGCACCAAGACAGCCTGCGTGGAAGGCACGCTGGACGGCCGCATCCTGCAGCGGACGGAGATGGAGACGCGCGCGGCGATGCCCTTTACCGCGACCTTTCCGGAGATTGTGGCGCGAGCGAAAGCGGTGAAGGAGGAGGCAGCACGCAACGGGCGGGTGATTGGAGAGATCAGTGTTTCCATCGGCGGACCGCTGAGGATTGACGATGGATTCCTGCTGGATCCGCCGCACCTGCCCGGCTGGCATGAAGTGCCGTTGAAGGCGCACCTGATGGATGCGTTTCCAGGCTTGCCTGTCGCGGTGGAACATGACGGCAACGCAGGCGCGCTGGCGGAGTTTCACTTCGGTGTGGGAGCGAAGCGACCGGGACTGAAGCACCTGGTTTTTCTGACCTTCGGAACAGGGATCGGCGCAGGGTTCATCGTGAATGGGCAGATTTTGCGCGGAGCCAGCGACACGGCCGGCGAAGTGGGCCACTGGCGGCTCGCGGAGGACGGCCCGCTGGGTTTTGGCAAGCGCGGCTCGTGGGAGTCGTTTGCCTCGGGCGCCGGCCTCGTCGAACTTGCTGCACAGATGTATCCTGCGCGCTGGAGCGCGGCAACACCGATTCGGGCGCTGGTGGAAGCGATACTGCGCGATGATCCCGATGCACTTGAGGTGGCTAAAGTCGCCGGCCACTGGATGGGCCGCGGCCTGGCGTTGCTGATCGATGCCCTGAACCCGCAGGTGATTGTATTTGGCTCGCTGGGCGTGGCGCTGGGGGAACGCATCCTGGGCCCGGCGCGCAAGGTGATTGCGGACGAGGCGCTGCCGCAGGCCGCGGCTGCGTGCGACCTTACACCATCTGTGCTGGGGGAGCGCATTGGAGACGTGGCTGCGCTGATGGCCGCGCTGAGCGACTCTGGACTTCGACCGCGGTTTGAGGAATAAGCACCGCAGGGATGTGCGGCTTCAATACGCGGCAATGCCGGTGAGATGCTGCCCCAGCACGAGCGCATGAATGTCATGCGTGCCCTCGTAGGTCTTCACCGATTCCAGATTCATCATGTGGCGCATGATGGGGTAATCCTCGGTGATGCCATTGGCTCCAAGGATGTCTCGGGCCATGCGCGCGCACTCCAGAGCCATCCAAACGTTGTTGCGTTTGGCCATGGAGATGTGCTGATGGCCGACGGTTCCGGCGTCCTTCAGACGGCCCACCTGCAGCGAGAGCAACTGCGCCTTCGAGATTTCACTGGCCATCCAGACGAGCTTCTCCTGGATCAGCTGATGGCTGGCGATGGGCTGATTGTGAAACTGTTTTCTGGTCTGGGCATATTGTAGAGCGGTGTCGTAGCAGGCCATGGCCGCGCCAATGGCTCCCCAACTGATGCCGTAGCGCGCCTGGTTGAGACACATGAGGGGGCTCTTGAGACCGCCGGTGCCGGCCAGCAGATTGGCGGCGGGGATGTGTACGTCCTGCAGGGAGAGCCCGCTGGTGACCGAGGCGCGCAGGCTCCACTTGCCGTGGACTTCGTCAGCGCGAAAACCGGGGCGGTCTGTCTCAACGAGGAAGCCGCGCACGCGGTTGTCTTCGTTCTCGACCTTGGCCCAGACGACGGCAATGTCTGCGACGTTGCCGGAGGTGATCCACATTTTTTCGCCGTTAAGGATATACTCATCGCCGGCCTTTCGAGCAGTAGTGGTCATGCCGCCGGGGTTCGAGCCAAAGCCGGGCTCGGTGAGGCCAAAGCAGCCGATCTTCTTGCCCGCCGCGAGGCCAGGCAGCCACCTCTGCTTCTGCTCCTCAGAGCCGAAGGTGTAAATGGGATACATGACCAACGCGGACTGCACGCTGGCAAAGCTGCGCAGACCGGAGTCTCCTCGCTCCAGCTCCTGCATCACCAGCCCGTACTCGACGTTGGACATGCCCGCGCATCCGTAGCCTTCAAGGTTCGCGCCGAAGAAGCCGAGCTCGCCCATCATGGGCACCAGTTCACGCGGGAAGCGGGCGGTGCGGAAGCACTCTTCAATGATGGGAATCAGGTTGTCTTCGACAAAGTCGCGCGCTGTGCGCCGGACAAGGATTTCGTCTTCAGTAAAAGTCGCGTCAAGATTTAGAAAATCGAAGCCCTGGAATTTAAATGCCATGATTGCACCTTTCTTCTCTGCGAAACCCGAAACCAGAAAGGCTAGCAGATTGGCCCTAGGCGCAGCTAGCCTGCACCTCAACGCGAGGAATCACAGGTCTTGACCGGTGAGGTTGTGCGCCGTGCATTTCACAACGAGCCCTACTCGTCCTCTTCAATGCTTTCGGCGTAGGTCGGGTAGGGCTCGGGCGCGCGGCTGGTCGGCATCGCGAACAGCGTCTTCAGATCGGCCTGCACCTGCGCCCAGCGCTTGGGATTGCGCATGGTTGAGATCGGCGCGTCGGGGTTCGCGTAGTAGGCGAGGATGTCTTCCTTGATGCCGGGTGGGATGGGCTGCGAAGGATTGCGCGCGAGACGCCGCAGGAGATCCGCATAGGTGGCGTCGGTCAGCGGATAACCGCCGGGTCGAACTACGTACCCCGTGTCCAAATCGCGATTCGGCAGCGGGTGCCGCAAGTCGCTGGATCGCAGCAACACGTCGCGGTTCGCCTTCGGATCTTTCAGCAGTCCTGCGAGAAACCTCTGCGAGAAAGCCTTTGGCGCATCGCTACTGTGCATCGATCTGCGTGCAGGGGGCGGCGTGAACCGCGACAGGACATCCCGAAACACCGCGAGCGAGAGCGTGAGGCTGTGGAGGTAATCGGCTTCAGTCGCTGTTGTGGGATCTTTCACCGCGAGTTCACTGAACGGACCGATTTTCGGCGTCACGAAGATTAATCCTGCCAGCGCATAGGTTCCTATGCCGGGTTTGCGCCGGTAGGCATCCCATTGATTCTCCGCTGCAACGGCAGCCACCTCCTTCTCGATCTCCGCGGCTTCAGGGCTATCGGGCTCCGCGGGCTCGTGGTTGCGGTGCAGGATGGTGATAGCGTATGCGAGGCGCGGGATGAATGTGCGTGCAGCGAAGCGATAGCCGGGCACGTTGAAACGGTGCCCCTTCACAACAGAAAAATCCTGAGCGAGTCCGTAGGTCTGGTAGTAGGCGAGCGCCAACTGCCGCACGGGTACCTTGAGGCCGATATGACGCAGGAAGCGAATCGGCGCCATGCGATGGTGTGCCACCTCATCGATATCGAATCCGAACTCTGTGCGCACATGCTGGTGCTTACCCTCCGCAAAGCTGACCACTGAGCCATACCGGGCGCGCAGCTTGGGAAAGTCCACGGGCACCGCAAGGTTTGTGGCGGTCGAGTGACCGAGCGAGTCGCCGACATAGTGCGAAAGCGCACCCACTGCGAAAGCGAGCTCATTCGCATTCTGCGCGTTGCGAAACAGGTTGACGACAAAGTCGCCGGAGCGCACATAGTGTGTGAGATCAGAGAAGCGTGGATCGCCGAAGGGGTAGTAGCCGATGTCCTGGATGACGCAACCGCCGTATGCGTAAGCGCGGGCCTGCTCCAGGTCTGCCGGAGTGAGCGAGGGATAGCGGCTGAGCAGCAGCGGCACGATCGAGTTTTGCCAGGTCAGGTCAACCAGTTCTTCGTGCGTGAGCAGGGAGTACCCAGCAGCACGATGCGGCTGCCAGAGGGTGGTCAGCAACAGAGCCATCACGATGTGGAGCCATCGCCGGGTCATAATCCATCTCTACCATAAGCGTTCACGGCGAAGATGCCCATGTCATTTTTCGCCGCGCCGGGGCCCTACTCCAGAAACTCCCGCACAAAGGGATCCTCGCTCCTGACCAGTGCGCCGAGAGAACCATCGAAGATCAGCCGCCCTTCCGAAAGCATCAGGAAGCTTGTCTTGGGGTCTGTTTCGCCTTCCGGCAACGGCACCATCCCATTGTCCTGGGTGACGAACCGATGCGTACACATTGTGAACGCGTCCTGGAGCCGGTGCGTCACCATGAGCGACGGTGTATGGAACACATCGCGCTGCTTCACAATCAACTCGATGATGTTCGTCGAGGTCACTGGATCCAGCCCCCCGGTGGGAGAATCGTAGAGCAGCAGGTCAGGGTGATGAATCAGCGCGCGCGCAATGGCAACCCGGCGCCGCATACCTCCTGAAAGACTGCTGGGAAAGTAGCTGAACGTTTCCTCCAGTCCCACAAAGCGCAGCGCTTCCAGGACGCGGGCGTCGATTTCGCTGTCTGCGACGCGCTCCTGAATCATCTGATACGCGACATTGTCGCGCACGGTGAGCGAGTCAAACAGCGCGCCCTCCTGAAACACCATCCCGGCACGCCTGCGCAGCGCGAACAGGTCTTCCTCGCGCATGTGCGAAATGTCTTCGCCAAAGAGATGAATGCTACCCTCATCCGGACGCAGAAGTCCATTGGCGAGCTTGAGCAGGACGCTTTTTCCGACGCCGACCGGCCCCAGCACAATCCGCGTCTCGCCAGGCGCAACCGAGAAGCTGATATCCTCCAGCACCGGAGGGCCGGCAAAGCCCAGGGTTACATTGCGAAATGTCAGCACAGACCCGGCTTCCGGTTCAGAAGCAAAGCTTCGCGCGGTTTGTGCGACGGTCGGTGTCACATCCACCCGGCAAAAAGCGTCAGTATGAGGCGACTGATAAGAAAGTCCACAAAGATGATCAGAACCGATGCGTTGACTACCGCCTGAATGGTGGAACGGCCTACACCCTGTGTTCCTCCTGTCGTCCGGATGCCATAGAAGCAGCCGATCGACGAGAGGATATAGCCGAAGAAGAGCGGCTTCGCCAGTCCCTGCACGATGTCAGGAAGGCGAAGGTGTTCCCATGCCATGTTGAGATACTGGGTGCCATTCTGGTGGTTCATGAACACGGTGACCAGCCCGCCGCCTATGATGCCGAAAGCATCCGCGACGATGGTGAGAAAAAACAGCATGAAAACGCTGGCAAAGATGCGGGGAGTCACGAGCTTGCGAAGGGGATCCACGCCCAGCGCGCGCATTGCATCAATCTGTTCGGTCACAACCATCGATCCCAGCTCGCTGGCCATTGACGACGCATTCCGACCCGAGACCATCACGCCAGTGAGCACCGGCCCGAGCTCGCGAATCATTGTCAGGCTTACGAACTGGCCAGTCACGGCAGTGGCGCCGAATGCTGAAAGTGTGGCAGCCGACTGTAGCGCCAGCACGCCCCCGGTTGACAGCCCTGACAACACCACAATGGACAGCGATCCGACGCCAATGATGTCGGACTGCATGAGGAAATCGGACCAGTAAACGGGCGGCCGGAAAAGATTCAAAATGGCGCGGTAGGAGAACAGGGAATAGTCCTGCACGGTGAGGACGATGCGCTTGGCGGTGCTTTCGATTGGGTCTTTCGCCATTCTCTTGCCTAAGCCGTCGCCTGCAGGATGGAGAGCCGGAAGCTCTCCTGCACAGGATAGCGCATGGCGCGGCAGCGTGGCATTCTGTGCAATGCGCCCGTCCGGCTTGCCCCATGGAGACCTTGCGCGCCAGCCGCGAAAAAAATAATTGGGTTGGCGCGGGCGGCTTATGTGCATGAAATCCAGTCGTTTAGCGTATTAAGCGTTGTGTGCGAGCATTAAATGCTGGCATTTTTGCGTCCAAACAGGTAGACCGGTAGAAGGGAGGAACGCTGTGCACAAATTTCGTCTGCGCCTGATTCTTGCGCTGGTTGCATGCGTCACACTGGTCTCTGTGGCCTCCACGTATTTTGATGTTCTTGCGCATAAGCACATCTTGCGCGAGGAACTGGTGAGGCGCACGAAATGGATGGGCGTCAGCATTCAGCCATCCATTGAACAGGCCCTCGCATCGGGCAGCGATGTGTCCCTTTCGGCCCTGGTTCTACAGGCGAAGCAGCGCACGTCTGCCACGGCGGTTGCGGTTTACGATCCTCAAGGCAAGTTGCTTGCCTTCTCCGGTCCAATAGATCTGGTGCACTCGCTCTCAGACGCGACCCTTGCGCGCACTCTGCGTAAGGGCGCGGTCCTGGGCGGCTTTGGTCACGCAGGCGATCGGCAGTGGCTGGAAGAAGACTTCCCGCTGCACAACGGCAACGAGCTCAAGGGAGCATTCGTCCTGGTGACGGATGCAGGGTACATCCGCGACGCGGCTTACGACGTGTGGGCGCGCAGCTTCTGGCGCATTGTCGCCACGGTGATTCTGATTGCCGGCATTACGTTCGCCATGGTGCGCTGGTTCCTGCTGCAGCCCATGACGCGCGTCGTTGACCGTATGCGCAGGCTGCGGGCAGGCCATCCCGTACGTGCCGCGCATTCTGCCGCAAAGGAGCTGAGCTTTTTTACGCCTCTGGCGCGCGAAGTGGAGACCATGGCCGAAAGCCTGCGCAGTGCGCGCGCCGCCGCTGAAGCCGAAGCGCGCCTGCGCGATGCGGGCGAAAATCTCTGGACTGCGGAGAGGCTCTCCGTACACATGCGCGACAAGGCAGGCACCAGCCGCCTGTTCGTGGTTTCAAACCGCGAGCCCTACGTGCATATGCACCAGGGCAAAGAGATCGTCTGCCACGTGCCTCCCAGCGGTCTGGTTACCGCTCTTGAGCCTGTGCTGCGTGCCTGCGATGGCGTCTGGGTGGCCAGCGGCAGCGGCAACGCCGATGCTGAAACCGTGGACGAGTTCGATCGACTGCGCGTTCCGCCCGACGATCCGCGCTATACTCTGCGCCGTGTCTGGCTCTCCAATGAAGAAGAGTCCAACTACTACGATGGCTTTGCCAATGAAGGCCTGTGGCCGCTCTGCCACATCGCTCATACGCGACCCATCTTTCGCGCCGGAGACTGGGCATGCTACCAGCGCGTGAATGCGCGCTTTGCCGCCGCGCTGCTGGAGGAGATGAAAGACTGCGCCGAGCCCATCGTCTTCGTGCAGGACTATCATTTCGCGTTGCTGCCGCGCCTGATCAAGGCCGCCCGCCCCGATGCCCGTGTGTCGATCTTCTGGCATATTCCGTGGCCGAACCCTGAGGCTTTCGGCATCTGCCCCTGGCAGTCTGAACTGCTCGAAGGCCTGCTGGGCGCGGACCTCATCGGATTCCACATTCCGCTGCACTGCAACAACTTTCTCGCCACCATTGACCGCACCATCGAAGCGCGCACGAGTCGCGAGCAGATGACTGTGCGCCGCCATGGACACGTGACCTCCGTTCGCCCGTATCCGATCAGCGTCGCCTTCGAGGGCGGGCCTGTAATGGATGCGGACCCAGAGGAGGATGCGGAAGCGGAAGCCACGCGCGACACGCTCCGCAGCAAGCTTCTCGCCGAGCACGGCGTCCGCGCTGAGGCCATCGCGCTGGGCGTCGATCGGATGGATTACACCAAGGGCATTGAGGAGCGGCTGCTGGCGTTTGAGACGCTGCTTGAAGAACACCCCTGGCATCGCGAGCGCCTCACCATGGTGCAGATCGCCGCGCCCAGCCGCACGCGCATTCCCAGCTATGTGGACCTGAGACGCCGCGTGGTAGAAGCCGCAGCGCGCATCAATCAACGCCACCAGACAGCCCATTGGCGCCCCGTCGTGCTCATCGAGCGCCAGTGCAGCCACGAAGAGGTCGCGCGCTGGTATCGCGTCGCGGATGTTTGCGTCGTGACTTCACTGCATGACGGCATGAATCTGGTAGCAAAAGAATTTGTGGCCGCACGGGACGATGAAGATGGCACTCTGGTCCTCAGCAGGTTTGCCGGCGCATCCGTCGAGCTGCGCGATGCGCTCATTGTGAATCCCTATGACATTGCCGGAACGGCAGAGGCCATTCACCGCGGCCTGGAGATGCCCCGCGAAGAGCGCCGCCAGCGCATGCAGCTGATGCGTCGCCAGGTGATGGAGTACAACATCTACCGCTGGGCTGCAAGCGTTCTGCGTGCGCTGCGCGAGGTTCGCCTGGAAAAGGACCAAGCCGCAGCGTCGATGCCGGTTGAGCCGGAAGCAGCCGCTCCCGGTGAGGCGCATCGTAAACGGGCCTAGAAAGAGAGCGAATCGTTTGCCTTCCAATGCAGCGACCTTTGATGCGCATCGCAATGCAGAGGCTAACGTAAGACTTGAGAGCTTCTTCAAGGGACTGGCCCGCTCCACGCGACGCCCCCTGCTTCTTCTCGACTACGACGGCACGCTGGCGAACTTTCGCGTCGATCGCTTCAAGGCTCGGCCGTGGGCAGGCGTGCGCGAGCAACTGCAGCGCATTCAGCGCTGCGGACGCTCGCAGATTTCGGTCATCACCGGCCGCCCGGCTGCTGAGATTGCGCCCATGCTCGCTCTCGACCCTCCCGTGGAAGTGTGGGGACTGCATGGCGCGGAGCGGCTGCATCCCAACGGGGAGCGCGAGTTGCAGGATGCGTCTCCGGCCGCACGCGCCGCACTCGATGAGGTGCGCGCGCAACTGCGCCGCCACGCACTCGGCGGGCTCTTTGAGGACAAGCCCAACGCCGCCGTGATGCATTGGCGCGGTCATACGCCTTCGCGCGCAAGGCAGATCGAGCAGCGCGCCCGTGCTTTGTTTGAGCCCTTTGCGCAGTTGGAGGGGATCGCTCTGCTTGAGTTTGAGTCCGGCGTCGAGCTTCGAGTGGGGCGCGACAAAGGCGGCGCTGTACGCCAGTTGCTTCAAGAGGCAGGGGAGGGCGCGCCGGTTGCATACCTTGGCGATGACCTCACCGATGAGGCAGCGTTTCAGGCCGTGAATCAAGCGCGCGGGCCGCATCTCAGCGTGCTGATTCGACGCACGTGGCGCGCCACCGCGGCCGACCTGTGGTTGCAGCCGCCCGCAGGATTACGATCGTTTCTTGCGCGATGGGAAACCGTGGCAGCTCAAAAAACCTAAGTGTATGATGAAAGCGCAAGGGCCCTGCATCCGCATCGCGCGGCCTGCCGCAGCGACTTACAAATCCGGCCCGCCGGCGCGCCCTGACGACCGGCGCAATCCCCCGAGGAACGCATCCAGGCGTTCTGAGGAATTAGAGGAACGAACCAATGAAAAAGAAACTATTCCACCACCCAATTGCCGCATCTGCGGTCGTATTGGCCTTCGTGCTTGCCACCTCCTTTGCGGGCTGCAAAAAAACCTCAACCAGTCCGGACGCCACGACGCAGACCTCTGCGGCGCAACCCGGCGCCGCTCCCGGCTCAGCCCCTGCCGGCTCTGGTACAGCCTCTGGCGGGCCAGGCGGCCCCGGCCAGTATGCCAATGGCGGACCCAGCGGGCAAGCGCCCGCTCCGGCGCCGGTTCCCGTCACGCTCACCGTAGCGCCCGGTACGGACATCAACGTTCGCGTGAATGAAATGCTCAGTTCCCGCGCTTCCAACGTGGGCGACCCCTTCACGGGAGAGCTTTCTTCCGCGCTTACCACCCCGAGTGGTGACGTGGTCTTCCCCAGAGGCACCCAGGTCTCCGGCGCCGTGGTCTCTTCAAAGAATCAGGGCCGATTTGCCGGCTCCGGCGTGCTGGCGATCGAGCTGCAGCAGATCGGCGGTCGCCCGGTGAGCGCCACCGAATATGTGGTGAGCGAGAAGGGCAAGGGCAAGCGCACTGCGGCATTGATCGGGGGCGGCGCCGGCGCTGGCGCGCTAATTGGCGCATTGGCGGGCGGCGGCAAGGGCGCGTTGATTGGCGGCCTGCTTGGCGGCGGCGCGGGTACAGCGGGCGCGGCCTATACCGGCAACAAGCCGCTTGTCATTCGCTCGGAGTCAATCGTTGTCTTCGGTCTGACACAGCCGCTCTCCGTCACCGTCCAGCGGTAACGAAGCGCAACGCAAACGCACCAATGCCACACCCCGCAACCGCGCTGATGAGAGGCAGCGGTTGCAGGGCGCGGCGTTGTTATTCCCGGCTGCGCTTGCGAATCTCGATATTCAGCCGCTTGATCTTCTGGTTCAAGGTGGAAAGCGGAACGCGAAACTGCTCGGCTGCGTCTGTCTGGTTCCAGTTGCAGCGCTCGAGCTTCTCCACAATGATGCGCCTTTCAATGTCCTCCATGATGTCGAACAGAGAGGCGTTAGGGTTGTGCTCCAGCAGCGCGTCCTGAAAGCTGCGGCCCGTGATTTGTCCGGGCAGCAGATCTGACCCAATGATTGGCCCGGAGGAAAGGACAACGCCGCGCTCGATCGAGTTTTCCAACTCCCGCACGTTGCCCGGCCACTCATAGTCGATGAGCGCGCGCAAGGCATCGGCTGACAACTTCCGCGGCGGCGTGCTGTTTTCCCGCGTGTAGAAATCCAGAAAATGCTGCGCCAGGAGTGGAATGTCCTCGCGCCGTGAGCGCAGCGGCGGCAGGTCTACGGTTATGACGTTCAGCCGGTAGAAGAGATCTTCCCGGAAGCGCCCATCGCGCACAGCCAGGCGCAGGTCCACGTTGGTAGCGGCGATGATGCGCACATCCACCTGGATTTCCTGAATTCCGCCCAGGTGCATGAAGCGTCGGTCCTGGAGCACGCGCAGGATCTTTGCCTGAGTGTCCATGCCCATGGTGGCAATCTCGTCGAGGAAGAGGGTACCGCCGTTGGCGACTTCAAAGAGGCCTTTCTTGGAGGCAACGGCTGAAGTGAATGCGCCTTTCACGTGGCCGAAGAGGGTTGACTCCAGCAGCTCGGAAGGCATTGCGCCCGTGTTGATCGGCACAAACGGCTTGTCGCGGCGTGGCGAATTGGCATGAATCGCTTTTGCGATCAGCTCCTTGCCTGTGCCGCTTTCGCCCTGAATCAGCACAGTGGACCGGCTCGGCGCCACCTGCGATACGAGGTCAAACACGCGCAGCATCAGGTCGCTCTTACCCACGATGTTGGTGAAGTTATAGCGCTGCTTCAGAGTCCGCTTCAGTTGCAGATTTTCTTCTTCTGCGCGGTGCAGGGCGACAGCGGAGCGAATGTCGGCCATCAGCTTTTCATTGTCCCAGGGCTTCTGCACAAAGTTTTCAGCCCCGGCGCGAATCGCCTCCACGACGTTGTCGACCGTGCCATACGCGGTGATCATGATAACGGGGGTCTCGGGCTGCCGGTCTTTGATCTGCGGAAGCAATTCGAGGCCGCTCTGACCGGGCAGGGCCAGGTCCAGGAGCACGAGGTCAAAATTTTCCAGCTCGAGAATCCGCAGACCCTGCTCGCCGTCGCTGGCCATCTTCACCGTGTAGCCTTCCAGGGTGAGCAGCACCTCCAGGGATTCGCGAATGCCCGCCTCGTCGTCAATCACCAGAATGCTGGCGCGGCCTGAAAACTCCTGCGCGCCCGGTACTGCCGGTAAATTCAATGGCTCATCAAGCTCAGGCATGGACAGACTTCCTCATCGGGGGAAATTCAAGGTGAAAGGTGGTGCCGGCGCCGATTGCGCTTTCGACTTCGATCTTGCCCGCGTGCTCCTGAATGATGCCGTAGGAAACGGACAAGCCGAGTCCGGTGCCGCGTCTCTCTCCAGGTTTGGGCATGGTCTTGGTAGTAAAGAACGGGTCGTAGATGCGTTTCAGGTGTTCGGGCGCAATGCCCGATCCGGAGTCGGAGATAAGCGCCTCGACGTGACCGTTGATCTGCGTCATAATCCGCAACTGCCCGCCACCGGGCATCGCATCCTTGGCGTTCAGCAGCAGGTTGAGAAAGACCTGCTGAAGCTTGCCGGGATTGCCGTGGATCGGCGGCAACTGTTTGGCCAGCTCTGCGTTCACCTGAATCTGCGCCGTTTTGAACTGATGCTCGAGCAGCGAGAGAGTATCACGGATCACCTGGTTCAGATCCGTCTCGCGAAACTCCGTCGTCGACGTGCGCGAGAAGTTCAGGAGCCCGTTGGCAATCTCGGATGCGCGGAAGCTCTGCTGCGTGATCTTCTCAAGCACCGGTCCCAGCCTGGCATCGCCGCGCATCTGTTTCGACAGCATCTGCGCGTAGGACGAAATCACCGCCAGCGGCGTGTTGATCTCATGTGCCACGCCCGCTGCCAGCAGCCCAATCGAGCTCAGCTTGTCAGACTGCGCGAGCTGGGCCTCGAGGCTGACGCGCTCCGTGATGTCATCCACCAGGATGATGCGGCCCAGCGCGATAAACTCCCGCGACATGAGGGGGGCAATGGCAATATTCACAGTGCGCTGCTCGCCGGCCCGCGTGGTCAGCGGAAACTTGTAGAGGTTATGCACGCCGGGCTCATTGCGCACACTGTTCAGCGTCTCAAGAAACGCCGGCGGAAACACAGTCGAAGCCGCCTGTCCGATGGCTTCCGCGCGGCTTAGTGCATACATCGCTTCCATCTGCGCGTTCCAGCTCTCGATGCGGTCATCCAGATCCAGGGCTAGAATGCCTACATTGATCGACTCGACGATATTCTCGTTGAATTCCTTGAGTCGTTCAAACGCGGTGATTTTTGTCTCCAACTGCGCATAGAGGCTCGCATTCTGCAGGGCAATTCCGATGTAGCTGGCGAGGGACTCGAGCAGCTCGACATCTTCGCTCGATAGGAAATCTCCTCCGATGGTGCGGCCCAGCCCAATCACCGCGATCGTTCGCGCAGAAGCCCCATCCTGCACGCGGCACGGCAAGTAGTAGTTCAAATCCAACAGCGCCGCGGTCTGCCGTTGGTCCGGGGGCAGGTGCAGAGCCTGCTGCGCATTCTCAAGGAAGATATGGGTGTGATCCTTGGTGCGATCGAAGTCCAGAAAGCCCAGGGCCAGACGGCCTTGCATGGTCTGCAACTCTGCCGGCAGCCCATGCGAGGCCGCCAGGTGCAGTCGGCCCTGCTCCTCGGCGAGAAACACTGCCACCCGCGCCACCAGCAGGGTGCGCGGCAGCCGCTCCACGATTGAGTCGAGCAGCGCCTTCAGGTCTGTCTCTGAGCTGAGTCCGCGCCCAAACTCCACCAGCGCCCGCCGGTAGTCATACCGCTTGCGATCAAATGCCCGGTCCACCCAGTCCTGAATCCGCCGCTTGAGCGGATCAAAGATCGCCGCGGTGAGCAGAATTGCGACGACAAGCGCCCACTCACGCATGGCTTCCGGCAGGCGCTGATGCACCACCTCGGCGATAATCGCAATAATGCCGAAGTAGCCGCCGACCAGAAGCCCTGTCGCCAGTGTGTAGGCGACTCCCCGCTTGAAGATCAGGTCTGTATCCATCAGCCGATAGCGCACAATGGCCCAGGCAAAGGTGAGCGGCAGGAAAACCAGCGAGAGGCCCGCTACCTTGGTGAGCAGCCCCGGCATGGGAACATCAAACAGGAACGGCACGGCATACAGCAGGGTGAAGGGAACCACAGCCAGGAACGCGCCGCGCCATAGCCACTTCAACTGCTGGCGCTGCAGCGGCGTGTTGGCCTGCAGATAGCTGTGGTAGAACATCACCGCCGCCAGCACATAGAAAATTGCGTCG
Source organism: Acidobacteriota bacterium (assembly GCA_021805025.1). Taxonomy (GTDB): domain Bacteria; phylum Acidobacteriota; class Terriglobia; order Terriglobales; family Acidobacteriaceae; genus Telmatobacter. Next base: position 15,957 of record JAJZGF010000020.1, read on the forward strand.
TACGCGGTTCCTGCCTGATCCAGGCGATGTTTCAAGAGCTCGGTGGCTTCCCAGCGGTTGATCGCCATCAACCACAGCGCAAGCATCGCTGTGCCGGGCGCGTACACCAGGGGCAGAAGCAGGCGCCGCCGGACATTTTTCAAGCGCTCTTCAGGAAAACTCAAGGCAAAATGGAGGAACAATGCCGGCTGCAGAGACTCCGCCAGCACATTCAGCCAGAAGACTGTCCAATCCAGCGCATCCAGCTTGCCCGTATACTTCAGCGAATTCAGCGCAAACGAGACCAGACAGAACAGGTAAAAATGCGTCGCCCGCGGCGCGGTCCATCGCCGGAACAGCACATAGACCCCGATCGCCAGATAGATCAGACCGATGAGCCGCAACGCCTCTTGCACGCTCCGGTCCGGCGGCTCTGGAATCACCACCACAGGCGTATCCAATGGAATATTGTCGCGGGTGATCGCGTAGTTGGCCTTGCCGTACACCTCGGTCCGGTAGAGCTCACGGTCGAGGTCCGCCAGGTGAGTCGTCGGGTCGTCGTTGACCGCTGTGAGAAGATCGTTTGGCTGGATGCCTGCCCGTTGCCCAGGGCTATCCGGCAACACCCTCTCCGCCACCAGACCGCCGCGGCCCTCCATCCACCAGACGCCATCGAAGGGCTGCTGGAATTGGCTCTCCTGGCGGAAATTCATCACCGCAAGCACCACCATGCCGACCGTGACCAGGGCCAGCAGCGTCGCTTGGAGTCGGTTAAGGAGGTTGGTCTCCATCGGGGAGCACCCTATGCTATCTGACTAAGAAGCACGCCAAATGCCATGGAGTTAACTTTCATAACTTTCGTTTCGTCGATCGTTAACTCGTTGATTCAAAGGCGGAAAAAATGCATAGACGCAGCGCTATCCGTAGCGCCGCCCCCACCCTTAAGGCCGCAAAATACAAAAAGTCGTAAGCTCCCTACGAGAAAAGATATTCACTATGAAATTTCGTATCTCGACGGGTCGCGCGCCGTTTGCCTGCGCAACCCCTTATTCTACGCCGTATGGAACGGCTCCGTTCCGCCGGCTATGCACAGAACTTGAGGGAATCTTACGGGCAGCCGCCTGGCGGGTTACCAGCCCTTCTGGCCGTAGGTTGCCTTTGGTCCATGCTTGCGCTGGTAGTGATGCTCGCTGACGTGGGCCGGGATGGCGGTTACTGATGGGTTCAGCAGCGCCGTTCTGAAGGCGAGCCGCGCAATGTATTCAAGCACATCTGCGTGCTCCACTGCCTCGGCCGGCGATTTGCCCCAGGCAAACGGAGCGTGCCCGGCGACCAGCACTCCCGGCACGGCCACCGGGTCAAGTCCCCCGGCTCTGAACCGGCGCACGATCACCGCGCCCGTGTGCCGGACATAGGCCTCCGCCACTTCCTCGGCCGTCAGCGGCTCAGTGACTGGCACAGGGCCGTGAAAGTAGTCCGCATGGGTGGTTCCCAGGCAGGGAATGGGTCGGCATGCCTGTGCCCAGGATGTCGCGAACTCCGAGTGCGTATGCACGATGCCGCCGATCTGCAGGAACTCGCGGTAGAGCAGCGTGTGCGTGTCCAGGTCGCTCGATGGCCGCAGGCTGCCCTCGACGATATTGCCGTCGAGGTCGGTGACAACCAGATCTGCCGGCGTCAGCTTCGCATAGTCCACGCCGCTTGGTTTGATAACCACCAGGGGCCTGCTGCCTGTGCGGTCGACCCCGCTCGCATTGCCAAAGGTGTGCGGTGCTAGCCCTCGCCGTGCAATTTCGCGGTTGGCATGCAGAACCTCATTTCGCAAAGTCTCAAGCAGCATATGTGCCTCTCCGTTCTGCGATCGGCCGTCGTGGTCCTGAGGGGCTCCACGGTGGACCGGTAAGCGTTTTCCAAACAAATCAGTCTACCAGCAATGTGACGCCATCCGGGGCCTCTTGCAAGGATTCGGGTCGGGGTGCGGGTTGCCCGTCGCTCTCCCCATTTTCACAGACTCCTCGCTTTTTGCACACAGGCGTCGGTCGAGTCCCGGCGATGCAGCGCCCTGCTACAATAAGCGGGCAGATGACGTCCCACTCGCATGGTTGAGCATGCCGGTTTCACCTTACCCTCCTGCAACGAGCAGAGCGAATCTCAGGAATCCTGTCCATCCTCAGCGATGAGAGCGGAAGGCGATGCACACAGAATCCGGTTCTGAATCGCCACTGCTCTCGATCGCGATTCCAACCTACAATCGCGCGCGATTTCTTGACCGGTTGCTGTCGGCGCTGGACGATCAACTCCGCTTGCAGCCCGGTGTAGAACTGATTGTCTCCGACAATGCTTCTCCGGACGAGACGCCGCAGATCGTGAGCAAGTTTCAGTCGCAGGGGCTGCGCATCCGGTATCTGAGAAACGAGTCGAATCTCGGCGCGGACGGGAATATTCTGCAGTGTTACGAGCAGGCGAAGGGGAAGTATGTCTGGGTTTTCGGGGACGACGATGTACCCGAGCCCGGCAGTATTGCCCAGGTTCTTTCCCATCTGCAGGGGCAGGAGTACGACCTGATTTATGTCGCCTCCAGCGCATTTACCGAGAGCTATACGCCGCGACAGCAGAATGGCAGCAGAGGCTTTACGGTCATCAATCGGGCGGATTCGCTGGCTTGCCACGTGAATATATTTTTCACTTTCATCAGCGGCAACATTGTGAGCAAGGAAAGGGTCTCGTCGCTGGCTCACCCGCCCTTTGCGGAGCTTGTCGGCACGAACCTGTTGCAGCTGGGCTGGATCTACACGGCGTTGGATCATCACCGCCGCAGCCTGGTTCTGCATGACCAGCTTGTGGCCACTCTGACGGACAATACCGGCGGGTATGCTCTTTTTCGTGTATTCGGGCCCAACCTGCGGGGCATTACGGACGACTGGCTCCGTTCGCCGCGCACGCGCCGCCCGATTCTGAACGGCGCCCTGCAACGTTTTTTTCCACCCTTTCTGCTGAGCCAGAAGGCAAGTCGCGGGACGTTTGTCGGGGAGGATCCACACAAAACGCTGGAGCCGGTCTTCGGCGGCAATTTTCGTTATTGGGTTTTCGATTATCCCATCTTCAGAATGCCGCGACGGATGGGCCGGGTGTGGATTCTTTTCCTCCGGGTGGTGAACCGATTGGATAGACTTCTGGGAAGTCCGTTGCTTCGGTTCTGAAGGATTTGTCTGAACCTGAATGAACAAGATTCGTAATTTCATGCAATTGAACGGGTGGTATCTTCTGGGCGATGAGCTGTGGACTCGCACCCGCGGGCTCCTCCGCGGCAGGCTGCTGGGGCGGCAACTGCGCACCCAGGGGCTGCATATCGGGCGTTATGCGCGGCTGCGCGGCCTGCGATACATGCAGATTGGCAGGGATTTCTAAGCTGGAGACAGCTTGTGGATTGAGGCCGTAGCGCGCTATGAGAGCCAGATGTTCGCGCCCGCATCGTATCGGACAAAGTATACGTGTGAGCCAGTGGGTCCATATTGCGGCGACAAACTCGGTTGTGTGCCGTGCTGTCGGTGATCGTCGCCTTTGTTCTCCCCTAGGGCTACAAAGCGTCAGTGACGCTGCTTCCGCCGCAGCAGAACGCCTCGATCGGCGCGGCCCTCTCTTCTCAACTGGGCAGCATGGGTGGGATGGCTGCGCTGGCGGGGGGCGGGCTGGGCATCAAGAACCCCAACAACATGTATGTGGCCATGCTGAAGGTCCGAACGGTTGAAGACGCGATTGTCCAGCATTTCGGGATTGCGCAGGAGTACCACAAGCATTATCTTTCTGACGCGCGCAAGGCGCTGGAGAACCATACGACGGTAGACGGCAATGGGAAGGACGGCCTCATCCACCTGTCTGTCGACGACCGTGACCCGCAGCGCGCCGCGGAGCTTGCCAACGGATATGTGGACCAGTTTCGCAAACTGTCAGAGCATCTGGCGATTTCGGAGGCTTCGCAGCGGCGGCTGTTTTTCGAGCAGCAGCTTGAGCAGGCCAAAGACAGCCTGGCGACCGCCGAGGAAGCGCTCAAGCTGACTGAGCAACAGACGGGGCTGATCCAGCTTGACAGCCAGACGCGCGCACTGATTGAGTCGGCCGCGCAGCTTCGCGCCCAGATTGCGACCAAGGAAGTTCAGATCAAGTCTTTGGAGACTTTTGCGACCGGCCCGAATGCGCAAATCGTGCAGGCGCAGCAGGAGCTGGAAAGCATGCGCACGCAGCTTGCCAAGCTGGGCGGGTCTGAATCCGGATCGGAGGCCAGCCTCCTGGTGCCGAAAGGCAGAGTGCCGGAGGCGGGACTCGAATACGTTCGCAAGCTGCGCGACGTGAAGTACTACGAGACGATTTTTGATATTCTGGCCCGCCAGTTTGAGGCCGCGAAGCTGGATGAAGCGCGGCAAGGCACCGTGATTCAGGTTGTCGATCCCGCTGTTCCTCCGGACAAGAAATCGTCTCCTCGACGCCTTCTGATTGTGCTTGGGGCCACGCTGGTCGGATTCCTGATCGGCATGGTGTATGCGCTGAGCCAGGCAGGCATTGAACGGTTGAAGTCGGACCGTGAGACCAAGGTGCGATTTGAGAGACTGCGTCAGGCGCTTTCCTTCAAGGGCGAAGGGGTGGGCGCGACGCGGACGGGCGCGAACCCTTAGGTCGTCTTCGCGGGGGAGAGCGATTGCGCGACGCCCCGCGGTTCCGGCAGCAACTGGCCTTTTTGGATCAGGTTGGTGGTCGAGAATCCGTCTACCGTGGGGATAATGCGAACCTGGCCGCCCCAGGCGGCAGCTTCTTTGGCGCCCACGACGGTTTCATTGGTGTAGTCTCCGCCCTTGACGAGGATGTCAGGCTGAATGGCGGTAATCAGATCGATGGGCGTGGGTTGATCGAAGATCACGACCGCATCGACCGCGGCAAGGGCCGCCAGGACGCGCGCCCGCTCACTCTCAGAGACAATGGGTCTGCCGGGCCCTTTGAGCCCGCGGACTGAGGCGTCACTGTTGACTGCGACGATGAGCCGCTGCCCAAAGGAGCGCGCTTGTTCCAGCACCGTGATATGTCCAACGTGCAACAGGTCGAAGCATCCATTGGTAAAGACGACGGTTTCGCCTTTTCTCTTCCAGAGGCCCACGCGAATCAGCAGTTCCGGCAGGTCGACGACCTTCTCTTTGGCGTGGAGCGCAATTTCAGGGGTCAGGGCGGCCATCAGCTCGTGCCGTTCCACGGGTACGGTGCCAACTCGGCCCACCACGATTCCCGCGGCGATGTTGGCGAGTTGCACGCCAGTCTCGGGTGCAAGTCCGCAGGCGAGGCAAAGCGCCATCATCGCGATCACGGTATCTCCAGCGCCTGATACATCGAAAACCTGACGGGCCTCAGCAGGCGCGATGAACCGGCTGCCCTGGCGCACCAGAGCAATTCCTTTTTCACTCAAGGTTGCGATGAGGAACCTGAGATCCAATTCCGTGACAAAGGCTTCAGCGGCGTGCAGCAGAGCGTTGAGGTCGTGTGAGTCAACCTGCGCCGCCTTTGCGAGTTCCATCAGATTTGGACAAATGGTTGTTGCGCCGCGATAGATGGAAAAATCAGTGCTCTTCGGATCGACCAGGACGGGGATGTCGAGCTTGCGGGCGGCCTGGATAATGGTCTGGCAGACCCTGGGCGTCAGCACGCCCTTGGCGTAGTCAGAAAGTACGATGGCATCGCAACCAGAAAGCAGCGCCAGGGCGGTCTCGATGAGGCGGTCATAATCGCTGTCTGCCCTGAGGCCATTCCGCTCTGTGTCGAGGCGCAACATTTGCTGGCGGCCGCCCAGGATGCGCAGCTTTGTAATGGTGGGAAAATCGCTGCAGACGACAAGTCCGGCCTCGATGCCGTTGGATCGAATGCAGTCTGCCAGATGGCTCGCGTTCTCGTCAGAGCCTGTAAAGCCGACGACCCGCGCGCGGGCTCCGAGGCGGGCCAGAATCATGGCAACGTTGGCTGCGCCGCCAGGCTGCTGCGTCTCATGCGTGGCCAACACAACCGGCACAGGAGCCTCCGGCGAGATGCGGGCGACTTCACCCCAGATGTACTTGTCGAGCATCAGGTCACCGAGCACGAGGATGCTCTTGGACGCCCAGTCATGCTCAACGGTCCGAATGACGTTCTGCAGTTGTTCCATCAACGGTTTTCAATCCCCGCCGGCGTTGCCTTTTCAGCCGTATGCACATGATCCAGCTCAATCCAGTCGCATAACATGTGCCCCGCCACAAGGTGCGCCCTGGATGCGGGCAGTATCTCTGGAGGAGATGGCGAGGGTGTGGTCGGCGAAGGCAAGCATCTGTCCGCCGCCGCTTCCAGTGAAGGCGACGGTTACCAATCCGCGTGTACGGGCTGCTTCGAGGGCGCGGATGACGTTCTTACTATTGCCGGAGGTGGAGATGCCGAAAAGCAGATCTCCGGGATTCCCGAGAGCTTCCACCTGGCGGGAGAAGACTTGCTCGTCCCCGTAATCATTGCTGATGGAGGTGAGGATCGAGGTGTCTGTGGTGAGGGCGATGGAACGCAGTCCGCGCCGCTCGCGGCGAAAGCGCCCGACGATCTCAGCGGCAAAATGCTGGGAATCCGCAGCGCTGCCGCCGTTGCCGCACCAGAGGATTTTGCCGCCGCGATGAAGGGTCTCCTGCATCGCCAGGGCAATGGACTTGAGCGCCGGCTGCTGATCGAGGAGCTGGCGCTCAACCTCGATGTGGTCGGCTATAGCTTGTTCAAAAATACAGGTAGTGTGAGGCGCGGTGGACAAAACCAACCTCCCATAAGTGGTTCTCTGGCTAGGCCTATTTTACGGGACCAATCCGCACATCCTCTGGATGAAGCGATCGATACTCACCAAGCATATGCGAGTTTCTCAGGGTGGTCCAGAGCCATGGCTGCAGGCAGGGCCCTTTCTGCGCGGTGATGGAGCGGGCGGCAGATGCGGCGTGTGACGCAGCTCGTCAGAATGGACAGATGCTTCTGCGCCCGCCAGCGCGGCACGCTCATCGAACTCAACCGTGCCGTAGCCGCCTCCATGGCCCTTGGCCCCCAGGCTGGCCTGACACTCGTAGACGCCCTCGCTTCCGAGCCCTCTCTCGCGCGCTACCATCTTCTCCCCAGCGTCCGCGCCGACCTCCTCTACAAACTAGGCCGTCACCGTGAAGCCCGCACCGAGTTCGAACGCGCCGCCGGTCTTACCCGCAATACGCGCGAACGCGACCTGCTGCTCTCTCGCGCTGCATCCTGCGAGACTGCCCCAACCACCTAGGGGAATAACAATCGGATCATCGGTCTTGTCCGTCTTCTCGACTCTGTTGATGATCGCCTGGAATGTGCAAGATTTACCGCGGCGCAATCCGAATGGTCGCGGCGCGAGCACGTGAGCTTATCATGGGCTTGAGGTAAGGACTTTTCGTGTATTTGGCTCGATAGGCCTCGTCGATCCGATCATTTGTCGATCCGTCGTCCACTGGTTCGAAGGCGACCTCTTTCGTCATGCCGGCGGAATTGACTCGCCCAGCCTTCTGCCGCAAGGCGGCCTGATACCAGCGAGATTCAATCCCGTTGTAGCCGCGCACGTAAAGGGCATCATCGAGGACCACTGACCAGATCCACGTCGGAGTCCCGTAGGTGGCACCATCCTCACGAAATGGCGATATACGCAGATCATCGGCGTCGGCGATTTTGCGGAGCTCTTCTTTTGACCATGCGGCCATTGCGATCTCTCTTTCTTCAAAGTGCGCACAGATAGGGAATAATGCCTCACATGGTTCCTTGTCTTCCTCAGCGCATGACGAAGCCGCCGTCCACGGAGATGGATTGCCCGGTCACGTAGCTTGCGGCGTCACTCGAAAGCCATAGAACTGCATCCGCTATCTCTTCAGGCCGGCCAACCCGCCCCATTGGGACGCTTTTCTCCATTGCCTTGAGTGCTTCGCCCTGGCCGCCTGCGACCATCTGATCAGCCATCGGCGTCCAAATAAGCCCTGGGCATACAGCGTTGACACGGATTCCCCGGGTTGAATATTCGAGCGCCGCACTCTTGGTGAAGCCAATGACTCCGTGCTTCGCGGCGTGATAGATTCCACGCTCGGCTCCTCCCACGAGTCCCCCAATCGAAGAGCAATTGACGATCGCACCGCTGCCTTGTTCGCGCATCTGTCGCAACTCAAATCTCATGCAGCTCCATACACCGCGGAGATTGATCCCCATTACCCGGTCATAGTCTTCGCGAGTGGTATCGGCCGTCTCTGCAAGAACGTTTTGAACGCCCGCATTGTTGTACGCCACATCGAGCCGTCCGAAGGCGGCAACCGTCTGTTTGACCATGGCTTCCACCTGCTCGTCATCGGATACGTCACAGCGGATAGCCAGGGTCTTGTGACCTTTATTGGCAAGTTCTCTGGCTGCGAATTGCACGGCTTCCTCATTCCAGTCCGCCAGCACCACGGAGGCGCCCGATTCAGCAAAGGCTTTGGCTGTCGCAAGGCCCAGCCCTGATGCAGCTCCCGTGACGAGCGCGACCTTGTTTTCGAAAGATATGTTCACTGCGTGTTCCTCGCTTTGCAAACGGGTTGTAAACTGCATGGATATCGTCGAGCGTCAATACTGCCTGAGTTGAGTCAGATTTCTGCATGATTCCTTTTCTCTCCGGTTGAGATGAAGCTGGAATCGAAATGAGCAAGACCGCGACCGCAAAGAAGGACTTCATCGTGTGCCTCACCTTCTATTCTTAGCGATTGGTCATTTGTTCAAGAGCCGCTGGATAGCGGTCTCCATAGACGGGAATCTTCGCGGTGGCGGCGTCGAGTTCGCGGAGATCATCCGGGGTGAGTTCGACAGTAAGCGATCCAATGTTCTCTTCAAGACGCTGCAACTTGGTGGTGCCGGGAATCGGAACGATCCAGGGCTTCTGTGCCAGCAGCCAGGCGAGTGCAATCTGTGCCGATGTCGCATTTTTCTTCGCGGCGAAGGACGCAATCAAATCCACCAAAGCTTGATTCGCCTTTAGGGCTTCGGGCGAGAAGCGCGGGAAACTGCCGCGATTGTCCTCTGGATCAAACTGCGTGTTTTCCGTAATCGCTCCGGTCAGGAATCCCTTGCCAAGCGGACTGAACGGAACCAACCCAATGCCGAGTTCTTCGAGAGTGGGAATGATTTCATCTTCCGGGCGCTTCCACCAGAGCGAGTATTCACTCTGAAGCGCTGCAAGAGGCTGAACGGCGTGTGCGCGGCGGATGGTTTGCGCACCAGCCTCAGACAAGCCGAAGTACCTGACCTTGCCTTGCTGGATGAGATCCTTGACCGTGCCCGCAACGTCTTCAATAGGCACCTTCGGATCGACGCGATGCTGGTAGAGAAGATCGATCATGTCGAGTCTGAGCCTTTTCAGCGAACCCTCTACGCTCTCTTTGATGTACGCTGGGCGGCTGTTCAGGCCTACGGGATGCGGATCCTTTCCTGAATCAATCTGGAACCCGAACTTGGTCGCAATCACGACCTGGTCGCGTATGGGTGCGAGAGCCTCGCCCACGAGTTCTTCATTCACAAACGGACCGTAAACCTCAGCGGTATCGAAAAAGTTGATGCCGCGCTCGACCGCGGCGCGAATGAGGGTGATCATCTCCTGTCTGGTCCCTGCCACGGCTCCGTGACCAGGACTCAACCTCATGCAGCCAAGCCCCATGGCCGAGACTTCCAGGTTGCTCTTTCCTAGCTTGCGTTTCTTCATTGCATCCCCTTCTTCGCGCTGATTTGCGACGCTGCGAAGTCTTAATCTATGCGTTCAGTAGTGCTGCCAGGTGACTGACCAGTATTCGTCCGATTTTGCTGAGCGAATGATGAGGAGGCCTCCGCTCGTAAGCGTGTAGACGCGCGGCAGGTCTTTGCCAACGAGCCGATCGCCTGTAATCGAACCATCCACGTGATGGGTGAGTGTGTGCGTGTTTTCATCGATCGTGTAGCTTCCGAACGAAGCTTCATACCCACTCTGAACGTATTCATTCGAAAGAGAACTGGCTGACCTGGGATACATCAGCTGCACGGACATGTGGCCATCTCGCGTATAGATCAGCATTCCTTTCGGCTGAGGAGACTTGCCTGCCCTGCTATCTGATGTTGGCGACTCGATGTGCTCCAGGCGCCACGCCCCGATCAGTCGTTCCCTGTCGCTTTGATGGTCTTGCGCCCTCGCAAATGGAATCTGCAGAACGCCGGTGATTGCCACAACCGCGACCCATGGAGCATAACGCAAAGTCTTCATCCCCGATTCCTCTCTCGCGCGACACACTCAGCGGCCTACGAGCTGCTCATGGAACTTTGGATAGCGCGCCCCGTGCAACTTGATCTTTGACGAAGCTTCTTCAAGGGAGAGTATTTCTTCCTTGGTCAGGCTGACGCTCGCGGCTCCAAGGTTTTCTTCGAGTCGCGCCAGCTTGGTGGTGCCCGGAATCGGAACGATCCACTGCTCTTTCGCCAACAGCCAGGCGAGTGCAATCTGGGCCGGGGTGACGTTCTTATGTTTCGCAAAGGAGGTCACCAATTCCACCAAAGCCTGGTTGGCTTTCCGATTCTCAGGACTGAATCTCGGCACACTGCTGCGGAAATCGTTGCTGTCGAATTTCGTGTTCTCGTCGATCTTGCCGGTCAGGAAGCCCTTGCCGAGTGGGCTGAAGGGAACGAAGCCGATCCCAAGCTCCTCCAGCGTGGGCATCAACGTCTCTTCCGGCTCACGCCAGAACAGAGAGTACTCGCTCTGGAGTGCTGCGACGGGCTGAACTGCATGAGCCCGGCGAATCGTCTGTGCGCTCGCTTCCGAGAGTCCGAAATGCCTGACCTTGCCTTCCTGAATCAGATCTTTCACAGCGCCCGCAACATCCTCGATCGGAACATTCAGGTCGACGCGATGCTGATAGTAGAGATCGATGACATCGACCTTCAAACGCTTGAGCGAGCCCTCTGCGGCCTGCTTGATGTGCTCTGGCCGACTGTTGAGAGCGCTCCAGCGGTCACTGTCGCCTGGGTTGGCCTCCCACCCGAACTTGGTCGCAATGAAGACCTCTCCGCGAAAGGGAGCAAGAGCCTCGCCGACCAGTTCCTCGTTCACCAGCGGACCGTAGACTTCGGCCGTATCAAAAAACGTAACACCCCGCTCTACGGCAGCGTGAAGCTGAGCGATCATTTCCTGCTTGTCCTTCGGCGGCCCGTACGACCAACTCATCCCCATGCAGCCCAAACCGATGGACGATACTTCCAGACCGCCGTTCCCAAGTTTCCGTTTCTGCATGACCGTCCTTCTCTGCAGGGATCTAAATTGGCGTGCGACTTTGAGAACCCTGCGCGTCGTCTCATTCAAACCATAGCGAGAGGAGTTCTGTTTGCGCTTTCCCAATCCTGCCAATTGTTTGCCTGATTCTGTCTTGGTCCAAGATTTTATGCACAGATCCGAACGCCTGGCGGTACGCTGGATGGGACGAGGTCAAAACCGGTGGCGAAACAAGCAGGAAAGGCCAGGGATCGAGGCAAAGCGGTGATTGGAATGCGAGAAGAGCTGGCTCGCAAGATTGCTGCGCATGCACGATCACTGGGAGCGAATCCTACTGGCATCCCAGGGCTGGTTCTCTACCGTAGAACGACGCCAACGGCGTGTTTTCTGGCCACATACGAACCGAGCGTTACGGTCTTCGTGCAGGGGCGGAAACGCGTCAATCTCGGAGGGCACGTCTACCTTTGCGACGGATCGACTTTTCTCTTGTCTTCGATCGATGTTCCTGCCGAGAGTCAAATCGTCGAAGCCTCTGAGCAGGTCCCGCTCCTCTCGATGTTTCTTCAACTCGACATGCCGACTGTACGAGAGATCATTAGCCGCGAAGAGTTGCCGGAAGTTGAAGCCTCAGTTCATTCGCGCGGGATTACTGTGGGCGAGACCACGGTCGGTCTTCTCGACGCCTGCACACGGCTGATCGGCCTGCTTGAGACTCCCGAAGATATTCCATTTCTCAGCCATCTTATCCAGCGCGAGATTGTCTACCGCATCCTCCGCACGCCGCAGGGGGAACGCCTCCGCGCCATCGCAACCACGGGCGATCTGAGCCACCGAACCGCAAGAGCGATTGCGTGGCTGCGGGCGAACTTTGCCAAGCCTCTGCACATGGAGGAACTCGCGACGGTTGCGCGCATGGGAGTATCTACGCTGCATCATCAGTTCCGCGCGCTGACAGCGATGAGTCCGCTCCAGTACCAGAAGCAACTGCGGTTGCAGACAGCAAGGCAACGGATGCTCATGGACGGGCTTGATGCTACCAGTGCAGCGTATGAGGTCGGTTACGAGAGCATCAGCCAGTTCAGTCGCGAATACAGCCGTTTCTTCGGCAAGCCCCCGATTCGCGATATCAAGGCCCTCCGGGACAGCAAAGTCGTGCCGATCAATGCGGCTTAACGCACCAGGAAGTCTCTTGATCAAGATTGAGCAGGAGTTCTTCGCTTTCGGCCCCGGTTCGCTCGGAGATCTTCTATTTCACGCTGTTGTAGTCCTTATCGCTGACAGGCTCCAACCAAATTGTCTTTCCCTTTTGAGTCGGTGTTACCGCGATGTAGGCAAAGCTACTTTGCGGGGATGCACCGTGCCAATGCTCCACTCCCGGAGCGCACTTGATGACATCTCCCTTGTGAACGATTCGTACCGGCTTTCCTCGTTCCTGATAATAGCCAGTGCCTTCCGTGATCAGCAGAACCTGACCGCCCGGATGAATATGCCAATCCAGCTTTGCGCCGGCTCCATAGACTGCTTGAGCAATGCCGGGATCGAACGTGCTGTCTCCGACGTTCAGTTCGCTCAGCCAGATTTTCCCTGTGTGATTCTTGGCGTTGGACAGTTCACCTTTTGGAAAGGGCGTACCGCTCGTTTGCGCCTGGCATTGGAAGACGCATAAGATGCCCGCCACAAGGGCGATAATTCGGAGTCCCGTTCTCATGCTTTTCTCCTTCACAACTTACTTCTCCTGGAAGACTTCTCTGGCAACGGCGACAGCGTTCACGGCGTTCGGCCACCCTGCGTAGAAGGCCAGTTGTGTTATGACCTCTACGATTTCGTCCTGAGTGACGCCATTTCTGCGGGCAAGTCGAAGATGAGACCGCAACTGTTCCGGCCGATTCATCGCAATGAGGGCAGCAACCGTAATCAGACTGCGATCGCGCTTGGAAAGTCCCGGCCGTTCCCATACATCGCCAAACAGGACGTTATCCGTCAGCTCAGCCAATTTTGGATCGATGTCGCCCATGAGTTTCTGGGCTGCAGAGGGCTCTTGAGTCATTGGTGTCACTCCTTCTGATGCGGACGGAAGATTCGCATACTGCGCGTTGCTAACCTTTTCCATCCATTCCACGGACTTGCCGTCGAGCTGTTCCACGATGGCGATGTGTGCCATCGAACTGTTCGGCGCGGCCCCGTGCCAGTGCTTCTGGCCGGGCGGAATCCACACCACGTCTCCCTGATGGATTTCCTCGACCGGATCGCCCCAGCGCTGCACCCGACCCGTGCCCGCCGTCACGATCAGGATCTGACCGAGCGGGTGCGTATGCCACGCGGTGCGCGCGCCGGGCTCGAACGTAATGAGAGAGCCGGACGCGCGCGCTGGAGCAGTGGCCTGGAACAGAGGATCAACGCGCACGGTGCCGGTGAAGTGCTCGGATGGCGCCTGTCGCGACGGTTGCGCGCCACTCCGCATGATTCGTATCGCACCCGGATCATTGGGAGTTTGGCTCTGCAAACCTGATGCCAGCATGATGAAGAAAATCGCAATTGCCGCTTGGATTCTCATCCTGGTCCTTTCTGCAGTCCTTCGGGCTTCCGCCTGAAGGAAGCACTCAGCGTCCGGTCATCTTCAGTGCAGCTTCAGGAAGGCGGGCTCCTTCGAGCTTCATTCTGGAAGAAGCCTCGTCGATCTGCTTGAGATCGCTCTCGGTCAGCTCGACATTCACCGCACCGAGATTTTCCTCCAGCCGATGCAGCTTGGTGGTTCCCGGTATCGGCACGATCCACGGCTTCTGCGCCAGCAGCCAGGCGAGCGCGACTTGCGCAGGTGTCGCGCCTTTGCGCACCGCGACGGCCTTGACCAGATCGACAAGAGCCATATTGGCCTTGCGCGCCTCGGGCGAAAATCGTGGCACGATGTTCCTGAAGTCGGTTGGATCGAACTTCGTGTTCTCGTCAATCTTGCCCGTGAGGAACCCGGCGCCGAGCGGGCTGAACGGCACAAACCCGATGCCAAGTTCCCCCAGCGCCGGAAGAAGCTCAGCTTCAGGGCCGCGGTAGAAGAGCGAATATTCGCTCTGCACCGCAGTGACTGGCTGCACCGCGTGCGCACGGCGAATGGTCTGAACCGCTGCCTCCGACATGCCGAAGTGCTTCACCTTTCCCTCGGCGATCAATTCCTTCACCGCTCCCGCTACATCCTCGATTGGCACGTCTGGATCAACACGGTGCTGATAGAAGAGGTCGATGCAATCGGCGCGCAGGCGCTTCAGGCTGGCGTCGGCAACAGCCTTGATATGCTCGGGGCGGCTGTTGGTGCCGCTCCGGCGCGCACCCGTTTCAAGATCGATGTCGAAGCCGAACTTGGTGGCAATGGTTACCTTGTTGCGGATTGGCTCCAGCGCTTCGCCGACAAGTTCTTCGTTCGCAAATGGCCCATAGGCTTCAGCCGTATCGAAGTGCGTGACACCAAGATCGTGTGCCGCACGAATCAGCTTAAGCATCTCGCCCTTGTCGGCTGCGGGGCCATAAGCTGACGTCATGCTCATGCAGCCCAGGCCGAGAGCGGACACTTCCAAATCCTTGCCTAACATGCGCTTTTGCATCGCTGCTCCTTTATGCTGTGTGCGTGCCTTCTCCGTTAACGATTGGTGAGATTCTAAAGTTGAACAGGGTATCTGTCTCCTTGAATATCGGTTGCGGTGACAGCATCTCGAATGGCCTTCAGGTCCTCTGCCGTGAGTTCTACGCTGGCGTCGCCAAGGCTTTTTCGAGACTGTGCAGCTCGTGGTTCCTGGGGCAGGCACGATCCACGGGTTCTGCACCATCAGTCATGACGGCGCGATTTGTGCGGGAACAGCTTGCTCCCGCGCAGCCCAACTCTTCACAAACTCCACGAGCGCCAAATCTCGTCGCTGAATCTTTCGATTTCTGTGGCTAATTCTTGTTGCTATTCATTTTGACCGGCCTAAGCAGATGCGAGAACGTGAGTTGGGCGAGCTTCCACTTGCCATTTTCCTGAATATAAACCTCGGTCACCATAAAAGGGTTGGTGACTTCGTGGTCACCAACTGCTGCCTGCAAATCGATGTCCTCTAGCAGGATGGCCGTGCTGCCAAATATGCGGGCGTCAACTGCGTAAACCACGGCCTTCTTGTACCAGATGCCACCACTCTTGATGGTGGCCAGTTCCTGGGTCTTTCCCCAGGTTCCTCCCATGTGAGTGATCACCAGCAACCTGCCCTTCGACGAGTGGACTGAGATCTTCGGCTCCGAACGGCTCACCGGCGCTCTGCTCGATCGCATCACCCACCACGTCCACATCCTGGAGATGAACGCCGACTCCTACCGCCTCAAGCAAAGCCGCCGCAAACGCCCCTGAATAGCCCGGCCCAAACGCGCCTCGGGGGAGGAGGGCCGCCTTCGCTACGCTCCGGCGCCCCTCCTCCCCCGAAACATCACCTCCTTGCCTCTACTGGTTCCCTTTTACTCCGCCCCAGTGGTCTACTTTTACTCCGCCCTTGACAGAAATGGGTCAAAAAATCGGGAGGCTTTTTGTCCCTGGTACAAAATGGGTACAAAACGGTCACAAAAACGACCCGATTTTCAGGCCCTGATTGGTAAGTGTAGGAAAAGAAAAAGCTTAAGTATGGTGGAGGCGGCGGGAGTCGAACCCGCCAACAGCACTGAAAACACTCAAGTTACTGATACTGCGAATGCCTGAAATTCACCGAATTCCACGATTGCCAGGTTTGCGTACAAATCGCGTACAAAGAATTTCAGGAACTCCCAGAATCCCAGCAGGTGCATCTTCCGATCCATTCCGCGGACGATCTGAAGTATTCTCTGACCTTTATACATCAGTTCCGTCTGCAGTGGCCGGGAATGGGCGATTCTTCAATTGTGTCTGCCGGCCATGCGCCTCATCTGATCGATGGCCTCTAGTTCGTTTTTGATGGGAAGCTCTCTTCGGCTGCAATTGACTCGGCAGACAACCAGATTGTCGTCACCGTCCACAACGCCCGGGAATAGGGGCCTGGGTCAGACGCCTCCAGGGTGCTGCTCCATTCCGAGCCGCAGTTGCGAGCCTCTGTGCGCCAGTTCTATCGAACCTCTTGTGAGAAAACAGTGGGCATTTTTCTTACAGGTTCGCACGGTCGAAAACAGGACTGGCCTTGACTTCTACGGTTAACGCGGCCATGATAATTACCACGGCCACGATAGTTAACGTGGCCAAGGTAAAGACATGGCCTCCCCGCTTTCCAATCCGAACTCTCCCGGCGCGCACAGTGGGCGCGAGTTCGAGGACCTCGTCGCCAACCTCTTTCGCCAGCACGGCTGGCGGGTGAAAAAGGAGCCTATGCCCGCCGACAAGGGTGCGGACATCGTCGTCGCCCGCGGTAACCAGCGCTACATCATCGAATGCAAAGTTGCCTCCGAGGGCCGGCCGGACCGGCTTGTGCCCTTGCTCTCGCAGGCCATCCTCCAAGCGCGGGCCTATGCCCAGGCATTTCCCGAACCGGCAGCGCCGCTCGCCGTCGTCGGCGCCCCTGCAATCTCTCCGAGCGCCGCAAAGAGCTTGGTCAGTTTTCTCTCCCAGTTCGCGCCCGACGTCGCAGTCGGCATCCTCGACCGCGAAGGCTTCCGGCACTTCGTCGGGCCCGGTCTCGAAAAACTCAATGCCGCACCTCCCCGCCGGGGGCACCGGCAGAAGCTCCCTCCGCCCGAGTCGGCGTACCTGTTCTCCGATCTCAGTCAATGGATGCTGAAGGTTCTCCTCGCGCCCCTGCTCCCCGAAGATCTTCTTCGCGCGCCGCGGAGAGAATACCGCAACGCTTCGGAGCTCGCGGCCGCGGCTGAGGTCTCCGTGATGAGCGCCTTCCGCTTCGTGCGCCAGCTGCGTCAGGAGGGGTTTCTTGACCAGAACGATGAACCATTCCGTCTGGTGCGCCGAAAAGAACTCCTGCGCCGCTGGCAAGCCGCGAATCTGCGCGGTGCACCCGAGCTTCCCCTGCGTTGGATCATTCCGCGCAAAAGCGAGCGCCCGCTGCTGGCCGCGCTCTACGCCTATAACGCCAAGCCCGACGTAAAGCGCGAATCGGCGCCACGAGCCTGTGTCAGCATGTTTGCCGCAGCCGAATCCCTCGGATTCGGTTTCGTGCACGGCGTTCCGCCTTACTTCTATCTCGAAAGCCTGGACCGGGAAGTCCTCAGCCGCATGGGGCTCTCACCGGAGGGGGCGGAACAAAGACCGGACGTTTATGTGCGCATTCCCGCTTTCCGGGAATCCGTCTTCCGCGCCGCAGTCGTCCGCGACGGCGTTCCAGTTGCTGACATCCTGCAGGTTTGGCTGGACGTGAGCTCCCATCCGGCTCGAGGCGAGGCACAGGCCGAAGAGATCCGCCACCGCATCCTTGCGCCGATCTTCGAGGAGAAACCGTAATGGCCGTCCAATCGGATGTCGAGTATTTCGCCCGCCTGGTCGACGCCCTCGAACCGTGGCTAGATCAGGTCGTCATCATCGGCGGCTGGGCACACCGGCTCTACCGCCAGCACCCTCTCGCGCAGCCGCTCGACTACGAGCCTCTCGGAACCTTCGACACCGACATCGCCGTCCCGCTCGATCTGCCCGCTACCGGCGAGCAGTTTCGCGCGCGGCTGCTCGAAAGGGACTTCCGCGAAGAGCTGATGGGCGATATGCAGCCTCCGGCTGCGCACTACCGCGTCGAGAGCGGAGACAACAGCTTTTACGCGGAGTTTCTGACACCGCTTGAGGGCAGCGCAGTCAAGCGCGGAGGCAGGCGTGACGTAACGGCCCGTGTCTCCGGAGTCTCAGTCCAGAAGCTCCGTTACCTCGAACTGTTGCTCCAAAATCCCTGGGATGTGATGATCGCCCCGGCCACGGGCTATCCGACGCCCGGCGTTCGACGCATCCTTCTTCCCAACGCGGCGGCATTCCTGGTGCAGAAGATTCTGATTCACGAAAAGCGTGATCGCGACAGGCGCGCCAAGGACATTCTTTATATCCACGACACGATCGAGACCTTTGGCGGCAATCTCGCTGCGATTCGCGAGCAGTGGAAAACAAACGTTCAGCCCGTGCTGCACGCGAAGGCGGCCCGTGGGGTCGAGCGTGCCGCGGAAGAGTATTTTCGCGAAGTCAATGACACGATCCGCGAGGCCGCGCGCATCGCCATAGGCCGGAACGTGACACCGGAAATGGTCCGGGAAGTGTGCGCATTTGGGTGGCAACAGATCTTTAGCGCCTGAAAGGAGGATCAATGTTCCTGGACGCACTCAGGCTTAACAACTTCCGCTCTTTTGAAGACGAGCAAATCTGCTTTGGGAAGGATCTGACGATCCTGGTCGGAGAGAATAATGGTGGCAAAAGCAATACCATCGACGCTCTACGTTTGATTACTTCACCCCTTAGCGGCCGGCGCGAAATCTACTGTGAATCCTCAGATATTCGCTTCGGCGGCGCGGAACCCAAGTTTGAAGTTCAAGCCACCTTCTCCGACCTCAGTGTCCCACAGCAAGGAAGGCTGATCTCGGCTGTAACCGACCACACCCCTGGAAAAGTGACCTTCGGCCTCACATATGATGAGACCTCAAAACGTCTTCCTGTGCGTCCGACAAGCTGGGCAGGCCATTTGAGGTCTGCGCCAGAGCCCGGATGCCAAGACATGATTCGGCACGTGTATCTGCCACCTCTTCGCGACGCCAAGCGTGCTCTCGCTTCCGGAAACCCAACTCGAATTTATGCGCTCTTGCAGCACTTTCTGGGCGAGGATGATCCCAACGAACTCGCCAAACGACTGAGGCGCGACTCAGGGGAACAGATCTTGAAGGACATCGGCGGAGCTGTCGATATTGGACTCGCCGCGTTGACGTCCGGCGTCCGCCGCCAAGCCTCGTCACTCGGCTTTAGTACAGACGAAAGCCTCATCGATATTGCCCGCGAACTCCGTTTCAAGTTGGCTGATTACGGAATCGACCCCGAGGACTTGCGCTACACCGGTCACGGCTATGCGAATCTTCTTTACATCGCCACCATCGCGGTCGAACTGGAAAAGGTAAAGAGCGCTGATCTGACTATGTTTTTGGTGGAAGAACCAGAGGCACATCTTCACCCCCAACTTCAAGCTGCGGTTCTTTGTTTTTTGGAGGAGCAAGCAGAGAAATCGAGAAAGATCAAGCAGGGCTATCGGGGCCCCGCGGGGCAGTTGCAGGTCATTGTCGCTACACACTCCCC
>JAJZGF010000021.1 GCA_021805025.1 Acidobacteriota bacterium
CAAGGTCTACGTCGCCATGAAGCGCAAGCTCTCGGTCGGCGACAAGATGGCCGGCCGCCACGGCAACAAGGGCGTCATCGCGCGCATCCTGCCCGAGGAAGACATGCCCTACCTGCCCGACGGCACCCCGGTTGAGATTGTGCTCAACCCGCTCGGCGTGCCTTCGCGTATGAACGTCGGCCAGATTCTGGAGACGCATCTCGGCTGGGCCGCGCATGCGCTGGGCCAGAAGGTTGCCGCTCTGGTCCGCCAGAACAGCGACGCGAAGTTCATCCGTGAAGTCGCCAAGAAGGAGTTTGCGGGCACGGCGGCGCTCCGCCAGTTGCTGGAGCTGGACGACGAGATGCTGTTGCGTGTCGCCGCCGGTATGCAGCGCGGCATCTGGTTCGGCACAGCGGTCTTTGACGGCGCCAAGGAGGACGAAATCAAGGCGCTGCTGGCTTCGGCTGGCCTGCCTTCCTCCGGCAAGACGGCGCTCTTTGACGGCATGACCGGTGAGCAGTTCGAGCAGCCGGTTACCGTGGGCTACATCTACATGCTCAAGCTCTCGCACCTGGTGGATGACAAGATTCACGCGCGTTCCATCGGGCCGTACTCGCTGATTACCCAGCAGCCGCTGGGCGGCAAGGCGCAGTTCGGCGGCCAGCGCTTCGGCGAGATGGAAGTCTGGGCGCTCGAAGCCTACGGCGCGGCCTACATCCTGCAGGAGCTGCTCACCGCCAAGTCCGACGACGTCTATGGCCGCACCAAGATCTACGAGGCCATCGTTAAGGGCGAGACGGCGATGGAGCCGGGGGTGCCCGAGTCGTTCAACGTATTGATCCGCGAACTGCAGTCGCTGTGCCTGGATGTCGAGCTGATCAAGCGCGCCGACCATGTGCGGAAGGTGCCTGCGCCGGAAGTGGCGGCTGTGGCCGACTAAAGCTCAGGGTGCCCCAGGTTTCCGATTCGGGACCTGGGGTGCACGCAGTTCGAGATGAGTTTTTCTGAGTCCTTCTTGAAAGCGGTAACCACCGCTACCCGGGAAGGAAGGACTCCAAAGCAATCCCGGGAAAACGCCGCGGCGCGCTGCCGAGAGGCCCGCCAAGGAGGGTCGCCTTGTTCCGTTCAAACCCGTTTGAACTCACCGGTCCGATTACCGATTTTGACGCTATCCGCATCATGCTTGCCTCGCCGGAGAAGATCCGGAGCTGGTCGCATGGCGAGGTGACCAAACCGGAAACCATCAACTACCGCACCTTCAAGCCGGAGCGCGACGGTCTGTTCTGCGCCCGTATCTTTGGCCCCGTGACCGACTGGGAGTGCCTCTGCGGCAAATACAAGCGCATGAAGCACCGCGGCGTCATCTGCGACAAGTGCGGCGTGGAAGTGACGGTCAGCAAGGTGCGCCGCGAGCGCATGGGCCACATTGAGCTGGCTTCACCCTGCTCGCATGTGTGGTTTTTCAAGGGCCTGCCTTCGCGCATCGGCCATCTGCTGGACATCTCGCTGCGCGATCTGGAAGGCATCCTCTACTTCGAATCCTACGTGGTGGTCGATCCCGGCGACGCGCCGGTGAAGGAACGCGAGATCATCAAGGACGAAGCCAAATTCCGCGAGCTCGATCAGCAGTTCCGTCCCTCCGGCTTCAAGGCCATGATGGGCGCTGAGGCCATCAAGGAGCTGCTCAAGCGCGTGCAGGTGGACGAACTGGCCATCGAAATGCGCGAGCGGATGAAGACCGAAACCTCCGCGCAAAAAAAGCTCAAGTACGCCAAGCGTCTCAAGGTCGTCGAGGCCTTCCGCAAGAGCGACAACAAGCCGCAGTGGATGATTCTGGACGTGCTGCCCGTGATTCCTCCGGAGCTGCGCCCGCTGGTGCCGCTGGATGGCGGCCGCTTTGCCACTTCGGATTTGAACGACCTCTATCGCCGCGTCATCAACCGCAACAACCGGTTGAAGAAGCTGATGGACCTGCACGCGCCGGAAGTGATTGTGCGCAATGAGAAGCGCATGCTGCAGGAAGCCGTGGACGCGCTGTTTGACAACGGCCGTCGCGGGCGCGTTCTGAGGGGCGCCAATAACCGCCCGTTGAAGTCGCTGAGCGATACGCTCAAGGGCAAGCAGGGGCGCTTCCGCCAGAACCTGCTTGGCAAGCGCGTGGATTATTCAGGCCGCTCGGTGATCGTGGTGGGTCCTGAATTGAAATTACACCAGTGCGGACTGCCGAAGAAGATGGCGCTCGAACTCTTCAAGCCCTTCATCTATCACCGCCTCGAACAGACCGGCCATTGCACGACCATCAAGCAGGCCAAAGAGATGGTGGAGATGCAGGAGCCGGTGGTGTGGGACATCCTCGAGGAAGTCATCAAGGACCATCCTGTGCTGCTGAACCGCGCCCCAACCCTGCACCGGCTGGGCATACAGGCCTTTGAACCCGTGCTGGTCGAGGGTAAGGCGATCAAGATTCATCCGCTGGTTTGCACTGCCTTCAACGCCGATTTTGACGGCGACCAGATGGCTGTTCACATTCCGCTCTCGCCTGAGGCACAGATTGAAGCCAGCGTGCTGATGCTGGCCTCGCACAACATTCTGTCGCCGGCCTCCGGCCAGCCTATCACCGTGCCCACGCAGGACATGGTGCTTGGCCTCTACTACCTGACCAAGGCCAAAAAGGGCGCCAAGGGCGAAGGCCGCGTCTTCTCGAATACCGAGGAGATTCTGATGGCGCTCGAAGCCAAGGAGGTCGAGACGCTTTCGCCGATCCGGCTGCGTTACACCGGCAAGGTGCTCGACATGACCACGGCGTACGACGATCAGGACCTGACGCACACCGAGCCGGTCGACTTCAACAAGCAGTACATTAACACCACCGTGGGCCGCGTGATTCTGAACGACGCGCTGCCGGTGGGGATGCCGTTCATCAATGGCCTGCTGAAGAAGAAGGGCATTGGCCAGCTGGTGAACTACTGCAATCAGAACCTCGGCCTGGAAGTCACAGTCGGCATGCTGGACCGCATCAAGTCGCTGGGCTTCAACTACGCCACCAAGTCCGGTCTCTCGGTTGGTCTGGATGACATGGTGATTCCGGCCAGCAAGTACACCACGGTGGACGAAGCCGACAAGAAGGTGATCGAGGTCCAGAAGCAGTACATGGACGGCGCCATCACCAACGGCGAGCGCTCGAACAAGGTCATCCAGATGTGGTCTGCCGTCACCGATCAGGTGGCCGACGAGATGTTCGGCAACATGAAGAAGGCGGACGACGAAGGCGCCATGAACCCGATCTATATCATGGCCGACTCTGGCGCCCGCGGATCGAAGCAGCAGATTCGTCAGCTAAGCGGCATGCGCGGATTGATGGCCAAGCCGTCGGGCGAAGTCATCGAGACGCCCATCACGGCGAACTTCCGTGAGGGGCTGACGGTGCTCGAGTACTTCATTTCCACACACGGGGCACGTAAAGGATTGGCGGATACGGCATTGAAGACCGCTGACTCCGGCTACCTCACCCGCCGCCTCGTGGACGTGGCTCAGGACGTGATCGTGACCGAGTACGACTGCGGCACGAGCGAGGGCATCTACGTCGGCTCCATCGTCGAGTCGGGCGAGATCATCGAGCCCATGCGCGACCGTATCATTGGCCGCGTCTCGCTCGAGCGCATCAAGGACTACGACGGCAACGTCGTAATCGACGTGAACCAGCAGATCGATGAAGACATTGCCTCGGCGATTCAGGGCGCCGGTGTGGAGAAGGTCAAGATCCGCTCCGTGCTCACCTGCGAGTCGCGCCGCGGCGTCTGCGCGCTCTGCTACGGCCGCAACCTCGGCTCCGGCCGCATGGTCGAACTGGGCGAAACCTGCGGCGTGATTGCCGCGCAGTCGATCGGCGAGCCGGGCACGCAGCTCACCATGCGTACCTTCCACGTGGGTGGCACGGCCAGCCGCGTGGCCGACAAGTCGCGCCTCGATGCGAAGAACAACGGCTTCGTGCGCTTCATCAATCTGAGCACCGTGGAAAGCAAGGACGGCACTCTGGTGGCGATGAACCGCTCCGGCTCCATCGCCGTGGTGGATGAACGAGGCCGCGAAAAGGAGCGCTATGTGGTGGTCTATGGCGCGCGTCTCCGCGTCAAGGACAACGAGCATGTGAAGCTCGGCCAGTTGCTTGCCGAGTGGGATCCGTACACTTACTCGATCCTCACGGAAATCGGCGGCACGGTGCAGTTCAAGGATCTGCAGGAAGGCATCACGCTCAACGAGGAGGTCGATGAAGTCACCGGTCTCTCACGCTGGGTGGTTGCCGACGCGCCCGATGAAAAGCGCCAGCCCGCGTTCCTTGTCAAGAACGCCAAGGCGCACAAGCGCTATCTGTTGCCTCGCGGCGCCCACCTCATGATCCAGGACGGCGATGAGGTAGGTCCCGGCGACGTGCTGGCCAAGATTCCCAAGGAGAGCACGCGCACCAAGGACATCACAGGCGGTCTGCCGCGTGTGGTCGAGTTGTTCGAAGCCCGCAAGCCGCGCGAGACGGCCATCATCAGCGAGATCGATGGTGTGGTCCGCTTTGGCGAAGTGAGCAAGGGACAGCGCAAGATTTACATCACGGCCGACAATGGCGATGAGAAGGAATACTCGGTGCCGCGCGGTATCCACGTCAACGTGCAGGAAGGCGAACGCCTGCGCGCCGGCGACCCGCTGATGGATGGTCCGCTCAACCCGCACGACATTCTGGATGTGCTGGGCGAGAAGGAACTGCAGGCTTACCTGGTGAACGAAATCCAGGAGGTCTACCGTCTGCAGGGCGTGGCCATCAGCGACAAGCACATCGAAGTGATTGTCCGCCAGATGCTGCGCTGGGTGCGGATCGACGAAGTGGGCGACACCAACTTCCTGCTCGAGCAGCAGGTGGATCGCTTCCGCTTCCGCGAGGAGAACGAGCGCGTGATGGCGCAGGGAGGTCGTCCGTCAACGGGCCGTCCGCTTCTGCTTGGCATCACCAAGGCATCGCTGTCCACGGATAGCTTTATCTCCGCGGCAAGCTTCCAGGAGACGACGCGCGTGCTCACTGAGGCCAGCATCAATGGAGCCATTGATAACCTGCGCGGCCTGAAGGAGAACGTCATCGTCGGACGGCTGATCCCTGCAGGCACGGGACTCGAGTACTACCGCAACGTGCAGCTCTCACCGGAGCTGGAAGAGGCGGCAGCACGCGTGCAGCAGGAAGTCAGCGCGGAGATCGAAGCGGCTGAGCGCGAACTGGAGCTGATGCGGCAGGAAGGCGAAGCCGAAGAGATGGCGGCCGAGTAACCGCTCCGCAACATAACGCAACAACAAAGGCCCGGCAACTTGCCGGGCCTTTGTTGTTTTCAGTGTGGGCCGTGCAAGGTTAATCCCTGAAGGGCAGTCCTGGGGTGGCGCTCTGCGAGGGCATCGATCCCAGGTGCCGCTTGTTCTCCTTGGCGATGTACATGGCCGTATCAGCCGCCTTCAACAGCATCTCCGGCGTGGTGCCGTCTATCGGATAGAGGGCAATGCCCATGCTGGCCGAGCCCCGCAGCAGGTAGTTGTCCACCTCAAACGGCGCGTCAAAAGAGTGCTCGAGCCGCTGACAGATCTCCTCCACGTCGGTCTGGCTGTGCACCACGGGCACCAAGGCCGCGAATTCGTCGCCGCCGAGGCGCGCCAGCATATCGCCGGTGCGCAACTGGCGCCGCATCCGCGCTGCCACCTCCTGCAGATACAGGTCGCCCACGTGATGGCCATACATATCATTCACCTGCTTGAATTCGTCCAGGTCGAGATAGATCAGGCCCAGTACCGACGACCGCTCGCGCGCCCTCTCTATCTGTTCCTCAAGGTACTTCTCAAGCGAGAAGCGGTTGTACACATCCGTCAGCAAATCGAACTCGGAACGGTACACGAGGTCCGAGTAGAGCTTGCGCGTCTCCATTGCCAGGGAAGCCAGCCGCACGCCCTGCGCCAGCGCTGCCGACTCTTCCTGCGCGTTGGCCGGCCGGCCACTCATGGCTGCGTGCAGGATTCCCTGCGAGGCGCCGGATGGCGAAGAGATTTCCTTGCCAATAATTCGCAACCCACTGCGTCGTGCGGGGGTCTTGCCGTGTCGCGTTCCATCCGAGAGTTCGCACCAGCACGCTGCGTCATGCAGCATAAAGGAGACCATCTCCATGATGTGATCGAGAATCTCTCCGAGCGGTCGCGAGCTGTTGATGTCCTCCAGGATCCGGCTGCGCCATTGCTCCAACTGGACGATTCTCCGCTCCTGCATAGCTTCAGCCTCGACGCGCGCCGTGATCGCCGCGGTTTGCTGGCGCACCCGCCTGCGCAGGGTCCAGCCCCAGATGCCGATGAGCAACACAACGACCACGAGCAACTCAACCAGCCTCGCCAGATTGTGCGCTGTTGGCCAGGGCGGTCCAGAGAGCACCGCAAGGTCGTCGGCAGAGCGCAGCAGGATGTTGAAGGGCGCTCGCGAGTCAAAGGAGTTGGAGGTCGTCATGAAGCAGACACCGATCACGCGCACCTTGGAGCCCGCTTGAATCTGCCGCATCGGGGCCAGGGGGGCAAAGGCCTCCGCTACTGCAGGAGGATGCCGATAGATCGCAGAGAACAGGTTGCCGTCTGCTGCCAGTACGTATTCGTCCTGGGTAGCTCCACGGACCTGCGCTACCAGTTCTCCGTCCACGGAGACAAGATCAAAGAGGTTGTGGCTGCTCGAGAGTGAGTCCCATGTGCCGGCCCTGGGCGTCACTGGAGCGGAAACGCCCAGATCGCGCACTTTCGCTCCGGTCAGCGCAAGAAAGCCGTCATGCACGTCGGGGAATCCGGTCGCGTCCGCCGCGTCTCCGATATGGAGGGGAGCCACGGAGGTCGTCATGATCCACAGGCTTTTGAGCCCGTCCTGCAGCACGACCATGGAGCCGGGCTCGTAGTAGGTGATGGTTCCGTGGACGCGGATCCGCTGGCTCAGGGTGCTGACATGGTAGGCGAAAAGAATCCGGTCCATCGGCGTGAGCGGCAGCGACCAGGGATCGGACGTTGCATAGCGCAAGACCTGTACGGCGCCCATCGAAGTGGCGTGCAGCACAATGCCGGTCTGCTGCATCTTCCCGTCAAAGCGGCCGGAGACCGCCCCAGTGATCGCGACCTGGGCGTCCAGCAGATTGTTCACCAGATCGGGATTGTCCACATCGACGGTGACGCCGATCTCCCCGCCCTCCACGTGGAGGTCAAGTAATGCGCTCCGCACTCCGGCGCTCTCGATCGTCTCCGCGTCGCGCACGACGCCGAAGACCTTGACCAGCCGCGCATCCAGGTCGGTCCGGATCAGCTCATCAAAAGACGCCTCGACGACGCCCGGCAACGGACCGTGTCCGACACTGGTTACGCTGTCGGCCACGACACTGGCCCTGAATCCGCCTTGCGTCCTGCCCTTGATCAGGACGACATCGCCCGGAGACAACTGAAGCCCGCCGGGCGCCTGGACAAACACGGCCTCGTCGCCGGTTTGCACATAGAGCATCTGCTCGTAGCCGCGATAGTAGGTGACCGTGGCCTGAAATTCCACAGGCAGACCCTGGGTTGCCTCGGCATTGCTGAGTTCATGAATGGCGTGCAGGGTGGTCAGAGGGGTGGGCGGGGCAGCCAGGGCGGGCGATGACAGCGCAGCAAAGAGCAACCACGCGAGAGCTTTCTCCCGAGCGGCTGGACGCCAGCGTCGTGCTACGTGGCGCAGTTCAGCTCCCCCTGCCTTGCGCATCGCACTACCCTTCTTTAGGAGCCTTCAGCGAGAACTCCTGTAAGCCATACCCCATCAGCGACATACAGGAAGCCCCCCGCACCGGGCAACTCGACCTATCTTACTATCAACAATATTCACATCACTTACATCTTTCAGGGCACGGCCCGCTGTTGGAATCCCCCGAAAGTTTCTGAAAAGTGGTTACAAAAGGCGGGACTGCATACTTTTCACGGTGTGGGAATACCGCCTAGGATAAACTCATCCCGCAGGGAGCGTCGTACCCATGTCGAACAAAGACCGACCCGCTTCGGTTCAGACCAGCTTTCCTGCGGGTGGCAATCAAGCCCAACCCACACGTAATATTCGAGTTTTGGGCGTCCCGCTGGACATGGGCGCAAGCCGTCGCGGGGTTGACATGGGTCCGTCGGCCATGCGCGTGGCCGGTCTGGAAGCGCGTCTGGAAGGTCTCGGACACCATGTGGTGGACGGCGGGAACATTCGTGTGGAGATTGCAGAGACGCAGGGTTACGGGGACCGGAGCGCACGGTACCTCAAGCAGATTGCCGAGACCTGTACACGGACGGCGGAGGCGGTGGTGGCGACGCTCGAAGAGGGGCTCACACCGCTGGTTCTGGGCGGGGACCACTCCATTGCCGCCGGTTCCATCTCCGGCGTATCGGAGTTTTACAGGCGCAGGAATCAGAAGATCGGACTTCTGTGGATCGATGCCCACTCCGACATCAACACGCCGGAGACCTCGCCCTCCGGCAACGTCCACGGCATGCCGCTGGCCGCACTTCTGGGCCTGGGACTGGAGCCGCTGAGCAACATCTTCGGGTATGCGCCGAAGGTTGCGCCAGAGAACACGGTGCTGATCGGCATTCGGGACATTGACGCAACGGAGCGAGAAAATATCCGTCGCGCGGGACTCACCGAGGTCTACACGATGCGCGACATCGACGAGCGCGGCATGAGGGCGGTGATGGAAGAAGCCCTGGCCGCAGCAGGACGCGGAACCGCCGGCTATCACGTCTCGCTCGACATGGACTGGATTGACCCCGAGGACGCGCCCGGCGTGGGCACGCCCGTGCGCGGCGGGGCCACCTACCGCGAGGCGCATCTGGCTATGGAGATCATCGCCGACCACGGCCGCATGGTCAGCTTCGAGATGGTCGAGGTGAACCCGGTGATCGACGAGCACAATCGGACGGCTGACCTGGCCGTGGAACTGGCTTGCTCCGCGTTTGGGAAGAAGATTCTGTGAAGAGTTCTACACTGGAAGAGTCCTGACTTTTTCAAGAAGCAGTGTGGTGCACGGAAAGAAAGATGGCCAAAAAACTCCGCGTAGGCATCCTCTTTGGCGGGCGCAGCGGCGAGCATGAGGTCTCGCTGCTCTCCGCCGCCTCAATTCTCAAGGCGATTGATCGCCGCAAGTTTGATGTGGTGCCTATCGGCATCACCAAGCAGGGCCGCTGGCTCGCCGCCGGCGATGCGCACAGCTTGCTCGAAGGCACGCATCCCGCCTCCGCGCGCCGTCTCCGCGCGGGCGACCCAGAGGCCACACCCGGCGCGCGTCTGCTGCATGAAGGCATTCCCACGCTGCTCGCGCCCGAGCCCCGTTCTTCCGCAACCCTCGTCCAAAACCAGGAAAAGTCCCTCGACGTGGTCTTTCCGGTGCTGCACGGCACCTTCGGCGAGGACGGCACGATCCAGGGCCTTTTCGAGCTGGCGGGCATCGCTTACGTCGGCTCCGGGGTGCTGGGCTCGGCCGCGGGGATGGACAAAGACGCGATGAAGCGGCTCTTCGCCCAGGCGCGGCTGCCGATCGTCCGACATGTCACCCTGCTGCGCGCCGACTGGGAAAGATCCCCGCGCAAGGCCATGGCGCAGGTGGAGGCGGCGCTCCGCTATCCGGTTTTTGTGAAGCCCGCAAACCTGGGCTCGTCGGTCGGCATCAGCAAGGCGCACGACCGCAAGGAACTGGGCCCGGCGCTGGACCTGGCCGCGCGCTACGACCGCAAGCTGGTTGTGGAGCAGGGCGTGGGCGGGAAAACCGGCAAGGCCCGCGAACTGGAGGTGGCCGTGCTCGGCAACGACGACCCCCAGACCAGCGTGGTGGGCGAAATCATCCCCGGCAAGGAGTTCTACGACTACGAGGCCAAGTATCTGAGCGAGGGCTCGGTACCGGTGATTCCCGCCAAGTTGACCCGCGCGGAGACGGAGACGATACGCGCCATGGCCGTGGCTGCCTTTCGCGCCTGTGACCTCGCTGGCCTGGCCCGTGTGGACTTCCTGATGGAGCCGGAGGGCAAGCGCCGCATCTTTCTGAATGAAGTGAACACCATGCCCGGCTTTACCCAGATCAGCATGTATCCCAAGCTGTGGGAGGCCACGGGCATCCGGTACCGCGACCTCATCACCCGGCTCATCGAGCTGGCCGTGGAACGTCACGCGGAAAGGAGCCGCACCACGTACAGCCGCGTGGAGTAGCATGGCAATGAACAGGAAGACGCGCGCCGGTGTCTAACTGAGCAGGCAGGCGCTGCCAGAGGCCGACTCCGGTGAGTTTTGTTCACGAATCTCAAACGAGTGTGCTGCCGAATTCCGGCCACGAGGAACCAGTCCCATGACGCTGCTTGATGCGCCCGTCTTCAACGAAGCCCGCTACCGGCGTAATCGTGCGATCCTCTACGGGGCCGCCGGGCTTTTTGTCGTTGTGTTCATCGGCGGCTGGCTCGGTTCCGGCATGCCGGTGGACTGGCCCTGGAACTGGTGGACGCACTTTCGCGGCCGCGCAGTGGCCAGCCACTTTCTGACTGCGGTGGAGCAGAACGACTTGCAGAAGGCCTACGGCATCTGGACGGCCGATCCCAACTGGCAGCAGCACCCGAGCCAGCACGCCGAGTATCCCTTTGCGCGCTTCGAGCAGGACTGGAGCCCGACCAGCTCTGCCAACGAGTACGGGCCGATTCACAGCTTCAAGATCGTGGCTGCGCGGCGCTCCGGCAACGTGCTGCTGATGGCCATCCGCATCAATGAGCGCAAGAGCAATGCGCTCTTCCTCGACTACGACCCGAAGACACACGTGCTGGGCTTCTCGCCGGTCGAACTCTACCTGGGCCCGTAGGGATATTGACTCTGCGCATACCCTGAACAGGCGCAGCGAGGCTTTGCCTGCAATGATGGGTCGCTGAAGATACTTAGAAAGATCTCTATGCCGATGTATTGAGTTGCCACCGCATGTCTTGCCCTTGCTGTCCTGGTTCTGGCCAGGGCAATCACGAGCCCAGCGTTACAGACGCGTGCCTATTACGCACTTCACCGGCAGTGGTACTCTCACTGGCCCTTCAAGAGGGGCAAGGGGCTGCCGAGAATGCTGCGACCAATGCTGAAGGCTTTTGTTCCGGCGTGGGTGCAGGTGGAGCCGGGAGTCAAGATGCGATTGGACGCAAACGACCTGATCTCCCGCGTCATTCTGGAGACCGGCGTTTGGGATGAAGAAACCTGGCTTGCGATGCAGCGGCATCTTGGCCCCGGCTCAACGTTCGTCGATATTGGCGCTCATGACGGCTACTGTTCGCTGAAAGCCGCGCGGGTGGTGGGTTTGAGCGGGCAGGTGATTGCCGTGGAGGCGAATCCGGAGATGGTGGTCACGGTGCGAGACAACCTGCGTGCGAGCGGCGCGCAGGGGATTTCTGTTGTGCCGGTGGCTTGCTCCGACCGGGAGACCACGCTCACGCTTTTTGTTGCGGCGCAATCGAATACGGGAAGCAGTTCGTTCTCTGAAAGGAATGCGTCGCAGTATGGGCAGGCAGGGCAGAGCTATCAGGTGCCTACCCGCACGCTGGACGCCATCCTCCGGGAGGCTGGAGTCACACGGGTGGATGTGGTGAAGATCGATGTTGAGGGAGCGGAGTTTCTGGTCCTGAAAGGGGCGGTTGAAACCCTAGCGCGTTACCATCCTGTTCTTCTTGTCGAGCTGGATGACAGTCTGCTCGGTTCCATGGGGACAAGCTCGGCGGAGATCACGGAGTTTTTGCGCGCGCGCGGCTATTCGGTCCGCGGGCCCTATGACGAGGCGAATTTCGAATTCTACCCGGATGCGAAAGTGGCTGCAGTTTCAGCGTGAAGCAATCGTGAGTTATCCCGGTGCCGGGGAGGACCGGACCACCGGCGCGGACGAATGCCTGCAGCGGATTCGTGTCCAACGCGGCTGAGCGGCTCACGGGACGTGAGAAAGGCGATGAAGGATCGAAGGCGGCCTCGTCAGCACCTGCAAACAAACTGTGGAGATCTGCAAATTTCGCAGAGGGGTGGGTATTTGTTTGCGGAGGGACAGGATGCACCCATCTCGACCGCTGCGCGCCTGGTGAGGGAGATGATATGCAAAAGGGCTGCGGGAGTTTTGCGCATGGAATGAGTGAGTTGCGGAAAACGTTGCGGGGCGAAGATTTAGGGCGGTTGGCAAGTTGACGAGTTAGCGAACTGGCTAAGTGGGACAGGCGGGGAAATCGAGTTTCGGGATTTGCCGGGGGGATAGGAATGGCGATGTACTCAGACCACCAACCCGGCGATGCCTTGAAGGCTATAATCTCCTAACCCTCAAAGGAGAGACCATGTCAATCTGGAAATCCGTTGCAGTCTGTGTTCTGGCAGCGATGATTCTGAGCTGCGCATCCGTTGCGCCAGCGCAGGTTTCCATCAACGTTGGAGTGGCGCCTGTGTGCCCCTACGGGTACTTCGACTACGCTCCCTACGAATGTGCGCCGTACGGCTACTATGGGCCGGATTGGTTTGTGGGCGGAGTGTTCCTGGGAGCAGGACCGTGGTTTCACGGGCCTCGCGGCTTTTTCGGACACGTCGATAACCGCTTTGATCCTCGTCATGGATATCGCGGGCCGCTGCCGGGACGCGGGGACGAGCCGTTCAATCACTTTCACGCGAACGAGGCGCGGGACGGGCGCGGCCATGCTGGCCCCGGCGGGCACGATGGCGGCGGTGAGCACGCGTTACCCGGTTATCGGGGTGGAGACCATGGCGGGGGGCACCACTAAGGTGCGCTTGAGACAGGAAGCAAGAGAAGACGCCCGGCGGCGTCTTCTCGCGTTTTGGCTGGCTGCCGTGGCTATTGGTCCCAATGTCCGCTCGACGGCGGCGAGCGCGGGTGGCCGCGCTCAAGGTTGACGTAGACTCAGAAATCGAGAAGGAAAAGAGTGCGCCAACCGGCCAACGGGGATGGGCTTGTTGCTTTCGCATGTCTCAAAAGCAAGACATGGGGCGCCCGGAAGGAACTGGCGAACGAGTGCCCGTCTTGATTCTGATGCGCAACTCTTTCGACTATGCCTTCAGCTCTGCCAGGGTTTTTTCAAGGCTGGCGGCGTCTTCGACGTTCAGAGCTTTCTGGGCGGGATCAATCTGCTTCATCAGGCCGCATAAGACTTTGCCGGGGCCTGTTTCGATGAAGGTGGTAGCTCCCCCGGCGACGAGCGCGTTGACGCAATCGACCCACCGGACCGCGCCGGTGACCTGGCGGATGAGAGCGTCGCGGGCGGCGTCGGCGGTGGTGACGAGCGCGCCGGTGACGTTGGCGGCGACGGGGATGCGCGGCTGGTGGAGGGTGAGTGCGGCGAGGACGCTGGCTACTTCCTGTTGAGCGGGCAGCATGAGGGCGCAGTGGAAGGGCGCGCTGACCTGGAGCATGACGGCGCGGCGCGCGCCCTTGGCCTTGGCGAGCGCCGCGGCTCTTTCGACGGCGGCCATGGCGCCGGAGATGACGGTCTGTCCCGGCGAGTTGAGATTGGCGGCGGCGACGGTCAGGCCGGTTTCGGCTGCGGCTTCCGCGCAGGCCTCGGCCACCTGAGCTGCGTCAAGCGAGAGTACGGCGGCCATGGCGCCCTGCCCTGCGGGGACGGCCTGCTGCATGGCGCGTCCACGAGCTTTGACGGCGCGGACGGCGTCAGGGAAGGTGAGGGTTCCGGCGGCGACGTGCGCGGACCACTCGCCGAGCGAGTGTCCGGCGGCGAGCGACGGGGCGATGCCGTGCTCGGCCAGCACACGGCAGGCCGCTACGCTGACGGTAAGGATGGCGGGCTGGGTGTTTTCCGTGAGGCGGAGGTCTTCTTCCGGCCCCTCGAAACAGAGCTTCGAGAGCGAGAAGCCACAGGCCTCATCGGCCTCAGCAAAGGTGGCTGCGGCGACGGGGAAGCGGGCGGCCAGTTCGCGGCCCATGCCGACGGTCTGCGAACCCTGTCCGGGAAAGAGAAACGCTAATTTGGTAGTCATTCCAGAGAGGATTGTAGCGGATGAGGCTCAGTTCCAGCGGCTCTTGTCGTCGTGGTCTTCGTCGATCTGCCGACCCTGCCCGTCAAAGCGGACGGTGCGGCCCTGCTTGCGCATGTAGACCTCGAACTTGCGCGCGGCGCGGCGGCGTTTCCAGCGGTAGTAGCGGTTGCGCAGGGCAAACCAGCGCTCGCTTAGCGCGAAATTCAGCCCGCGCCGCGAGACCGTCCGCAGATAGATCCACCCCGCCAGCGCGCCGCCCAGTTGTGCGAAGGCGTAGAGGCGCTGCTCGCCGAAGAGCATGGCGATCGCGACCAGGCCGTAGATGATGGCCATGTATTTGGCCTTGATGCCGATGGTGAAAAAGAGCAGGAACTCCATTTCGCCGTAGAGGACACCAATGGCGACGAGCAGGCCGAAGATGCCGCCGAAGCAGCCGTAGAGCGGGACGGCAAGGACGGGCAGGCCAAGGGACGCACCGGCGATGTAGAGCAGCCCGCCGGCGAGCGCGGTGCCCAGCACGGAAGCGGCGTAGAGGCCCATGACCCATCCGTCTGTGTGCATGCCTTCCAGGAATCCCGCGAGGAACCAGAGCGAGAGCAGCTCAAAGAGCGTTCCCATGAGCGTGAGGTGGATGAAGCTGTAGGTGAAGGGCTGCCAGAGGGCTCCGTGGAGGAATGCGAAGGGATTGAACGTGAGCAGGCTAACCAGATGCGCGGTCAACGCGGGTGCGATGACGCCCAGAAGGATGACGGCAAAGTACGCAGCGAGGTTCACGAAGACCAGACGCCGCGTGGCGCCGTGGAAGTCGGGGAAGGAGAACGGGGACGTGCCGAGCCTTCTCATGTTCTTCGACAGAGTAACGTGTCGCGGTTGCCGGTGTCATGGGGCACTGGCGGGCGAATCTGCGTTCCGCTACGGTGTGGGCACTACCGCGACGCTGGCGTGTCCCTGCGCATCTACGGAACGCACGCCGAAGATGACGTTGTCTTTGGAGACGGGCAGGGAGACGGTGACGGATTCTTCCGCGGCTGGGGGGATGACGGTCTGTTCGTACTGCCAGTCAGGCGCCGTGGTCTCACGCCAGAGGACCTGGTAGTGCGCGACCCGGTCGCCCGCGGGCGGCTGCCAGGTGAGCGTGGTGCCATTGCGGAGTTCGCCGGCGCTGGTTTTGCTTGTTCCTGGCTGTGATGCGGACGTGAGAAGGGGCATTTGGAGACTGACGGGCACGCCGGGGGCGGCCGCGAGCGTGGCCAGGGTGGCGGCGTTGAGGCGCGCCACCTGCGCTACGTATTGGAAGTCCACATACTCCGGCAGGTCGCCCTTGACCGGGTCGCTGGAGCCGGCGGGAGGACGCATCACGTCCTGATGCTGGTGGTTGAAGTCCTCGCGCCACTCGGTGAAGCGGACGGCGGCAAAACCCTCGTGGTTGAAGGAGAAGTGATCGCCGCCGCGCATGTAGCGGTCTGGCCGGGACATGAGTGCGGCACGGAACGCGGCGGCGCCGGTTGCGGGGAAGTAGGTGCGGGCAGTCTCGGCAATGGCGCGGGCCAGTTCGCGGCTGGGCGAGTCATTTTCTCCGCCTACGGCGAGGATGCGACGTATTTGCTCGGGCGTGGTGGTCTCAGGAACGCCCTCAGAGAAGACGCGGACGCGGTTTTTGAGCTGGAGAGTGTCACCGGGCGTGGTGTTGCCGCCGACGATGTCGTTGTTGAGCACGGCTTCGAGTTGCCAGCCCTGCTGGCGGGCGAGTTGAGCCAGGTGAGCGGAGCCGATAAGCCCCTGCTCCTCACCTGCCACGGCGGCAAAGACGATGGTGGCGGGGAAGTGGAGCTTGCTGAGTGCGCGGGCGCACTCGATCGAGACGGCGACTCCGGAGGCGTCGTCATTGGCGCCGGGGGCTGCGCCGTGGTCGTCCATGATCTTCGTGTCGCGGGAGTCGTAATGGCCGGTGACCAGCACCATTCGGTTGGCCTGGGCGGGGTCAGTGCCGCGGAGAATGGCGTAGATGTTGGTGATTTGGGTGGGTCGCGGAATGCGTCCGGCCCAATGGCCGCCGCTGGTGGAGTCCGCGGTAAAGACGTCGCGCTTGACCTCAAGGCAGCCGCCGCACCGGCTCGAGATATCGTTGAACTGGCCGGCGATCCAGTCCGCTGCGGCGTTGATACCCTGGCCGGCCGGCAGGTCGGTCTCCATGCTGGAGAGTGTGCTGCGGGTACCGAAACCAACCAGCGTCTCAATCGTCTGTTCAATATGCGCGGGGCGAATGGCTCCGAGCGCCTGCGCGATGACCGGGTCAGGAGCGGCGGGTGAAACCGGGGCGCCATGGAGGAGATAATCGGGCTGCCCAGCCAAGGGAAGCGCAGCCATGGCAAACATCAAGGAGGGAATCATTCTGGAAAGGCTCATGGAAATTTCTCCTCGGACGGGAGTTCGGGTGCAGGGATGGAACGTCGCCTCTTGACCTTTGGGCGGCTGCTCCCTAAAGCTAAAGGAGTCGTACCGCGAGGTAACGTCATCCTACAACATGCGGCACGCTTCGTCGTGCAAAGGATAAGGAAGAGAGGAGGCTGCGATGCCCAGCTGCCCTGAATGCGAGAATAGTCTGGATATCGAGATGGATGAGGTCGAAGAAGGCGATGTAGTCGCCTGCGAGGAGTGCGGAACCGAGTTTGAGGTGGTCGGCGTTGATCCGCTGGAGTTATCGCGGGTGGACGAAGACTATGATGATGAAGAGGACGAGTTGATCGACGAGGAGGAAGACGAGTGAGGATGAACCGCGCACGAGGCGCAGCCCGGTGTGTTTTGACCGCGCTGACGGCGGGAATCGTAATTCTTACGCTGCTGGGGAGCGAGCCTGGAGCGAAGGCGCAGAACCTAGGCCAACGCACGGTTTCAGGAAGCGTGGTGGATGCCAGCTCGAATCCGATTGCCGGGGCGACAGTCTTTCTCAAGAACCAGAAGAGCAAGGCGATTCGCAGTTATACTTCCAGCTCGACGGGCCGCTTCTATTTTGCCCAGGTGAACATGTCAGAGGACTATGACCTATGGGCGGAGAAGGACAGCAAAAAGAGCGCGGTGAAGACGGTCAGTTCGTGGGACGCTCGCAAGGAGTTTGAAACCGAACTGAAGATGAAGTGACCTCAGTACAGCAGAGCCGCGCCAGCCTTGACGGGCGGCGCGGCTTTGTCATGCGTCCAGTTTTTTGGTCACCAGCTCATTGAGCAGGGCAGGGTTGGCCTGGCCTTTGGAGGCCTTCATCACCTGGCCGACAAAGAAGCCGGCTACGGTTTTCTTTCCGGCGCGATAGTGTTCCACCTGTTTGGGGTTTGCGGCGATGATCTGATCGATGAGCGCCTCGATGGCGGACGCATCGGTGATCTGCTCGGGCTTCTCGCGCTCATAAACGGCAGGGAAGTCTTCGCCTTCCTCAAAACACACATCGAAGAGCTGCTTGAGCTGCCTGGAGCTGATTTTGCCGTCATCGAGCAGGTCGGTTGCCAGCACGATGCCGGCCATGGAGACAGGCGACTGCTCCGGCTCGAGACCGAGGGCTTTTAGACGTCCGCCGATCTCACTGAGCAGCACGTTAGCAACGCGGCGCGGATTTTTTGCGCTTTTGGCCGCGGTCTCAAAGCGGTCCGCAAACTCGCGCGATGCGGTGAGCGTGTGCGCGTCCTTGGGGTTCAGCTCGTACTCGGCGATCATGCGAGCGCGGCGGGCTTCGGGCAACTCGGGCATCTTTTTCCTGGTCTCGGACAAGAGCTCAGGCGAGACGATGAGCGGCGGCAGGTCCGGCTCCGGGAAGTAGCGATAATCGTGCGCCTGCTCCTTGGAGCGCATGGAGTAGGTGCGGCCCTCATTGGCGTTCCACAGCCGCGTCTCCTGCGCCACACGCCCACCGGACTCGATCACCTCAATCTGCCGCTCGATCTCGTATTGCAGCGCGGCGCGAATGAAGCGGAAGCTGTTGACGTTCTTGACTTCCGCCTTGGTGCCGAACCGTTCCTGGCCTCTGGGACGGACGCTGACATTGGCATCGCATCGCAGCGAGCCCTCTTCCATGTTGCAGTCGGAGACGCCGGTGTAGAGGAGAATCTCTTTGAGGCGCGTGAGGTATTCGAAAGCCTCATCTGGGGTGCGGATGTCGGGCTCGCTGACGATTTC
The DNA here is from genome assembly GCA_021805025.1 of Acidobacteriota bacterium. GTDB lineage: Bacteria > Acidobacteriota > Terriglobia > Terriglobales > Acidobacteriaceae > Telmatobacter. Next base: position 18,188 of record JAJZGF010000021.1, read on the forward strand.
AATGAGCGGAGTGCCGCAACGGTTCAGGTCAAGATAGGTGCGCGTGGCGGAATCGCCGAAGCCGTCGTGGAGGCTTTTTCCGGCGTCTTCTTCCATGTGCAGGCGAGTGATGCCGATGCGTTTCAGCCCCGGCGACAAGGACTCGTCGCCGGGGGCGCCGGTCTTGATGCTGCCGTCGGCGGCGGGCACGTCGATCCATCCATGCTCGGCTATGGGTTTGTCGAACTGCGAGATCTGATAGCCCTTGGGCAGATCGGGGTAAAAGTAGTTTTTGCGCGCGAAAATGGACCTCTCACGCACCTGGCAGTTGATGGCCAGCGCAGCCAACGTGGCAAACTCGACAGCCTTCTGATTGAGCACAGGCAGCGCGCCGGGCAGCCCCAGGCACACCGGGCAGATGTTGGTGTTGGGGGCTGAGCCGAAGTGATTGGCGCAACTGCAAAAGGCCTTGGTGGCGGTGAGCAGTTGCACATGCACTTCGAGTCCGATGACGGGTTCGTACTGGGCCAGGATTTCAGGAGTGAGTGCTGCGGCGGGCATGATTAAATTCTAGCGCGCAGGGTGGGCAGTCCCGCCTGAGGACTACCCACTGGATGAGAATCGCCCTACGGAGTGGTGCGGCGTTCTTACTCGGTCGGATCCGCCGCCGTAAACGGCGAGCAGCAGGGCTTTTCCGTGGCGTGGAAGTTCATGAGCTCGAGGCGGATGCCGTCGGGGTCGTAGAGGTTGAACTGGCCTTTGCCGTCTTTACCGATCTGGGTGTGCGCGTCGTGTACGCCGCCCAGCCTGTTTCCGGCCTCCAGCACCTTGTAGGCGTCGTTGACTGAGACTACGCCGATGGAGAGATGGTCCAGCACGCCGAGCGCGTGCAGCGTCATTGTTGCTGGAATCCCCGAGCCGGAGGGGCCGCTGGTGAGCATGTACTCCAGCCAGTCATGGCCGTCGGGAACCTGCTGGCTGACCCAGTCAAGCTTGCCCTCCTGCATACCGCCGAACCAGTACGGCTTGAAGTCCAGGAGGTCGCGGTAGAAGGTGTCCTCCATGGCGCGGCTGTGGACCATGAAGCCGACGTGAATGATGTGGTGGCCGATGGCGTTGGGCGCGCCGGGCGCCTTGGCGTGCGCGGAGGGCTGCACGAACTGCACCTTGTTCCCCTCCGGATCCAGCACTTCGAACCAGCGGCTGGCGTCGGAGCCTTTGGTGACCGCGGCGGGGGTCTTCCAGCCTTTGGCGGCGAGATATTTGCGCATCGCTTCGGCGCTGCTTACATTCCACGCGGTGTGGTCCAGGCGGTTGATGCCTGAGCCGGGCGGCAGCGGCAGCACTTCAATGAACTGCGTTGCGCTGACGGCATAGCGCACGCCCTGCGGATTTTCGGGGTCGGGCTCTTTGGCCGCGCCAATGATTTCGTGGTAGTAGTGCTCCGTGGCGGCCGGGTTGGACGTGTAGACGGCGAGGTGGGAGATGCCCAAAATCTGCGGGCGCACGGGCGCGGTCTGGGCTGCTGCGGCAACCGTGAGGGCGGCAAGTAAAGCGGCGGCGAAATACCTGGAATGCATTCTGCACCTCGAAATCTGTGGCGCGTCCACCATAAATCGATTTGGCGGTGGCTGTAAACCTGGCCGCGAGGAGGAATTCCGCGGCCTGCAGACGGACGCCGTCCGGGCGCGCAGGGCGGCAACCCGTTTTTGGCATCCGGGGCAGGTGGTCCTGCACACATTTGCGCGCTGCTAAACTGGAGGTGCATGATCCTCCCGTTCGTCCGCGAAATCTTCGCGGAGTTGGAGCACTCCTCGGCATTTGATCGCGTACAGAGGCACCTGAGCCTGGGTACGGGGCGCAGGTGTGTGTCCGGACTGACTGCTACGGCGCGTTCTCTGTATCTGCCGCTGATGGCGCGGGCCGCGCCGCATCCGGTGATGGTCGTGGTGGCGGACAACAAGGCTGCCGAGGCGCTGGAACTAGCGTTGCGCGCCGGCTGCGCGCTGACCGGCGCTGTGGATCCGGCGCGCGTGGTGCGGCTGCCTGCGCACGATGTGCTGCCGTTTGAAAACCTTTCGCCGCACCCCGACGTGCAGGAGCAGCGCGCCGCGGCGCTGTGGAAGCTGTCCACCGGTGCGGTCTCGATTCTGATTGCGCCTGTGGAGGCCGCTGCGCTCAAGCTCTTCGATCGCGACTACTATGCAGGCCTGGCCGTCACGTTGCGCCGCAGCGAGGAGATCGACATTGATGTGCTGACCTCGCACCTGGCCAGCGTGGGCTATACCCAGATGGACCTGGTGGAGATGCCGGGCCAGTTCACGCGGCGCGGCGGCATTCTCGATGTGTACTCGCCGGAATCTGACCGCCCGGTGCGGATTGAACTTTTCGGCGACGAGATTGAGACCATTCGCAAGTTTGATCCGGAGACGCAGCGATCGCAGTCGGGACTGGACGAGGCGCAACTGCTTCCGCTGACGGAGACGCCGGTGACGGAGCGCCTGCTGGCCGCCGTAAATGCGCGGCTCAGCCGCCAGCGCGTCGAGATGGAGGACGAAAGCGCAGAGGAAGAGCTGAGCGCAGAAGCCGCGGCCGCCGGCGGAGTGAGCGTCTTTCCCGGCTGGGAGTTCTTCAGTTGCGTGGCCGGGGCGGAGAGTCATCTGCTCAAGCTGCTGCCCCGCTGCGTTCTTTTTGTGGAAGAGCCGGCGATGGTACGCAACCAGATTGACCGCTGGTGGAGCAAGGTGGAGCAGCGGCACGAGAGGTCCGGCATTGGTTCGCTGATTCGGCCGGAAGACATTTATCTGCGGCCTGAAGTGTTGCAGGGGCTGTTGCAATCGCGCACCGGCCTGGACCTGGACCAGCTGGGCGCGGTGGATGTGCTGGATGAAGACAACACGCTGGGCGAGATTGCTTTCAGCTCGCGGCCCACTCTGCGCTTTCATGGCTCCATCCCCGCGCTGACCGAGCAGTTGCGCAACCTGATGGCGACGGACACGCGCATTGTGCTGGCCGCGCCGACACAGGGTGATGTGGAGCGCATGGCCACCGTGCTACGCGAGTATCAGGTGCCCTACCGGCTCGGCAGCCGCGTGACGCATCACGGCAGCGAGACCATCCTGGAAGAGGCCAGTTACCTGGCCGGCGATCTGCGTGTGCCTGTGATTGTGCGCGCGCAGATTGCCAACGGAGTGAGCTTTCCGAACTCGAACGTAATTGTGTTTGGCGCGAACGATCTCTCCGACGAGGCCGACATTACCGCACGGCCGGAGCCCAGGCGCTCGAAGACCGCAGCGTTTGTCTCGGACTTTCGCGACCTGGCTGTCGGCGACTACGTAGTGCATGTGGAGCACGGCATTGCGCAATATCAGGGGCTGAAAGAGATTGTGCAGGATGCGCTTTCGGTCGAGTTCATGATTCTGGAATTCGCGGAGCAGGCCAAGCTCTATGTGCCGCTCACGCGCCTGGACCTGATTCAGAAATATCGCTCGACCGATGCCGGACCGGCGCCGGTGCTGAACAGGCTGGGCTCGCAGCAATGGACCAAGACCAAGGCGCGGGTGCGCAAGGCGATGCAGGATATGGCCGGGGAGCTGCTCAAACTCTACGCCGAACGGCAAACGGCGCAGGGAACAGCATTCTCTCCGGACAATGAATTCCAGAAAGAGTTCGAGGACTCATTCGATTACAACGAGACGGACGACCAGCTCACGGCCATCTCAGCGATCAAGCAGGACATGGAATCGACCACGCCGATGGACCGGCTGCTCTGCGGGGACGTGGGCTACGGCAAGACGGAAGTGGCGATGCGCGCGGCGTTCAAGGCAGTGCAGGACGGCAAGCAGGTGGCGGTGCTGACGCCGACAACGGTGCTCAGCTTCCAGCATTTCGAGACCTTCAAGCAGCGGTTCGCGCAGTTCCCTATCAACATTGAGATGATTTCGCGCTTTCGCACAGCGAAGGAGCAGAAGTTGATTGTGGAGCGCGTGGCGACAGGCAACGTGGACATTCTGATCGGCACGCACCGGCTGCTCTCGAAAGACATCAAGTTCCAGGATCTTGGCTTGCTCGTCGTGGATGAAGAACAGCGTTTCGGCGTGCGCCACAAGGAGCGGCTGAAGCAGTTGCGCAAGGAGATTGACGTGCTTGCGATGTCTGCCACGCCGATTCCGCGCACGCTGCATATGTCGCTGGTGGGTCTGCGCGATATGAGCGTGATTGAGACGCCGCCGAAGGACCGAATGGCGATTCAGACGGTGGTGGCGCGGTTCGATGAGAAGCTGGTGCGCTCGGCGGTCGAGGTGGAACTGGAGCGCGGCGGGCAGGTTTATTTTGTCCACAATCGCGTCGAGTCCATCTACGAGATTGCCGCGCGGATTCAGGAACTGGTGCCAGCGGCCCGCGTGGCTGTTGGGCATGGACAGATGAGCGAAGGCGAACTTGAGAAGGTGATGCTGGCCTTCATGCATCATGAGTTTGATGTGCTGGTGGCGACCACGATCATCGAGAACGGGCTGGATATTCCGCTGGCGAATACGATGCTGATCAACCGTGCCGATCGTCACGGGCTCAGCGAACTGTATCAGTTGCGCGGGCGGGTGGGCCGGTCGAATCGCCGCGCGTATGCGTATCTGTTGATTCCGTCAGAGCAGGAGCTGAGCCAGATTGCGCGCCGCCGCCTGGCTGCGCTCAAGGAGTTCAGCGATCTGGGCGCGGGCTTCAAAATCGCCGCGCTGGATCTGGAACTGCGCGGTGCTGGGAACATGCTGGGCGGTGAGCAGAGCGGCCACATCGAGGCGGTGGGTTTCGAGCTGTACACGTCAATGCTGGAAGCCGCGGTGAAAGAGATGAAGGGCGAGAGTACGGAGGAGCGGCCGGCTGCGCAGCTTAATCTCGGCATTGCGTTGCGCATCGATGAGAGCTATGTGCCGGAGGAGAATCAGCGCCTGCGCTTGTACAAGAAGATAGCCGGCGCTGCCAGCGAGAAAGAGATTGCCGACTTGCGCGCGGAGATGGAAGATCGCTATGGCACGCTACCGGACGCTACCGTGTACCTGTTGGAGGCCGCCGGCCTGCGCCTGGAGTGCGAACGGATGGGCATTGCGCAGATTGATCGCAAGCGTGCCGAGCTGCAGCTCCGCTTCACGGAGCATGCGCAAATCGATCCGCAGCACCTGATGCGCATGGTGGCGCGCAACGCCAAGCGCGGCGCGCAGTTCACGCCGCAGGGCGTGCTCAAGTTTCCCCTGGCAGCTACGCGACCCGATGAGGTGTTGCTGGAGGTACGCGCATTACTTTCCGATCTGCTGCCCGCGCCGGTGGGCGCGTAGCGGTTTGCCTGCAACACCGCCGATCCGCTTGAAGCGAGTCGCGCTTGGAATTTCATAATAGCGGCCACGTGAGAGGTTTTCGCGCGGATAAGATGGTCGGTAGGACGACACGCAGCGAAAGGCCTTTGGCGCATATGCCCGCACGAGCCGCGCCGCGCAGATGGATTGCTTTTGTCATGGCCAAGGAGATGGAATGAGCAACCGGGTACGAAAGGCAGTGTTTCCCGCGGGTGGGCTGGGCACGCGGTTTTTGCCGGCGACCAAGGTGATTCCCAAGGAGATGCTGGCACTGGTGGACAAGCCCATCATCCAGTACGGAGTGGAAGAGGCGATTGCGTCTGGCATTGAGCACATCATTTTTGTGACTGGACGCGGCAAAGGGACGATGGAGGATCACTTCGACCATAGCTTTGAGCTGGACGCAACCCTGGAGCGGCGCGGCAAGAGTGAGTTGCTGGCTGTATCGCGTGGCGTGGCAGCCCTGGCCCGCATCACCTATGTGCGGCAGAAGGAACCGCTGGGGCTCGGCCATGCCGTGCTGTGCGCCAAGGATCTGGTGGGCAATGAGCCTTTCGCAGTGATTCTGCCGGACGATGTGATCGATGCTGAGGCGCCGTGCCTGAAGCAGATGATAGATATCTTCGATGAGCGCGGCGGCTCGGTGCTGGCGACGATGACCATCGATGGCCCCGGCATCAGCGCGTATGGCGTGCTGGCCGGCTCGCCTGATCCGGCAAATCCGCGCATTTATAACTGCACCGGCATGGTGGAGAAGCCGAGGTTTGAGGACGCGCCATCCAGGCAAGCCATTATTGGCCGTTATGTGCTGACGCCGCGCATCTTTGCGTTACTGGAGCAAACCAGACCTGGGGCCGGTGGGGAGATACAACTTACCGACGGCATCAAGGCATTGCTCCGGGAAGAGCAAGTTTTCGGCTATACCTTTGAAGGCAAGAGATTCGACGCGGGGGATAAATTCGGCATGTTACAGGCTACGGTGGAGTTTGCGCTGAAGCGGCCCGATCTTGGGCCTCAGTTCCTCGCCTATCTCAAGCAGCTTGCCCTGTAACAGGCGCAGATTGCCGGCGACGACTGCCGCGACCAAAAATGTAAGCCTGCGCAACCGAGATGGACTCGGCGCCGCAGGCTTACATTCTTTGAATGTGGTGTTGACCGTACCGGGTGCGCGATCAGAGTGCCGATTCGCCGCGTTCGTCGTTGCGGATACGGATCGCTTCGTCGATGCGGCTGACGAAGATCTTGCCGTCGCCGATGCGCCCCGTGCGGGCGGCGCTGGTGATGGCCTGGATCGCCTTTTCCTTGAGATCGTCGTTGATGACGATCTCGATTTTCACCTTGGGAAGCAGGTCGACCGTGTACTCGCGGCCGCGGTAGAACTCGGTGTGGCCCTTCTGGCGGCCGTGGCCGCGGGCTTCCAGGATGGTCATACCTTCAATGCCTGCTTCCAGCAGGGCGTCCTTGACCGCGTCCAGTTTAGAGGGCTGAAGAATCGCTTCGATCTTGAGCATGCAAAAGTGCCTCGTTTGACAGCGTAACAGGCCGGACGGCCTATTGGACCCGTCCGGCCTTAGTTTTCATTAGACCACGTTACGAGTTCAGGTCGTAGCCTTCTTCGCCGTGTTGCGACAGGTCGAGGCCGGCCATCTCATCCTCCGGCGAGAGACGCAATCCAATGACCTTATCGACGAGGAAGAGCAGGACCAGAGTGCCGACGATGGAGATGCCCCAGGCAATGGCGACTCCCGCAGCCTGATTGAGGATCTGTCCCCAGTGGCCGTCGATGGCTCCGGTGGGCACGTCCTTGCCGAAGGCGGCGTTGATGGCGCGGGTTGCGAAGAGACCTGTGAGCAGCGCGCCGAGGGTTCCGCCGGCGCCGTGGACGCCGAAGGCATCGAGTGAGTCATCGTAGCGCAGGCGGCTTTTCACTTCAAAGACCATGAAGGAGCAGAAGGCTCCGGCGACCAGGCCGATGAACAGAGCGGCGAAGGGCTGTACAAAGCCGGAAGCCGGGGTGATGGCGACGAGGCCGGCGACGGCGCCGGAAATGGCGCCCAGCGCGGTGGGCTTGCCATTGTGGATCCACTCGGCGATGGTCCAGCCGAGGGCGGCCGCGGCTGCGGCAAAGTGGGTGTTGATGAAGGCACTGGTGGCCAGAGGGCCGGAGTTGAGTGCGCTGCCGGCATTGAAGCCGAACCAGCCCACCCACAGCAGGCATGCACCGATGAAGCTGAGCACCATGGAGTGCGGTGGCATGTTGGTGTGGGGATACCCGAGGCGCTTGCCGAGGTAGAGCGCGGTGACCAGGGCGGAGACGCCCGAGGTGACGTGGACGACGGTGCCGCCCGCGAAATCGAGCGACGGGATGTGGCCGCCGTTGGCGTTCAGCAGCCCGCCTACGCCCCACACCATGTGCGCCATTGGGCTATAGACAAAGAGGGACCAGAGGGACAGGAAGGCTGCCATGGCGCTGAACTTCATGCGTTCGGCAAAGGCTCCGGTGATGAGGGCCGGGGTAATGATGGCGAACATGAGCTGATAGACCATGTAGGTCTGCTCGGGGATGGTGGCGGCGTAGTCGGGATTGGGCGTGAGCCCGACACCGCGCAGGAACAGATGCTCGAAGCCGCCTATGAAGAGGTTGCCGTGGCCGAAGGCCAGCGAGTAGCCGGCGATGGCCCAGAGGATGGTGACCAGACCCATCATGGCGAAGCTTTGCATCATGGTGCCCAAAATGTTTTTGCGGCGCACCAGTCCGCCATAGAAGAGCGCCAGGCCGGGTCCGGTCATGAGCAGCACCAACGCGGCGGAAACTAGCATCCATGCGTTGTCCGCGGACATCTGCGCGCTTTGAACGGATTGCTGCAGAGCGGCGATCTGCGCCTGGGTCGCAGGCGCCTGGGAGCTGGTTGTAGCGGCGGAAGATTGGGCGAGGCAGAGAGTGGGGAGACCGCATGCCACGGCGAGCAGGAAAAGCCTGAGTCTACGAAACGGCATAGAAACAAAAACTCCAGAAAAGCCGCGCGCCGAGCTTGAGCAAGCGGGGAACAACGGCTGGTGAATGCGGCAGGAAACGCAGGGCGATTCCCCCGCCATGAGCGATGCGAGGCCGGGTGCAGACAGGCTCCCTATCCGACGGCGATCTGTGACGAGTTGCATGTTCAGGTGAACCAAGAAGGATAACCGATGGCAGGCGGGGAGTTGGGTGGAAAATTCCGCTCAATGCAGTTGGATGCGCAAAGCTGTGCCCTGTCCGGCGAAAATATGGCGTAAACATGCCTTGCGATGGAGGATGCAGGTGCAAAGTCGGCCAGTCTCGCGGTATGATGGGAGGTATGACGGCTATACAGGAGCGCGACCGCTATCTCTTCGGAGCGTTGGAGAGCAGTGTGAAGAATCGCGCCAAACTCCAGGAAGTGAGTTACGGCTTTGAGGAGCCGGAAGGGGTATTTTTCACTTCATTGGATTTTGCAGTGAACTGGATTCGCAAGAGCTCAATCTGGCCGGTTACCTTCGGGCTTGCCTGCTGCGCCATCGAGATGATGTCGATGGGCGCCTCGCGGTATGACGTTGCGCGCTTTGGTGCGGAGGTCTTTCGACCGTCGCCGCGCCAGTCGGATCTGATGATCATTGCCGGGCGGGTTTCGCAGAAGATGGCCCCGGTGATTCGCCGTCTTTACGACCAGATGCCAGAGCCCAAGTGGGTCATTTCCATGGGAGCCTGTGCCACGTCGGGCGGGGTATTCAACAATTATGCCGTGGTGCAAGGGGTGAACCAGGTGGTTCCGGTTGACGTCTATGTGCCGGGCTGCCCGCCTCGTCCCGAGCAACTTTTGTACGCGATCACGCTTCTACAGGAGAAGATACAGCGTGAGCCGCGTAGCCTGTTGAAAACGTTGAACGTTGTGTAACTCACTTCCCGCTCGCACGGAACGGGTGAGTTTGTAACTCACTCAGTTGCGGAGGGGTGAGGCGTCAGCGTGTATCAACTAGGCAACTCAGCCCAAAAAGGGAGCTCCGGCGAATTCTGACTATGTTAAGTTGGGTTTGCCGGTGGGCTTTATTGAAGCTTGTAATTCAGCGGCTTCTAACAATTAATACATAGCTGTGCGTTAGATCGCAGCTTTTTGCAATTGGATTTGTTTAATTGCGGAGGAGAACCGAATGTATTCCAAGACGTTGAAATTTGCCTTTCGGGTTCTGGCATTGGCCTGTGTTGCGGCTCTGCCGATGACAGCGACGGCCCAGAATGCGGGGGCGCCGACAGCGGCGCCTGCGACGCGACCGCCGTATGGCGATTCCCCATCCAAGTGGGATATCTTTGCCGGCTACAGCTACCTGGCTCCAAAGGGTACGGTCGATACACCCATGCCCAATGGGACGACGCTGCCGTTTACCTACAGGAGCGTGGACTGGGGCTCGATCCTGAGCGTGGCCCGGTATTTCAATAAGTACGTCGGGGTCGAAGCCATCGGAGACGAGCACATCGTCAATGAAACGCCGTGCAACTGCGGAAGCGGCAGCACCTATTCCAATGGTGATTTCAGCGGCGGTTCTGGCGGCATGATCTTCCGCTTCCCGAGCGGGAATCTGACGTCCTTTGTCCATGGGCTGGTGGGTGCCGAGTATGTTGGCGGACCGAATGGTCAGGCGGACAGGTGGGGCCCAGTACTCACGGCCGGCGGCGGCGCGGACTACAACACTCCCCTGTTCAACCATCACCTTGCCATCCGTGTCTTTCAGGCGGACTACCAGTACATCCATGAGAACTGGGGCCCGGCTGTCAACGGCGGCCGCGCCAACATCAACGCCGCCCGTCTTAGTGCCGGCTTTGTCTATCACATCGGTTCGATTGCGCCTCCGACGCCAGTGACCATGGCCTGCTCAGCGAGCCCGGCGTCGGTTTATCCCGGCGAAGCGGTTACGCTGACGGGTACCGCGGGAGAGCTTGATCCGAAGGCAAGCACGGTCTACAACTGGAGCGGGAACGGCGTTACCGGGAACGACAGCACGGCCAAGGTGGACACCTCCGCGCTGGCCCCTGGCACCTATACCGTGAAGTGCGGTGTAAAGCAGGGCAAGCCCGGCAAGGAAGGCCTGAAGCCCTGGGAGAGTGCGGACAACTCGACCACATTTACAGTGAAGCAGTTTGAGCCGCCGACGGTGAGCTGCTCGGCCAGCCCCAGCACCATCAAGCCTGGCGAGACGAGCACGATTACCTCGACTGGCGTGAGCCCGCAGAACCGCCCGCTGACCTACAGCTACTCTGCGGCTTCGGGCTCTGTGAACGGCAGCGGCAACACGGGCACCTTCAACTCGACGGGCGCCCCAACGGGTCCAGTGGAAGTGACCTGCAACGTTTCCGACGACAAGGGCCAGACGGCAACCTCTGGCACCTCGGTGACCATTGCGGCGCCGCCGGTTGAAAACCCAGCGGTGAAGCAGCTTGAAACGCGCCTGGCGCTGCGCAGTGTCTTCTTCCCGACCAACGAGCCCAGAGTTGGGCAATCGGGTTCGGGCCTTGTTAGCAGCCAGGAAGCTACGTTGACTGACTTGGCGACCAGCTTCAAGCAATATCTCCAGTACAAGCCGGATGCGCATCTGATCCTCACTGGGCACACGGACGTTCGTGGATCGCAGGCCTACAACATGGCGCTCTCTGATCGCCGCGTTGCCAGCACCAAGAGGTTCCTGGTGGAGCAGGGCATTTCCGAGTCCAGCATCGAGACGCATGGCGTGGGTGAAGAACAGCAGCTGACTGCCGATCAGGTGAAGGCTATGGTTGCCCAAGACCAGAATCTAAGCGCGGCGGACCAGGACAGGATTCTCCATAAGCTGTCGGTGTTCGTTCTGGCCCAGAATCGTCGCGTGGATGTGACCTTGAGCACGACGGGACAGGAGTCAGTGCGCAGGTTCCCATTCAATGCTTCGGATGCGATGACGCTTCTCGACGAGAAGGCACCGTCGTCCGGCAGGAAAACTCACAGCAAGGCAAAGAAGTAAGCAGTGAGCGGAGTTTGCCCCGGTCCAACGGACCGGGGCTGCTCGCGCGCGAAATTCATTGTATGAACGCCATCGCGGACAGAACTTCGGGGAAGGGCGCGAAAAGCCGTCCAGGACTCCAAAATAATCCCAACGGGTCTCTGACCAGGATGATGGGGAAGGAGAAGCTCATGGGTTCCTTCAATTTGAAGTCATTGTGTTTAGTTCTTGGGACTGGGTGTCTGGTACTCGCCCCTACGGGCTGCAAAAAGGTACCGATCACGCTGAATACAGCGGCGGCACCGCCGTCTGTGTATGCAGGTGAGCCGGTTACCGTGACGGCAACGCCAGGATCGGTTGCCACCAAGAAGAACAACGATGTCGAGTACACTTGGTCCGGCGACAATGTGAAAGGCGACGGGGCGACGGCCAAGGTGGATACAACCTCACAGGCTCCCGGCACCTACACTGTGAAGACGACAGTGAAGGAAGGCAAGAAGGGCAAGGAAGGCCAGAAGCCATGGCAAACGGCAGATGCGTCGTCGAGCTATACAGTCAAGCCCTTTGACCCGCCAACCATCGGCTGCTCGGCCAGCCCCGCCACGATTAAGCCCGGCGACACCAGCACTGTGACCGCCACGGGCGTAAGCCCGCAGAACCGCCCGCTCACCTACACCTATTCCGCGGCCGCCGGGACCATCAACGGCAGTGGGAATACAGCGACCTTTAACTCGACGGGCGCGCCAACCGGGCCGGTTGAGATTACCTGCAACGTTGCTGACGACAAGGCTCATACGGCGAGCGCCGGCACGAGCGTCACCATCGTGGCTCCGCCTCCGCCTCCGCAGCCCCATGCTGAAGCGCTCTGCGCGATCTCGTTCGACAAGGACACAAAGCGCCCGACCCGTGTAGACAACGAGTCGAAGGCGTGCCTGGACGACGTGGCGCTTGATCTGCAGAAGCAGCCTGATGCGAAGGCCGTGCTGGTGGGCAGCGCGGACGCGAAGGAAACGGCGATGATGGCCAAGCAGCAAAAGGCAGCCGCAAAGCACAAGAACATGAAGGTGACGAACTTTGCCGCACAGCGCGCCGTCAATGCCAAGGACTACCTGGTAAAGGAGAAGGGCATCGATGCCTCCCGCATCGACGTAGCGACGAGCGGCGACGACAGCCAGAAGGTGGCCAGTTACCTAGTGCCGGCCGGTGCAGACTTTGCGTCGGACGTGCAGGGAGCCCGGCCGGTGGACGAGTCCAGCTTCATGGCGGAGGTTCGCAAGGCCCTGCCTGAGAGGCATCACTCGGCAAAGAGCAAGTAATTGCTCAAGCTTGGCACCAAGATGAAGTAAGACCATGCAGAGAGGTTGATCGGTCTTCCGGTCAGCCTCTTCTGTTTGAAGGCGCACATTTTGGATTATCCCTTTATGAAGGACGGAGTTCGCATCTCGATGTACTTTTTGGCGGAAGGTATGAGCGGCCTTGGGGCTCGATTTCGGGGGCGCTTTCTTGCATCAATTTTCCTGCTTGTTCTCGTTCTGCATCTTTCTGCGCAGGCGCCATGGAGTTCTGTCGGCCCTGATGGCGGGGATGCGCGCTCTTTTACCTCAGTGCCCGGCCAGCCCGGCCATCTCTATCTGGGCACGGTCAACAGCTGGATTTACGAGTCCTCCGATGGTGGAGCATCCTGGCATCGTCTCTCCCGGCTTTCCGGCTCGGATGATCTCGTCGTTGATCACATCATCGCGGATGCCGCCAATCCCGCCCATGTTTTAGCGGCCGCATGGAAGGTAGACCATCCCGACGGCGGCCTCTGGGTCAGCCGAGACGGCGGACGCAACTGGACGGAGACGCCTGCCCTTCGCGGCCAGTCCATCCGCTCCTTTGCGCAGTCGCCGTCAGATCCCAATCAGTTTTTTGCGGGCACGCTGCAGGGGGTCTTCCGCAGTGACGACGCGGGCGTGACATGGACGCAGATCAGCCCGGCCGACAGCCACGAGATTCACGAGATTGAGTCGCTGGCCATCGATCCCCAGGATCCGCAGACCGTTTACGCGGGCACATGGCACCTGCCGTGGAAGACCACCGACGGCGGCAAGACCTGGAACAATATCAAGCAGGGAGTGATCGACGATTCCGATGTCTTTTCCATCATCATCGATCCCGCCAAGCCACAAATTGTTTATGCGAGCGCCTGCAGCGGCATCTACAAGAGCAACAACGGCGGTGAACGCTTCCGCAAGATTCAGGGCATTCCCGCCACTGCCCGCAGGACGCGCGTATTGCGCCAGGATCCGCAGCATCCTGAGACCGTCTATGCAGGCACAACCGAGGGCCTGTACAAGACCGAAGACGGCGGCAAGACTTTCCACATCATGACTGGCCCCGACGTCATCGTCAACGATGTCTACATCGACCCGGCAGACACGAGCCATCTGCTGCTGGCCACGGATCGCGGCGGGGTGCTGGCCAGCTCAGATGGCGGCCAGACATTCACCGCGTCCAACACCGGCTTTTCCGAACGCAAGGTGGAAGCGCTGCTGGTGGATCAGAGCGATCCTCACCGCCTTTACGCCGGTGTGGTGAATGACAAAGCGTACGGCGGAGCCTTTATTTCCTCGAATGGCGGCGCCACGTGGAAGCAGGTTGCCGAGGGGCTCGATGGGCGGGATGTCTTCGTGCTCGCGGAGGCGCCGGACGGCACTCTGGTGGCGGGGACCAACAGCGGCATTTTCGCTTTGGGGACAGATGCGACCACATGGCAACCTCGCAACACCATCGCGAACACGCTGGTAAAGACGGCCACCGAAGAGGTAAAAGGCAAACGCGTCAACGTGGAAAAGCACGTCAAGGATCAGTTGCGGCAGATGGATGGCCGGGTCTTCGCGCTCGACCTCTCCGGGGATGCATGGCTCGCCACGACTACGGGCGGCATCTACACAAGCCGTGACCAGGGAGCGAGCTGGCAGGGCGGCCCGGTGATGGGCGTCGCGGGCTATCTCTCTGTCGCCGTGCATGGTTCGCTGATGGCTGCGGCTAGGCCGGACATTGTGGTCCTCTCAAAAGACGGAGGCCTGAGCTGGTGGCCGATGAGTATTCCCACGGTGCTTACGCGCATTCACCGCGTGGCCTTCTCGGCCGACGGATCCCTCTGGCTCGGCGCGCGCGAGGGTGTTTACTTTACGCGCGACAACGGCAAGAGCTGGATGTGGGCGCAGAAGCTGCCGCTGGTGGATGTGGACGATCTCTACTACGACGCCACCCTGAACCGCATCCTGGTGAGCTCGCGCGGCAGCGACTTTGTCTATGCCATAGACCCCGCGACCCTGGGCTGGAAGTGGTGGCAGACCGGCTACAGGCTCTCCGCAGTTCGCGCTGCCAGCGGGCGGTTGCTGGCGGCCTCGTTGTACGATGGCGTTCTGCTGGAACCCCATGCTGCAGGGGAGGAAATGGGCCAAAAGTGATGGGCCTCACCGGAATTCGGTATCATTATAAGCATGCAGGCTGAAACCGCAGACCCCCGCCAAACCTCCGCCTTTCGCAGTTATGACCCCAGGCTGGAGCCCATCGCTGCCAAAGTACTGGCCGGCGAACGGCTCGACTTTCAGGATGGGTTGGCACTCTACGGCTCATCCGATGTGCTGGCTGTGGGCTGGCTGGCCAACTTTGTCCGCGAGCGGATGCATGGCGACACGACCTACTTCAACGTCAATCGCCACATTAATCCCACCAACGTGTGTGTGGCAGCATGCAAGCTATGCGCATTTGGTCGCAAGAAGGGCGACCCGGCGGGCTACACGATGGCGCTGGAAGAAGCTTGGGAGACGGCGGCATCAGGCTATTCCGAGGCTGTGACGGAGTTCCACATTGTCGGCGGCCTGCACCCGGAACTTCCGCTCGAATACTTTCTTGACCTGGTGCGCGGCCTCAAAGAACGCTTTCCCAAGGTGCATGTCAAAGCCTTCACGATGGTTGAAGTGGCCTTCCTTGCGCGGCGCGCCAAGCTGACCATTGAGCAGACGCTGATGAAACTGCGCGAGGCAGGTGTGGACTCGATGCCCGGCGGCGGAGCGGAGATTTTTGCCGCGCGCGTGCGCTCCATCATCTGCGACCATAAGATTGACGGCGGCGAGTGGCTGGAGACGGCGCGGCTGGCGCACAAGATGGGGTTCAGGTCGAATGCGACCATGCTCTACGGCCACATTGAAAACGATGAGGACCGCGTGGACCACCTGCTGAAGCTGCGCGAGGTGCAGGATGAGACGGGTGGTTTCCAGACCTTCATTCCACTGGCCTTCCACCCGGAAAACACGCCGCTCGATCACCTGCCTGTGACCACGGGCCTGACCGACATTCGCCAGGTGGCGGTGAGCCGCCTGCTGCTCGACAACTTTCCGCACATCAAGGCCTACTGGCAGATGCTGACGCCGAAGATTGCGCAGATCGCGCTACGCTTTGGCGCGGACGACCTGGACGGCACGGTCATCGAGGAGAAGATCTACCACGATGCGGGCGCCACCACACCGCAGGGGATGACGCGCAAGGAACTCTGCCGGCTGATCAGAGAGGCCGGTCGCGTGCCGGTTGAGCGCGACACGCTGTACCATGCGGTGACGCGGACCGAGACCAGCTTTACGGTAGCCGTCTGAGCGCGCGCAGGGAAGCGCAGAGAAAGGACGAGCGCGATGGGTAATTTTGTTCCGGCGGTGTTTCTCGGACTTGGTATCGGATTCTTTTGGGGAACCGGTTGTTCGCTGGCGATCCTCTATTCCATCTATCTCGGCGGCTATCGCAGGGCAGTGCAGGATTCTCTCGCAGAGGAGAAACCGCAGCGCTTCAGGAAGGCGCTGGAAAAGATACGGACCCGCCAAGCCAAGGCGGCCGCTTCGGCTATCTAGAGCATTTTCTTTAATAATGTAGACTTGCTTTGGCGAGACTCTGCGGCGAGTGAATCGATGGCGAAGCCATATGGGGATGACCTGCGCCGTAAGTTTCTGTGGGCCTACGATCAAGGCGAGGAGACGCTGGAGGAACTTGCGGATCGTTTCCTGG
>JAJZGF010000022.1:0-300 GCA_021805025.1 Acidobacteriota bacterium
CGAGAGGATTTCCGCAAGAGAGTCGATCGGGTTCATCCGGCCAATACGCGAGTGATAGAGCGCACACGCCATTCTGGACCGCACGTCGTAGAAGATTGGTGAAAGAGGATTGTATGAGACGGTCTCTTTGGGTCTTCGTGATTTTCATCGCAGCAACGCAACTCTGGGCTACCAGAGCGATCACCGTGGGCCAGCTCGAGGACATGTTGCGCTCCATGCAACAGCAAAAGAAGTCCGACTCCGAGATCGCGGATGCACTCAAACAGGTGCAACTGAGCGAAGAGTTGACGGTCAGCACCA
>JAJZGF010000022.1:310-34138 GCA_021805025.1 Acidobacteriota bacterium
GTTCCTGGACGGCTCACCACAGAGCAGATTTATGTCCTGGCCGCGCGGAGCGCCGACCTTGCCCCGCCCGCGGCCGATCTTCCATCAACCCCTGCGCCAGACGCGGCTGCGCAAAAGGCTATCCTGGACAAGACTGCCAGCTATGTGGCGGGCGTATATGAGAAATTGCCCGCCTTGACCGCCACAAAGACGATCTTGCGCTTCCAGGATAACGTCGAAGCTGTGGCATCCAGCTCTGGGGTGAAGGGCAGCGTAACCGATGTGGTGACAGACCCGGGCTTCTCCAACGCGGCTTCGTTCATCCATTTCATCAATTCGACTGAGACGCACATCACTAACAATCATGGCGCGGAAAAACCTCCGGCCGGCAAAGACACAACACCCTGGGGCGCAAACCGCATGATTGCGGTCCAGGAGCCGGATCCGGCCCTCGGTACTGTTTTGCAGCTGGCGGAAGCCGCAGGCGGGCTCCAGTGGCTGCGATGGGAACTGATAAACGGCAAGCCGGTTGCGGTCTTTTCCTTTTCGGTCCCCAAGAAAAAGACGCGTCTGGCCGTCGATGTCTGCTGCTTTCCGGATGTGATTCAGACCGGCGTTGCCCGCTTTTATACTTCCGCGTCTGCGCCCATTCTGGGCGGAGGCGGCAGCGGCGGCGGGGTGGCAGGCAATATGCAGACCAATACCAACTGGCACAATTTCAAGACAGTGGCGCCTTTTCATGGTCGCCTGTTTATCGAGCCGGAGACCGGAATCGTGGTTCGCATGATTACCGAACCGGAACTCAAACCAAGTGACGTTGTCCATCAGATGGATACGCGGATCGATTTTGGCCCGATCCAAATAGGTCAGTCCACGTGGATCGTTCCGGTCAGGACCGTGGTCAACACAGTCGTCGTTCCCAATGGAGACTCACAAGCGGGCACCTACAGCACGCGATGCACCCTCTTCTCCTCCGAGTACAAAGACTATCGCCTCGCTGAGGGCAAATAGGGAACGAAGAGGCGCGATAGTGGAAAGAGGCGATCGGGAGCCGTATGCTCGATGGCATGATGCATTCGCCCGTGCTTGACCACATGTTCCAGTTGCCGCTTCCGTTTGCGGAGAAGCTGCTGCGCCCGGTGATTGTTTATCTTGTGCTGGTGGTGCTGCTGCGTCTGTTTGGCAAGCGGGAACTGGCGCAGCTCAACCCTTTTGACCTCGTGGTGCTTCTTTCGCTCTCGAATACCGTGCAAAATGCGATCATTGGTGACGACAACTCCGTTACGGGAGGCATCATTGGCGCATTCAGCCTGCTGGCGATCAACTGGCTGGTAGTGCGCGTTCTGTTCCGATCCCGGCGGCTGACCCGCGCATTGGAGGGGCGCGCTACCCTCCTGGTTCACAACGGCCAGGTGGACAGCAAAGCCATGGAGCGCGAGGCCCTCACCCGCGAGGAGTTGCTCGAGGTCATTCACCGCCAGGGATTTGATGGGTTCCATCAGGTACACCGTTGCCAGTTGGAACCCAACGGCACCTTCTACGTGGAAGCATTTGACCCCTCTGCGGCAGATAAGCGACACAGCGAACTCGTCGCTCGCCTGGAGGCGCTCAGCCGCGAAGTGGCTCTTTTGCGCGTCGAGCCCTCGGGCCAGTGATTGCTTTCATTTGCGGGCCGGACTCGTCTACCCTATTAGAAGCCTACCGGCTGGAGTCTTCCCCCATGTTACGGATCTCAGCGCGCGCAGTGACGCTCCTCCCGGTCGCCGGCTTCCTCTTGCTTGCGTCAAATGCAGAGAGCCAGACGCTCCAAAAGCGCCCGCTCGGCACACCGGCACCGATCTCTGCGCCGGAAAAGAGTGCTGTGCCTCCCAAGCTAGCCGTGCCTGTGCTCGCTGTCGGCACCACCATGCAAGTAGAGGTGACGCAGCATTATCCGATGAAGGCAGGGGAGACGATCCAAGCCCACCTGCTCCACCCGATTTATGCTGGCGGCAAGCTGGTGGTTCCGCAAAATACACCTGTGCAGGGGCGAGTGATCGCTCTGAAGCCGGACGAGAAAGCCCGCTGGCATGCTCGCGTATGGGGTGACTTTACGCCGTTTCACACCGCCGAAATCCAGTTCGACGAACTGATGCTGCCCAGCGGTCCGATGTCCTTTACAACCAAGGAGATGGCGACAGGCGCGCCGGTTCTTCGCCTGGCCGCCGGACCGGCAACCAAACAGTCCCGAATCTCTCGCGCTTGGACACAGGCAAAGGCCCGCGTACACGACCAGATTGCTTTTTTTACCGCGCCAGGCCGCGGAGACCGACTTAAACAAATGCTTTACTCGCAATTGCCCTATCACCCAGAGCGCATTCCGGAGCATACGGCATGGTCTTTCGAACTGGCGCAACCGCTTACGCTGCCTGTCCCGCCCCCCGATCTCGCCCAACAGCTGGATCCGCCCTTGTCCGCGCCGGGGAAGCCTGAGATATGGTCCGTGCATGCGCTGCTGATGAATGGGGTCAGTTCAGCTACGGCCAAGCCCGGCGATCCCGTGCGTGCCGTAGTGGTAGAGCCGGTCTACGATAAGAACAAGCAGCTCGTGGTGCCGGAGGATTCGATTCTGGTGGGTAAGGTCACCTTGGCGAAGGCCGCGCGCTCGCTGGACCGCAACGGCAAGCTGCGCTTCACCTTCCAGCAGATTCGCTTCCCGGCCGGAATGACGACTACGACACCCAACCGGGCGGTGGAGGGCAATCTTGCGGGCGCGACGGGGGCCAGCGCGCAGAGTCTTTCCCTTGACGCCGAGGGAACTATATCGCCGCGCAATCAGTCCAGTGTCCTTGCGCCCATTCTGCTCTCGATGATGGCGGGGCGCGCTCTGGACCAGGACAACATGATGTTGCATACCGGTGTGGCGTCCAATGGATTCGGCTTTATAGGACGCTTCGTGGGCATGGCGTCAGGCAACTACAACGTGGCAGCCGGTATCGGCTTTTACGCGGCGGGGGTTTCGGTGTGTCAGAACTTCCTTCACCGGGGCGCCGACGTCATCTTCCCGAAAGACACCCGCGTCGATATCGAAACGGCCCCATTGCGCGCTCCCGTGCTGAAGCCGGAAGGGCAATAGGGTTTCTTTCACGAGCACAGGCTCTCCGGCCACACTCTTGCCGTCTTACGGACTCAGTGTCAGGGCGCCTTCAGCGCAGCTGCTCCGCAACAAGCCGGGAGAGCGAAACACCAACTGCGCTGAGAGATTGTCCGAAAACCAGAAACCAGAAGTTGATCGTCACTCCCACTCGATCGTGCCCGGCGGCTTGGAAGTAATGTCGTACACCACGCGGTTGATGCCGCGGACTTCATTCACAATCCTGCTGGAGATGCGCTTAAGCACCTCATGCGGCAGGGGCGCCCAGTCGGCGGTCATGCCATCTTCTGAATGCACGGCACGCACTGCGCAGGTGTACGCGTAAGTCCGCTGATCGCCCATCACGCCGACGCTCATCACGGGCAACAGCACGGCAAAACTCTGCCAGATCTTTGAATAGAGCCCGGCGGCCTTAATCTCGCTGACGACAATCTCGTCAGCCTCCTGCAAAAGGGCGACACGCTCCGGCGTCACTTCACCGAGGATGCGCACAGCCAGCCCAGGGCCGGGAAATGGCTGGCGGCCTAAAATATCGTCCGGCATCCCAAGGTCACGCCCGATGCGCCGCACCTCATCCTTGAAGAGATCGCGCAAGGGCTCAATGAGCTTGAGCTTCATGCGCTCGGGCAGGCCGCCCACATTGTGATGGCTCTTGATGGTCTGACTGGGCCCCTTTACGCTGCTGGACTCAATCACGTCGGGGTAGAGCGTGCCCTGCACCAGCCAGTCCACTCCGCCAGATTCCCTGGCGATGCGATTGGCTTCATCATCAAAGACAGCGATAAACTCCGCGCCGATGCGTTTTCGCTTGATCTCGGGATCAGTGACGCCGTCAAGTTGGGCGAGGAATCGCCGGCTTGCATCGACGGCCACGATGTTCAGGCCCAGCTTGTCGCGCAGATTTTTCTGCACCTGGGTGAATTCATTTTTGCGCAGGACCCCGTTGTTGACAAAGATGCAGGTAAGCTGAGATCCGATGGCCTTGTGCACGAGCACTGCCGCCACCGATGAATCAACGCCGCCTGAAAGACCGCAGATCACGTGGCCATTGCCGACTTTCTCGCGAATTGCCGTCACCGTTGTTTCAATGAAGTGTGCCGGGGTCCAGTCGCCCGCCGCGCCGCAGATGCCAAACACAAAATTCCTGATAAGCTGCGGTCCGAGCGGTGTGTGGTGGACCTCGGGATGAAACTGCACCGCCCAGATGCGCCGCTGTTCGTTAGCAATCCCGGCGAGCGCGTTTTCGCTCACCGCCGTGCGATGGAAGCCCGTCGGCAATTCAAGCGCCTCGTCGCCGTGGCTCATCCAGACGTGCATGGTTGCGGGCAGTTCTGCAAAAAGTGCATTTTTTTCATCTTCAATCGTCACGTCCGCGTGGCCGTACTCACGCTTGGGCGCGGTTCGCACCTTGCCGCCCAGATGGTGCACGATAAAGTGCAGTCCATAGCAAATGCCCAGCATGGGAGCATCGAGATCCAGAAGACGCGGGTCCGCATTCGGCGCATCCGTATCGTAGACCGAAGAGGGCCCGCCGGAGAGGATGATGCCGATGGGCTTGTGGGCCTGAATCTCGGTGAGGGACGCAGTGCAGGGCAGCACCACGCAGAAGACATTGAGCTCGCGAATCCGGCGCGCAATCAGTTGCGTGTACTGCGAGCCAAAATCAAGAATGACGATTGTCTGGGTGTCCACGCTCCAGTGTGGCAGGGTGCGGTGCGGGCTGTAAAGATGAGCGCGGCGGCAGGCCGGTCAGGAGCCTTCCCTGCTGGGATTGGCTCCCGCTATCGACGCGGCCCGTGCGCCCGGGTGCATTGCTGCAATTTAAGGATCGAGCCGTGCAACGCTGCCTGCACCCCTGCCCGGCTGGCTATCTTGCGGCCCATGCCGGGCATGTGAGTGACGATTCTCCACGCAGAAACGTCAAAGAGCTAACTGTGGCTGATGCAGGACGCGATGGATCCTGGGCACCCAAAACCCGCTGCAGGGAAGCTTATCTCATGCATCGGAATGCTGAATTCGAACCCCTGCGGGTCCAAAACTAGGCACAACCTGCCCTCGCCTTTTACAATGCATCAGGGACCCATCCCAACCCAGCTCTGCTGTGGAACTAGCAAACTTGGCGGCGCACGCCGGACCAGGGTGAAGGAATCGCATGAGGTTTATGAAATTCGGCAAGGCCCTTCTGATGAGCGCCCTCTCGGCTGGCGGCATCCTCGGCATTACGTCTTGCGTTCAAAGTTATACTGTCGGCTACCTGTGGGTTACGGGCACAAACACTGCCGCAACCACAGGCAACGGGATCATCAGCGGTTTCAAGATTGACCATAATACAGGCTTTCTGACCCCGATCAACGGACTGCCGATCTCCTCAGGTGGAGCGAATCCCGGTCGCTTCGTCGTTCTTACGGGCGGGCGCTTTGTGTACGTCTTGAATCGTGGCGTCAACAAAGAGGGCGGCGCGGTTTGCACCACGGCGGATCCCTGCCTGAACCCCAACATCACACAATTTGCCATTGGCGGCAACGGCATTCTGACGCCCCAGGAGACGTTCTATACGCAGGGGATCAACCCCTTCCGCATCATTGCGGACTCGAGTGGCAACTACATCTACGTGCTGGATCATGATTCCCCGTCGGGCGCCAGTTGTGCGCTGACCCTTGGTCCGGGCGTAAACGCCTGCGGTGACATCACGGCATTCCAGGTTAACGGTGCCACGGGACGCCTCACCCTTATTGTCAATTCTCAGGTCACGGCGGCGAATGGTTCTCCGCTGCCCTACTTCCCCGTGCCCGCAAATCCAATCGATTTTGTACTGGCAAGCGGATTCATCGAGACACTGGTCGGAACGCCATCCACCGGCGATTTTGCATTTCCCTACACCTACACCCCAAGCACGGGCCAGTTGACCGTGAACCAGAACAGCACGCAGCCGCTGAACATCCTCCAGGGTACGGCGATCGTGAGCGGGGGCGGATATGTGTATGCTCTGGATAACGAGTCCATCACGGCCAATGGAATCACGTCTCCGAGCCAGTTTATTCCTTACGCTGTAGGGGCGAACGGTGCGCTGCAGCAACAAACCGGCGGACCGGTTCCGGATGATCCAACCCTTTCAAATCCCATTTACCTGATCTACGAGACCAAGAACAAATGGGTCTACGTCGCCAACCAGGGGAATAACAACACTTCGACCGGCAACACGCAGAGCGGCCTGGCCGGCTACGTGATTGACCCGTTAACCCACCAGTTGAGTGAAATACCTGGCAGCCCGTGGGGCACCGGCGCGGGCCCGCAATGTCTGCTCGAAGACCCGTCAAACCAGTTCATCTTTACCGCCAACTTCAACGATTCAACAGTCACGGGTCGAGTGATTGACCAGAACTCAGGCGTTCTCGACAACCTGCCTGGACCGGCCAACATCACGTATCCGCTGCTGGGACCCGCGGCCTGGTGCGTTGCGAGCGGGCGCACGAGCTGATGGTGTCGCTGTGTGCTGCCTTCCATTGGGGGCAGGGACTGGCTGAACGCTTTTCCCTGCCCTATGAATCCAAGTGACTCGCGAATCCGGATAACGCTGTACAGCCCGGTTGCAACCACTTCCCTGGAGCAATCCGGGGTCAATCTCAAAGAGTGATTTCGGACCTCGGTTTCGGTCCGCTGATGAAAGATGCGCATGAAGTTCAACAGATCGAGCCAGCTTGTTCTGGTCTCCGCGGCCAGCCTTGTGGCGGCCGGACTCATCACTGCCTGCAGCACACTCACGGCGGACTTTGTATACGTCACCAGCGCCCTTGCGGCCGGCTCGAACCAATATGGCGAGGTGGACGTCTTTGAGGTCAACGCTGACTCTGGACGCATGCGTCAGATTCCGGCCTCCCCGTTTCCGTCCGGAGGAAGGAACCCTGTGGCGGATGCTCCATCGCCCGACAACGCCAGCCTCTACGTCGTCAACGAGGATGACAACTCCATTGTCCAGTTCATCATCGGTAACGACGGCAAGCTTTATCCCAACAGCACGGTGAACACGCCCGGGGTCTTTCCGCTTGCTATGACGGTTGCTCCCGCGACCAAGCTCATGTACGTAATTGACACCTACCAACCGCTGCCGACTTGCTCGACGGCATCTCCATGTTCGGGCTCCATTGCAGTTTTCCCCATCAATAAGGATGACACGCTCGGCTCACCGATTGGCAACGCAAGCATCGGCGCCAGCTACTGGCCGCTGACGCTTCCCAGCAACCCGACCCATGTGATGACCCCGACTGGGGTTACAACCGCAGCATCCGGTGCGTATGTGTACGTCACCGCCTATGACACCACGACCAGTGGCGGATACATCTTTGGCTTTGCCTCCAACTCGGACGGAACGCTCACCCCACTGAACGGGGGTGTGCCCTTTGCGGCGGGAACGCAGCCGTCCAGCATTGCCAGCACGCCGGCTGGAACCTATGTGTACGCGACGGACGAGGCTACCGGCACCATTCTAGGCTTCCAGCAAAGCAACGGCCTCCTGTCCCCCTTGAGCAGCAGTCCTTATCCTTCCGGCAACACTCCCGTTGCCATCGTGCTTGACGCCACCGGCAGCTTTGCCTATGTTGCGAACTCGCTTGATTCCAACGTCACGGCATACACCATCAACAACGGTTCGCTTACACGAGTGGCCGCATACGCAACCGGGACACAACCTGTTGCGATTGGCATTGACCCGTCGAGAAATCAGTATATGTACACGGCAAATTTTCTGGGCGGCACGGTGTCTGGATTCCAGATCAACCCGGCGGACGGCACTCTGCTGCTTTCCCAGTTTTCACCTTTCAAATCCAACGCACAGCCGACCGCGGTGGCTGCAATTCCGCATTATCTGCCGGGGCCTAAGTGAGATAGACCAGAGCGATGGAGCGTGTCGCTTCAGGCAAGCTCACCTGCCCCTGGCTTTGCTACAGATTGAGAGAACAATGAATACCCGGAAACGGGGCGCTAGCATTACCCCGCAACAAGCTTTTACACTATGTGTGGGGCAACTCAACCAGTTTTCCTCGGGCACGAACACGAAGGCCCACGACGAAGGAAGCGCATGAAGTTCAGCAAAATGAGCCAGCTTTTTCTGGTCTCGTCCCTCGGCCTCGTAGTGGCCACCCTATTGACTGCCTGTCAGCTGGTGACGATCGACTACCTGTTCCTTGCCTCCGCGGGCGTAGGAACCGGCAGCGAGGGTCAGATCCAGACCTTCGCCGTGGATTCGGAAACCGGTGCGCTGCGTACCGGTCCTCCGGCCGTTTCCTCGGGCGGCATTGACCCGGTCGCGATGGCCATCGCGCCGGGGTACACCAATCTTTACGTCGCAAACGCCGGTGACAACACGGTGGTGCATTTTTCAGCCGATTACAACGGAAATCTGACCAAGCAGGACACGATCACTCTGAGCGCCCCGCCGGTGTCGCTTGCGGTGAATGCTGCTGGCAACTACCTGTATGTCGTCGCCGGTTCCACATCGGCCACACTGACCGAGTATGCCATCTCCTCTTCCGGCACAATCGGCGCGGTCACCGCGCAGCAGACCCTGGTTCTACCCGGATTTACAGGAGATCCGCTGACGCCGACCGGAGTCGTCTCCCTGCCCAATAACCTGGGGGTGTATGTCACCGCTTACGATCTGGCAGCCTATAATCCAGGCGGCCCGGTAACGAGCGTGGCAAACCCTGGCTGGGTTTTCGGCTTCAATGTCGGCTCCGGCGGAGCGCTGACCACGACGCTTGGCAGCCCGTACAAGGCAGGCGTAAAGCCGACCTCCCTTACAGCCGACCCCCTCAGCCGCTTTATTTATGTCACCGACTTTGTATCCAATCAGCTCATCGGCTACGGCGTGCAGTCCTCCGGATTGCTGAATTTCCTGATCAACGGCCCTTTCAGCACCGGAGCTGAGCCGACGTCTGTCGCCATCGACCCCCGCGGCATTTACATGTATGTGTCGAATGCACTCTCTTCATCGGTCTCGGCATACGTCATCGACGTAAATACCGGAACCCCATCCGCCGCGATCAATCCGACGGGCGCCGCTATCAATGCGACCGATACGCAGCCCGTTTCGCTCGGCATCGATCCAGCCCTCGGAAGATTTGTCTATACTGCAAACTTCCTGGGCAATTCGGTTTCAGGTTTTCAGCTGAACCCCAATTCCGGTACGTTGATCCAGACGCAGGCGACACCGTACCCCTCTGCCCCACATCCAACCGCACTCGTATTTGCAACGCACGGCAACCACTCGGTCCAGACACCCCAATAATGCGCGGGGATGTGCCACGCATGAAGCCCAGCCACAATCGGCTGGGCTTCATGCTTTGGGTGGAATATCCTTATCCGGCTCGCTAGGCCGCCATCCACTTGCGCAGTTGGCGCTGTGCCGGCTTCTCAACAAAGTGCAGCGCCAGAAGCGCCATTACAATGAGCAGCACGTAGCTGATCCACGGATCGAAACGGCTGAGTCCCAGCTTGTTCAAGATGTGCGAATCGTGGATCAGATTCCACATGTTGAAGTGGAGCAGGTAGAGGCAGTAGCTGGCCTCGCCCACAAACACGAGGGGCCGAGCCCCCACCACATACGCCAATGGGTTGTTCCCGGCAAGCCCGAGAACGATACAGCCGAAGAGCGGCATCAGCAGCCCATCATGCAGCACGGGATAGAGTGCTTTCGGCCCCAGCGACAACAGGCCGAATGCAGCCGTAAACCCGAAGACGCCGAGGATCAGGCGAAGACGGCTTGATCGAGGCACTAATTCATCCAGCTCTGCCAGCAACACGCCAAAGATAAAGCTGGCCAGGTGCGGCAGCGGCGTGTACTTCAGCGCTTGCAGCCATGGCCCGTAGCTCCAGCGGTCCGTTTGCGCAAGGCCATCCGGACTGAGGAGGATGTAGAGCGTGCCCGGAATCAGCCCCAGCAACCACACGCCGCTCATCTTCCACAGGTGCGTCCGAATGCGCTCCGGCTTCCTCCACCTGGCCATCCAGGGAAAGAGCAGATAAAAGAACGACTCGGCAGACATGGTCCACGCCGGCGTGTTCAGGAAGGTCGCAATCGATGGAATCCACCCCTGCAGCAACAGCGGTGTCAGCACCATCCCGGTCCAGAACATGCCGTGTGTGTGTGCCTTGTATTCCAGCGGCACCATCCGCCAGGCCAGCAGCAGGCTTAGGAAGTAGATGGGATACAGACGCGTGAAGCGCGCTTTGTAAAAGCGTTTGACGTCCAGTTGGCCGGCCCGCGCTCTGACGTTATAGTTATAGCCGAGCACAAACCCCGAAAGCAGGATGAAATAGCTCACGGAGGCATAGCCGGCATTCACAATAGGCGCCAGCCATCCAAACCACGCTGGATTTGAGAAATGGAAAAAGACGATGTTGACGGCCGCAAAGCAACGCAGGCCGGTCAATGCTCTCAGCGGGGCTGGCTTGCGCGCTTCCACGAGGTGTTAGACGACTCCGGCCGGTCCTACGCCGTCACGAGCGAGCCGACCTTCTCGCCCAGCACCACGCGCCGGATATTGCCCGCCTGGTTCATGTTGAAGATGATCATCGGCAGGTTGTTGTCCTTGCAAAGACTTACGGCGGTGAGATCCATCACCTTTAGCCCCTGCTGCAGGATATCCATGTAGGTCAGCACATCGTATTTGACGGCATCTTTTACCAGCACGGGGTCGGCGCTATATACGCCCTCGACCTTGGTCCCCTTCAGCAGCACATCGGCCTTGATCTCCATGGCGCGGAGGCTGGCGGCGGTGTCGGTGGAAAAGAACGGGTTCCCAATGCCGGCCGCAAAGATCACCACGCGGCCTTTCTCCAGATGACGCACGGCGCGGCGTCGGATGTACGGCTCGGCCACCTGATTCATGAACACCGCGCTCATCACCCTGCACTGCACATTGCGCTGCTCCAGCGCGTCCTGCAGGGCGATCGCATTGATGATGGTGGAAAGCATGCCCATGTTATCGGCGGCCACGCGGTCCATCTGCTTGGCCTGCTCCGCCACGCCGCGGAAGAAATTCCCCCCGCCTACCACAATGCCAATCTCGACACCTAACGAGTGCACGTCGGCGATTTCGCCGGTGATTTCCGCCACTTTCACGGCATCCAGGCCAAAGCTGCGCGCCCCGGCCAGAGCCTCGCCCGAGAGCTTCAAAATGATGCGTTTGTACATGCCATTCAGAGTATCGCACACGGTCTGCCGGTCCGCCCAAAGCAATGAAATTGCGCCTGCCGGAAAATGGCGCGCTGCCATGAGTTCACTCGGGCACAGCCGCCTCCTGCCGGAATAAATCGAACCTTAACAATCGCCGCACGGCGTGGCCGATACGCTCAGAAAGAGCCGCATCCCTCCGGCTCTGTTGCCATGAGGCTACTTGAGATAGGCGCGCACCAGGTCAATCAGATCTTCGGCGAGCTCCGGGGCGATCCGCTCCTTGGCGCCATCCGTCAGGTGGAAACGGATGTGCGTCTCCATGACCTCGACCATCATGCCGTTCACGCCGCCGCGCGCCGTCGCCAGCAGCATCAGCTGGCCGCCACAGTCCTCATCGGCAATCACCAACCGCTCAACTGCGTCCAACTGGCCGCGCAAACGGCGCACCCGCTCCAGCAGCTTCAGCTTTTCCCGCTCGTGAAGGGGCATGGAAAGCTTCCTCTTGGCAATACCCATACCCGGTATAGCAATAACCATAAGGGGGTATGGTTATGCCTCCATCCCATCCCCGCATCCTGAGCCGCGCATAGCACGAAAGGCCCCCGATGCTCCGCCTTCGCTTCCGACGTCTGAATCCGCTCTGCCTGCTCGCCGCTCCCCTGCTTCTGGCGGCCTGTGCGGCTGCGTGCGCGCAGGCCTCGGAGGAAGTCGACGCTGCGCAGCTTCCCCCTGCGCCCGAGCCTCAGATTATGGCCAGCGCAGCAGCCATTGCCTCTGCCCTTGCTCCGCAGCATGGCAGCGTTGGCGACAAGCCGAGCGACGCCGAGCCGCGGGATCGTCAGGCCCAGACGTCTGCCGACTTGGCCATGGCTCCCCACCCCGCGGACAGCCTCTATTGGGTCTCTGGCCAGGCCAATGTCATCTACCAGGGTCGATTGCCGTTTCACTCGCCCTATCAGGGGCCGAACAGCTTCCTCAACTCAGCTGAGTACAAGACGTCCATGGTCGGCACGCTCTTCATGGCCCTGCGCCGCAGCCGCTCCATCCGCTACAACACCGACTTCCTCTTTGACATGGAGGCAGCCGAGGGCCGCGGCCTGAGCCAGGCGCTGGGGCTGGCCGGCTTCACCAATCTGGATGTGGTGCGCAACCCCTACCTGGGCGAAGCGCCCTACATCGCCCGTTACCAGATTCATCAGGTTATCGGCCTCACGGATGAGACCGATGCGCAGCCGCAGGGCCCGCTGGCGCCGGCATCCAGTGTGCCAGTGCGGCGGATCGAGTTTCGCATCGGCAAGCTTACCCTGCCAGATGTCTTTGACATCAACGACATCGGCTCGGACAGCCATCTGCAGTTCATGAACTGGACCGTGGACAACAACGGCGCCTGGGACTATGCCGCCGACACCCGCGGCTACACTGTGGGCGGACTGGCGGAGTACGACGACCGCAACTGGAGCGTCCGTTACGGTCTTTTTGCCATGCCCACGGTAGCCAATGGCATCGCCATGGACTGGGCCTTCAGCCGCGCCCGCGGCCACAACGGCGAGTTTGAGCTGCGTCGCAGTATTGTTCCCCAGCGTAAGGGTGTGACGCGGGTGCTGTTCTATGCCAACCGCGCCCACATGGGCGTCTATCGTGAGGCGGTGAACGCATATTTGACGGGCACTGATCCCACGCCCACCATCACGCTGCATGAACACTTTGGCGCGCTCAAATATGGATTTGGTCTGAATAACGAACAAGAGCTGACTTCTAATCTGCGCGCCTTTGGCCGCTTTGGATGGAACGAAGGCCAGCACGAGTCCTTTGCCTACACCGAGGTAGACCAGACCATCGAAGCCGGCGCGGACTACGCGGGCGCCCGCTGGCGCCGCCCCATCGACAAGTTCGGCCTTGCCGTCGTATCGAACGCCATCAAGCGCGACCACCAGAACTATCTGCGCTACGGCGGCCTGGGCTTTCTGCTGGGCGATGGCAAGCTGAACTACGGCCGCGAAAATATCGTGGAAACCTACTACAACTGGCACGCCTGGCGCGGCCTTTTCTATGCAGTGGATGTGCAGAACATCAATGATCCGGGCTACAACCGCGACCGCGGTCCTGTCTGGGTGGGATCGGTGCGCGCCCACATCGACTTCTGAAAAGCAAGCCGCTCCTGGCCCCCAGTTATTCTGAAAATGTGCCCGGCTACTTGCCCGCGTCTGCCGGCTGAACCGGAGCGGCAGGCATCGTGTAGATGACCTCGCCGGGGCGTGCATAGTGCAACTGCTCACGTGCCTCATGCTCGATGGCGTCAGGGTCGGACTTGAGTTGGCCAATGTGCTGACGCAGGCGAGCATTCTCCTGCTGCAGGTCATCGATCTGCTGGCGCAAATGCTTGTCCTGCGTGCGCTGGTGCTCCCAGGCCGACAAGCCGTGCTTGCCGTTGACCACTCCCCAGCCAAACAGCAGGGCCAGGCCCACGACTACCAGCGTGCCGGCCGGACGCCAGCCATGCTGCACCCACTCCACCGCACGCTGGCGGAGCTGGACCGCCGGCGTTACGACGGGCTTATCTATTTGCTCGCTTCTCTCTTGCATCCATCCTCATTCGCCGGACCCAATGGCGGTTTAGCTCAGCACAAACTTTTCCGCCGCGGAGCGCAAGGCCACCATATCCTGCTCGCTGCGCGCCTCAGTGTAGGCCCGCACCACCGGTTCGGTGCCGGAGAGCCGGTAGCAAACCCAGGAGCCGTCCTCCAAAACCAGCTTGAGGCCATCGGTCCGCACCACGCTCGCAACCTTGCGTCCGCTCAGCTCGGTAGGATCGGCCTTCAACTTCTCAGTGAACGCGGCCTTGCGCTCGGGGGTCAAGTGGAAGTTCTCTCGAACCGGGTAATAGGAACCAACCTTGGCAAACAGTTCCCGTAATTGCACTCCCAGGCTCTTGCCGCGCGTGGCCACCATCTCGGCGATCAGCAGACCGGCGAGAACGCCGTCCTTCTCCGGCACGTGGCCGCGAATGGTGAGGCCGGCCGACTCCTCGCCGCCAATCGCAATCTTGTCCGCAATAATCAGCTCGCCGATGTACTTGAATCCCACCGGCGTCTCATAGAGCGGCACCTTGTGGTGCTCGGCCAGCGCGTTCACCAGGTTCGTCGTCGCCACGCTCTTGGCCACGCCGTTCTTCCATCCCCGCGTCTGCACCAGATAGTCGAACAGCAGGGCGATGATGTAGTTGGGCTGGATGAAGGTTCCGTCTTCGTCCACGATGCCAAACCGGTCCGCGTCGCCGTCGGTGGCCATGCCGAGATGCGCGCCCGTCTCCCGCATCTTCGCCTTGGCTTCACCCAGCAACTCGTCGGAGGGCTCCGGCGCATGGCCGCCGAAGAGCACGTCGCGATAGTCGTGGACGGTCTCGACCTTGACCCCGGCCTCGCGCAGAATCTCGGAACTATAGCCGCGACCCGCACCCCAGAAAGGGTCGTAGACGACCTTGATGCCCGACTTGGCAATCGCCTTCAGATCGACCAGCTCGGCGAGCCGCTTGAGAAACGCAGGCTTCACATCGGCAGTCTCAAACCGCTCCGCGGTCTCGGCCTTTGCGGCAGCGGGTTGGGCAGAACTGAGCTGCACGATCGCGGCCTCAATCTGTCTGGTCACCTCCGGCAGGGCCGGTGCGCCGTCGTGGGTGGAGAACTTGATGCCGTTGTACTCCGGCGGATTGTGCGAGGCGGTGAAGTTGATGGCGCCGGAGGTCTTCATCTGGCGCACAGCATAGGCGATGGCGGGAGTGGGCGCGGCCTCGGAGATGACGATGGGCGTAACGCCGGCGGCGGCAAGAACGCGGGCGGCGATGTCGACAAAGCTCTCGCCCAGGAAGCGCGGATCGCGGCCCACCAGCACACGGTGCGGCTCCGGCTGCGTCTTCACATAGGCGGCAATGCCGGCAATCGCCAGCCGGATGTTGGCAACCGTAAATTCGTCGGCCACAATGGCCCTCCAGCCGGAGGTGCCAAATCTGATCGCTGTGCTCATCGTAGTTCTCCACGCGCCCGGCTCACCGGCCGCAAAATCCATACTGCCTGAGTCAGCCTCATGCGGCAAGTCCTGCCTGCGTGGGCAGCAGTTTGTTTAGAGCAATGCCGGTCATCGGCTCAAAGCCGAAAGGATTCGTGAGCGTTCCCCGACAGCACGGATGAAGGCTTGTTGAGGGATTCGCAGATGAGGCTTCGACCCGGAACTTCGCCCTGCGATACGGGCGTTTATCGCTCCCGGCCGATCACCGCCAAACAAAGTAACCCCAAAACAGAACTGGCTTTTGTTCGCCGGCACGCGGCTAGAACCCAGAAATCCACCAGCAGTTTTCGCCTGGAATGTCGCAGACCGAATAGTATATTGTTGGCAAGGCGCAGCCATCTAGCTTGGAACTCCACGGTACTCGCCGACCCGCTCGGAGCTTTCCTCTTTCTGAATCTTCATCAGGACTCATGCGCTTCAACCCCATTTTCCGGCATACAAATCCTGGAGGTGAATTGGGATGCGTGAAAGAATCACTCTGGCGCTCCTGTTGATCGGGCTCCTCGCATGGGCAACCGGTTGCAAGAAACAGGTCGATGTGGCGGGATTCACATCCGCGATCAACAAGTCTTTCACTGGCCGGCACGAATGCGTCTGGCCCGAGCCAATAAAGCTGCCTGCTCAGACCGACCCCTCCAAAGACGAGAAAACTCGCGACTTCAACGCCCTCACCGATTCCGGCCTTCTCATTCGTGAGTCCGCGGAAAAGAGTCGCTCTCCCGTCGGCTCCAAACAGGTCAATCACTACGACCTCTCTGACAAGGGCCATTCCGCCTGGATTCCCGACCCCAACCAGCCCGGTTACGGCAACTTCTGCTTCGGCCACTTCAACGTCACCGCCATCGACAACGCCACCCCCAACGACCCATCAAACCCCACGCAATACACCGTCACTTACCGTTACGAGGTTGAAGGCATCCCCGACTGGGCCCGTACCCCCGAATCGATGAGGGCCTTTCCCAAGATCGCTGCTGACACATCCATCCAGTCAGCTACCATCACCCTGGTCACAGACCCGAACGGAGGCTGGGCAGTACTGCCTCCTCAGCCCACGCAATAACCGATGGAGAGTCGGCACGGACTCAGAAGCAGGGTCATCAGGAAAGCCCAAAAATGGGGTAAGCCCGACTTCTGTTATGCCCAGAACTCTGAGTTCCGGTCGAGTGAGCGCCTGTCCGGCAGTCACAACTGATGAAATGCTCGCCCGCCCCGATGTGTGGGCTGCTCCATCTCACAGCAGAGGCGGCGAGATTGATCCCAATTGCGATCCTGTAGCCAGCATTTGGAATGGAGAAAAATCCTGTATATCCATTGTAGTTTCTGTTAGTTCCATACATGACCCACGATTTCTCCACGAATACCCGCACGGGCTTGCCGATCTCGATGGGCGGCAACCTCAGCTCTCGCCAGCGCGCTCAGCGATCCGTTCCGGTCTCCTTCCCGCGTTCCCGTCGGATGGCCAGCGGGGAAGCGTCCCTCCCGATGCCTTCAAGCGAGTGTCCAACACAACGCCGCTCTGCCTGAGGATTTCGGAATACATTGGTAGGAGAGCCGTTCGCTCTGGGAAGCCACCCCATGCAAGCCAGCAACACCTACGCCCGTATCGTTCTAACCACCGTCTCCAGCCCTGAAGAGGCCGACCAACTGGCCCGCGCGCTGGTGGAAGAGCGACTGGCGGCCTGTGCCACGCTGCTGCCGCCCGTCCAGTCCATCTACCGGTGGCAGGGCGCAGTGGAGACAGCCACAGAAACCCTGCTCCTGCTCAAGACCGCAGCGGAGCAGTTGCCCGCCCTGGAAGCTCGATTGCACGCCCTGCACAGCTACCAAACCCCTGAGTTCCTGGTTCTGCGCGTGGAGGCGGGCAGTCCCGGCTACCTGGATTGGCTGGCCGCCAGCCTGCGGGAGCCGTAGCGCTGGCCTGCCATCGGGCAGCGGCCGGGCAGGCTCGGGACCGGCCATCTGATATTCTTGCTACTTGGTACCATGCGCTGGCTCATGATTGCGCTACTCGTCTCGCTGGGGGCGCTGCTTTTTGCGGCAGCGGGCGTGGCGCGTCACATCTGGCTGCACCGTGGCAGCCACTTGGACGAGCCGCTGGCAGGGCCCTTGGACGCGCTGGTCGCGCCCCAAGAAACTAATTTGGAATCAAAGCCTTAGGGGGAAACCATGCAGAAGGAACTTACTACGCCGATCCAATCCTGGGCGCAGTCGGCAAGCGCTCCCTTGTGGCTCCGCTCGGCTGGAATCGTAGTGGTGGGCAGCGGTCTGGTGGCGGCCTGCGCCCATCTGGCGTTGCCGCTCTGGTTCAGCCCGGTTCCGCTGACTCTGCAGACCTTTGCCGTGCTGCTGCTCGGCCTTCTGCTGCCGCCGCGGCTGGCCGCTGCCACGCTGCTGGCGTACCTGGCGGAGGGTGCCGCGGGGCTGCCATTTTTTGCGCCCAGCCCGGCAACAGGCGGCCTGGCCCACCTGCTGGGCCCCACGGGCGGCTACCTGCTGGCTTACCCGGCAGCGGCTCTGCTCACCTCCTGGCTGGCGCGGCGCGGCCAGCGGAAGTTTACCCGCTCCCTGGTCAGCGCGTTCGTCGGCAGCCTCGTCATTCTGGCATGCGGCTCCCTCTGGCTTGCCACCCTTACCCACGCTCCCTTGCGCAGCATCCTTGCGCTTGCCGTACTGCCTTTTTTGCCGGGCGATGCGCTCAAGGTTGCCGCTGCCGCTACCGCATCAGCAGCTTTCCAGCGCTTGCGCCGCAAAGCTGCCGATTCGCATCCAACGTTATAACCGAGCAGTGGGACCATTGCAGTCCTTCAGCCGTTGAAAGGAAGTCTTTATCTCCGTGAGTCCATCCACTCCTGAAGTTGCCAGCTCGCCGACGATGATCGATATTTCGATCGCCCACAGCCCTGACTCCGATGACGCATTTATGTTTTACGGCCTGGCGACTAACAAGATTCGCGTGCCGGGCTATCGGTTCTCTCACACCCTTTGCGACATCGAAACCCTGAATCGACGCGCCCAGAACGAGGCTTTCTTTGACGTGTCGGCCATCAGCTTTCATGCCTATCCTTATGTCCAGGACAACTACACCCTCATGGGTTGCGGCGGCAGCGTGGGCGAGGGCTACGGGCCTATGGTCGTCTCGAGCCGCGCTTTGACACTCGAAGATCTGGGCCGCATCAAGGTGGCTGTTCCCGGCGAACTCACCACCGCCTTCCTGGCGCTCAAGACGTTCAACCCGGCGATTCAGACAGAGACCGTTCCGTTTGACCAGATCATCCCATCAATTTTGGCGGGCAAGTTTGAAGCGGGCCTCATCATCCACGAGGGGCAGCTGACTTACTCGTCGAGCGGTCTCAACAAAGTCATCGACCTCGGCGTCTGGTGGCGTGAAACCACGGGCCTCGTGTTGCCGCTGGGAGGCAACGCCATTCGCCGGTCCCTGGGCCCGGACAAGCACAAGATCATCTCTAAAGCGCTGCGCGATAGCATTCAGCACGCGCTCGATCATCGCGAGCAGGCTCTGGAGTATGCCATGCAATTTGCGCGTGACCTGGACACCTCGCTGGCCAACCGCTTTGTGAGCATGTATGTGAACGAGCGGACGCTGGACTACGGCGCCGATGGCCGCGAGGCCATCCGCAAGCTGCTGCAGTTGGGCCACGAGCGCGGCGTGATTCCCATTGCGCCCAAGGTGGACTTCGTCGACTGAAGCACGCCCATCTCTGCATACGTGGAGTCGCTTCGGCGACTCCACTTTGCTTTGAGCCTTTGCACGTCTCCAGCTTCGCTTGCCGCAATTACCGGTTGCCACAAATCTTCTTCGACAGCCTAAATATTTTCTAATCATTGCCGATGCATCCTCTATCGGAGGTGCTCCGGATGCTCGCAAACAGGATGCCTGCCGTCTTGCTCGCGTCTCACGATCCAGCGTTGCTGGCGTGCGTAGAGCCAGTTCTTACAGCTTCGAGTGTTAAACCATATATTGTTCTGTCCGCGGAAGCGGCGGCATCCGTGTTGACGGGTCCGACCCCGCCGGACCTGTCACTGCTCGATGTGGAGTTGCCGGGGATGGAGGATGGGCGCCTGCTCTCGCGAGTCCGCAGCTCTGCCTGTGGACACCGGCTGCCTATCGTGCTGTTGGCCGATGAGCCCACGCCGGAATGGATGAATCGCCTGGCCGAGGGTACACTTGACGACCTGATCCCGCGCAGCACAACCATGCCCCATTGGCGGCTGCGTCTGGATGCAGCGCTGCGGACCTTTCACCGGATGCGCCAGTTGGAACTGCTGAGGGAATCCGCCGCGTTGAGCGCGCAGACCGATGTCCTGACGGGCGTTTACAACCGCGCGACGCTCCTGTCGATGCTCTTCCGTGAGACTGACCGCGTGCAACGCATGAAAACACCATTGTGCCTGCTGCTGCTGGACCTGGACGACTTTGGCCACTGGAACATGCGTCTCGGCACGGAGGTCTGCGACGATCTGCTCTGCCTGACGGCCGAACGGATGCTGCGTCTGCTGCGCACCTATGACCTGCTCGGTCGAGCCGGTAAAGACGAATTTCTGGTCGTGCTGCCGGGCTGCGACCGCATCAGCGCAGTCCTGCTTGCTGAAAGACTTCGCCAGGATGCCTTCTCCGCACCCTTTCATGCGGCGGGTCAGTCGATCCGGCTCTCCGCATGCTTTGGCATCGCCTCCAGTGAGGGCCGGTCGCCCGTCGTGGTCCTGCGCGAGGCGGAGCAGGCGCTGCAGCAGGCCAAAGAGACCGGCCCGGAGTCCATCCAATTCTGCGGCAGTGCATCGCAGACGCTGGCAGGGCCCGTCGCATTCCTTTCGCCGAGCTCAGGGGATGAACTGCTCGCCTGGTAGGGCATTGCATCCTCGTGCGGCTTCGAGGGTCACACGCACGGTTTGCCTGCATCGGAGCGGCTCACGCGGGGTCGGCAAGGAACTCCTGAAAGACATCGTTCGAGAGGAGCCGTCCGCGCGCACTCAGCTGCACGGCTCTTCCATCGGACACTATCAACCCTGCCCCTTCAAGGCGGTCCACCACTGCAAGAGCCTGAGTGACCGGCTCGCGACCGAACTCGCGACGCAAGGTAGCCAGGCGCACTCCAGCATTCAAGCGTAGCCCAAGGAACCACGCCTCTTCGTGCTGTCTTTCCTGCGAGAGCCATGCAATCTCGTCCGCCTGCGGTCCATCGAGGTAGGCCTTCAGGTCGTCTGTAGTCTTCGAGCGCAGCATGTGGGGCATCTCTGCCGGCTTGCTCGCGGACGATGAATCCAGCCTTGCATACAGAGCGGACGAAGCGTCCAACCCAAGTCCGAGATAGGGCTTTCGCTGCCAATACCGCAGATTGTGCCGCGAAGTTCTTCCGCGGCGCGCAAAGTTGGAGATCTCATACTGGCGCAGCCCTGTAGACTCCAGGCGCTCCACTGCCGTCTCATACATGCGCGCGATGGCGTCATCGCCTGGCACGAGTTCCGCATGGTACCGCGCGCCTCCCGCCAGCATCTCGCGTCCCAGCCGCGAATCCTCATCCACTTCGAGCATGTAGATGCTGGCATGAGGCACACCTGCGTCGACCAATACGCGAAGCGACTCGTCCCAGCTTGCATACGTTTGTCCCGCAAGACCCGCAATCAAGTCGGCATTCAGGTTCGCGATGCCTGCGGCGCGGAGGCGCTTCATGTCCTCCAACACAATGGCACGGTTATGGAGCCGCCCGCTCCCGTGCGCCTCACGGTCGATAAAAGACTGCACGCCGAGGCTGACGCGGTTTACGCCGGACGCGGCCATCGCTTCCAGCGTTGCGTCTGCCAGTTGACCCGGTGCGCACTCCACCGTAATCTCCGCATCCGGATCCACAAGGAAATGCTCGCGCACGGCACGAAACAAGCGTGTGATCAAATGCGGCTCCAGCAGGCTGGGAGTTCCGCCGCCCAGGTACACGGTATCCACGCTGCCCGGCAGTTCGACGCCCATGCGCGCGGCCCAAGCCGGCGATGCTTCCAGGTCCTCCAGCAACCGGTTCACGTAGCGCGTATGCTCGCTCGCCGGATACACTCCGGAGGCAAAGTTGCAATAGGTGCATTTCGAGCGGCAGAACGGGACTGAAACGTAGATGCCCAGCTTGCTCGTCAGCGGAACTTCCATGAATTCATTGTTTCATGCGCGTAGCGGGACGTTGGTTGCGGCGGTGCCGCCCGCCGCATGGCACAATGAAAGGAGGAGATTCCGCTTGAAAGCGTGGCCTGTTCTAGGCATTCTGACCGTTCAGATTTTTCTGTGCCTTGCGCACTGGTTCCTTTACTGCACCTGGATCCATTTCTGGTTTCCACTCGGTCCCGCTGCTGACGTGACTCTTCGTATTGCCCTGCTGCTTCTCTCATCCACCTTCGTCCTCTCAGCCATGCTGAGCTTTCGCCTCGCCAACCCTCTGGTGGACCTCTTGTATTGGATCGCTGCCGTATGGCTGGGCCTGCTGAATTTCTTTTTTGTCGCGGCGTGCATCGCGTGGGTCACTGATCTTTGTCTTAAGTTAGTCCTTACAAAAACAGCTTTGCACACGGTTCGGCCTGTCCTCATCGCCTCGTTGTTTTCCGCTGCACTCGCGGTGAGCATTTACGGCTTCGTCAATGCGCGCTGGATTCGCCATCGTCGCATCAGCATAAGCCTGCCCAATCTTCCTCCGCATTGGAAAGGCCGCACCGCGCTTGTCGTCAGCGATCTTCATCTGGGCAACATCAACCGCCGGCGCTTTGCGCGGCGCATCGCCGCCATTGCACGCAAGCTGAACCCCTCAGTCATCTTCATCCCCGGCGACGTGTTCGATGGCGGACGCACCGAACCTGCGCTGCTCGCCGAACCGCTCTTCGCGCTCAAGCCGCCCCTGGGCACCTATTGCGTTCTGGGGAATCACGATGAATTTGGCGGAGCATTGCGCTGCGCACATGCCCTCCAAGAGGGCGGTCTGCATGTGCTCGAAGAAGAAAAGGTGGATGTGGATGGCCTGCCCGTCATCGGAATCTCTTATCGTCAATCCACTCGCCCAATACACCTCCGCGCGTTTCTTGAAGACCTGCATCTCAACGGCTCGGCGAGTGTTCTCCTGCAGCACGTGCCCAATCGGCTCGCAATCGTGGAACAGGCGGGAGTGAGTCTACAACTCAGCGGACACACGCACGGCGGTCAGGTTTTTCCGTTCAGTTGGATCACACATCGCGCCTTTGGGAGATTCACCTACGGTCTTCAGCAGCACGGCGCGCTGCAGGTCTATACCTCCAGCGGAGTTGGAACGTGGGGCCCACCCATGCGTGTGGGTACGCATCCAGAGGTGGTCTTGCTTACTTTTGCGTGAGCATGTTCTCATGTGTATTCGAATTCCGGCGTGGCCAACTTTGCACGGAAAGGTAAGCGATGGATCTGAAGAGGAAACGCTTTCTCGCAATCCTGACTATGATTCTGGTGGCAGGCGGTGTCTGCGTCGCGCAAAAGGGCGAGCCATCCACCGCGATGAAAGCAGCGAGCCCGACCCTCGACTTCCCCACGGTGCTCTACGGCGCGGCCTATTACAACGAGTACATGCCCGGCGACCAGCAGGCCCGTCTTGTGAAGGACGTCGAGCTGATGAAGGCTGCGGGGATCAATGTCGTCCGCATGGGTGAGTCCACGTGGAGCTTGTGGGAGCCGGAAGACGGCCAGTTCGACTATGCATGGATGGACCGCATTGTGGACGCCATGGGCAAGGCGGGCATCAAGGTGATTCTGGGCACGCCCACCTATTCGATTCCAGCGTGGATGGCGCATCAGCATCCGGAGATTCTTGTCGACCGCATTCCGCCGGGCATGTTCGGCGGCAAGGCCGTGCCCTCGATGTACGGGTTGCGCCAGAACATGGACACCAGCTCGCCGGCCTACCGATTCTATGCTGAGCGGCTCATCCGCCACATCGTCGCGCATTACAAGGACAACCCCACGGTGATCGGCTGGCAGCTTGACAATGAAACGTCGAGCTATGAGGCGGACAATCGCGACGTTTTCATCGGCTTCCAGCACTATCTGGAGAAGAAGTTCGGCACGCCCGAAGCGCTGAGCAAGGCGTGGTTTCTGAATTACTGGGGCGAAAACATCCACACGTGGGAAGACCTGCCGATGCGCGACGGCGCGCAGAGCACCGGCTACAAGCTGGAGTGGACGCGCTGGAGCCAATTGCGCGTAACCGACTTTCTGCATTGGCAGGCCGTGCTGGTGCGCGAGTGCGCCGGGCCCAGCCAGTTCGTTACCACCGACTTTGGCGGCATGATGCGCCGCGATGTGAATGAAGAGGAAATCGCAGCGTTTCTCGACATTCCGGCAGACAACATCTACCACGCGACCCAGGACCACTACGATGGCTCGTTTCAGTCCCTGCAAACCGACTTTACGCGCTCACTGAAGCACGGGAATTTTCTGGTGACTGAAACAAACGGGCAGACCATCGGCTGGACCTCCCAAGGCCAGTATCCGCCCTATGACGGGCAGTTGCGCGAGGATGTCTACACTTACCTGGCCAGCGGCGCCAACATGGTGGAGTACTGGCACTGGGCCTCGATCGCCGCCAACCAGGAGACCTACTGGAAGGGCATTCTGTCGCACGATTTGGAACCCAACCGGCCTTACGCCGAGGTCAGCCGCACCGCACACGAGTTGCAGAAGATCGGCCCGCAACTTGTCGGCCTCAAGATTCACAACGACGTAGCCATACTATGGAGCCGCGACTCAGCCAATGCCATTGGCTTTATGCCCTACGGCGGCGGAGTGCCGGCTCGAAGCTGGACCGGTGAGCCTGACGGCTACGCATCGCTGGTGCAGCAAATGCACCACTCGCTCTACGACTTGAATGTGGGCGCGGATTTTGTCTTCCCCGAAACGCAGGACTACTCCGCATATAAACTGCTGATCGTTCCCGCGCTTTATATCTCTGACGACGCGCTGTTGCAGCGCATCTCGGATTATGTGAAGAACGGCGGTCATGTAGTGATGACCTTCAAGAGCGGGTTCGCCAACGAGAACTCTGCCGTGCGATGGGTGCGCGCGCCGGGACCGCTGCGTGAGGCCGCCGGCTTCAGCTATCAGGAGTTCTCCAGCCTGGAACATCCGCTCACGCTCAAGGGCGATCCCTTCCATGCGGGCGATGGCAATAAGGTTCAATACTGGGCGGAGTTCCTGATGCCGGAACATGCCAAGGCACTCGCCTACTACGACCATCCTTTCTTCGGAAAATGGCCTGCCATCACTGAGAATCAGTTCGGCACGGGCACGCTGCTCTATGAGGGCACCTACCTCTCGAATGCTCTGCAAACCGCGGTTCTCAAGCGTGCGGTTGCGGAAGCCGGTCTGGCCAATCCCGACGAAGAACAGCCCGCTGCGATCCACGTGCAGCATGGCATCAACCGCCTCGGCAAACGCCTGCATTACTACTTCAACTACTCCGGCGCGGAAGTCGGGGCTGCCTATTCGTACGGCGCGGGGACCAGCCTGCTGGACAGCAAGCCCGTGAGTCACGGCCAGATGCTCACGCTGGAGCCGTGGGATCTGGCCATTATTGAAGAACAGTAAGCGGCCTGATCGCCTTTCGGGAAAGAAGTTACCCTGCACCTCGCAGCACGTGTGATGCAGACACTGGAAGCGGTTGTGCGCCCTGTGGTCTCATGGAGCTTCTCTCCAAACTGGACAGGTTTGGACCGTAATCAAAGGAGAATATCCAGATGAGTACAGAAACCGCACCATTCCAGGAGGCACAGGGCCTAGAGCGCACGCGGCTGCATGGCCGCGATCTTTTGCTCAATCCGCGGCTCAACAAAGGAACGGCGTTTACCGAGGCGGAGCGAGACGCCTTTGGCCTGCACGGCCTGCTGCCTCCTCACATCGGGACTCTGCAGGAGCAACTCGATCGCCGCAAGAAAGCTCTCGATGCGCAGCCGAGTTTCTTTGCCAAGTACACCTTTATGCGAGGCCTGCAGGACATCAATGAAACGCTGTTCTACTCCCTCATCGCACATCACGTAGAGGAGCTTCTGCCGATCGTCTACACCCCGGCGGTAGGCGAGGGATGCCAGCGGTTCAGCGAAATCTGGCGGCGCAGCCGCGGACTTTTCATCAGCTATCCGAATCGTGAACGCATGGAGCGGATCCTCGCCGATCCAGCCTACGATGATGTGCGTTGCATCGTCGTCAGCGACGGTGAGCGCATCCTCGGCCTGGGCGATCAGGGAGCAGGCGGCATGGGGATCCCCATCGGCAAGATGGCTCTCTACACCGCGCTCGCCGGCATTCCGCCCGAGCATTGCCTGCCCATACTGCTCGACGTGGGCACCGACAACGAGGCACTTCTCAGCGATCCAATCTACATTGGCTGGCAGCACCACCGCGTGCGCGGGCAGGAGTACGACGACTTTGTAGAAGCATTCGTCCGCGCAGTCGAACGTCGTTGGCCACACATCCTGCTCCAGTGGGAAGACTTTGCGGGCTCAAATGCCCTCACCCTGCTCAATCGCTACCGTGATCGGCTGTGCACGTTCAATGACGACATCCAGGGGACCGCGGCCGTCACTACCGCAACTCTGCTGGCAGCCATTCACGCAACCGGCATTCCGCTCAAGGATCAGACCATCGCCATGTTCGGCTCCGGCTCGGCCGGCATCGGCATCATTGATCTGCTCATCTCCGCGATGCAGGAAGAAGGCCTGACGGAAGCGCAGGCGCGCAGCCGCATCTATGCCTTCAATCGCTATGGTCTGCTTGTCGAGGGTTGTCGCGGCATTCGCCTCGGCCAGCAGGAGCTGTTGCGCAAACGCTCCGATCTTCAGGACTGGACGGTTTCCGGCGGCGAGGATATCTCGCTGCTAGACGTGGTGCGCAACGCCAAAGTCACGGTGCTAGTGGGTGTCTCGGCACAGGCCGGGGCCTTCACCGAAGAGATTGTGCGCACGATGGCCGCGCATACCGAGCGGCCCATCATCTTCCCGCTGTCGAATCCCACATCCAAATCCGAGGCGATTCCCGCGGATCTGCTTCTCTGGACGGAGGGTCGCGCTATTATCGGGACCGGCAGCCCCTTTGCGCCGGTTGAGTTCGGCGGCAAGAAGGTTCCGATCTCGCAGGTAAACAACTCTTACATTTTTCCCGGCCTGGCACTCGGGATCCTCGTGAGCCGCGCTCGGCGCGTGACCGACGCGATGATGATGGCCGCAGCCAAGGCACTGGCTGCGTTGTCGCCTGCCCGACAGGACAAAAACGCGCCTCTTCTGCCGCCGATCGGCAATTCGCGCAAGGTCAGTCTGGTTGTGGCTGAGGCCGTTGGAAGACAGGCGATTGCAGACGGAGTGGCAGCCATCGATGAACCTGCCATGCTGCCGGAACAACTCCGTGCGTATGTGTGGGAACCGGTCTACCGGACCTATGAAAGAATCCGGTAATCGAGTACAGCGTTCCAGCCTGGCAGGGGAGTTGATACTATTGGTGCGTCCAAGATAAACGTTTTATCAAGGGGGTTCCATGCATCCGTTTCCACGTTTGGCCACGCTCGGCGTTGCAGGTGTTCTGCTCCTGTCGCTCACGTCCACCCCGGTTCCGGCCTCGGCCCAGCGCCATCAGCCGCCTTCACCGCCGACGGGCCCGTGGATGAACACGAGCCTTACGCCTGACCAGCGCGCCGATCTGGTGATGAAAGAGATGACGCTGGACGAGAAGATCGCGCTGCTGCACGGCGTAGGTATGCCGACCGATGAGCCCGTCACGCCGGAAAATGCTGCCTCCAACCGCGGCGTTGGGTATGCGGTTGGAGTGCCGCGACTGGGCATTCCCGGCATTGACATGAGCGATGCAGCCTACGGCGTGCGATCCAGCGGCGTGAATGGACGCTATTCCACGGCGCTGCCGGCGAACGTGGCCGCGGCGGCAAGCTGGGACCCCGATGCAGCCTACGAGTACGGCGCGCTTATCGGCCGCGAACTGCGCGCGCAGGGCTTCAACATGACCCTCGGCGGCGGTGTGAATCTTACGCGCGATCCGCGCAATGGGCGCACCTTTGAGTATCTGGGCGAGGACCCGGTGCTGGCCGGAACGCTCGTGGCCAAGCTGATTGACGGCACCCAGTCGGCGCATGTCATCGGTGACATCAAGCACTACGCGCTGAACGATCAGGAGAGCGGCCGCAACGCCGTCAACATTCACATCAGCGAGCGCGCGATGCGGGAGAGCGACCTGCTGGCCTTTGAGATTGGTGTCACTGAGGGCCATCCCGCAGCGGTCATGTGCTCCTATAACCGCGTCAACGGCGACTTTGCCTGCGAGAACAAATATCTGCTCACGGATGTTCTCAAGAGAGATTGGCAGTTCCCTGGCTTCGTGCTTTCAGACTGGGGCGGAACGCACTCGACGGAGAAAGCTTCGGCAGCAGGACTCGACAACGAAGAACCGGGCAGTTTCTTCTACGGAGAACGCTACAAGGCCGCCGTGCAGGCAGGCGCCATCTCCACAGCTGAGTTGGACGAACACGTGCATCGCATCCTGCGCTCCATGTTTGCAGCCGGGGTCATCGACTATCCGCGCCAGCGCAGCGTCGTCGATCCGTTTGCAGGCTTTGAGACGGCGCGCAAGATTGAAGAAAGCGGCATCGTGCTGCTCAAGAACGAGCACTCCACCCTTCCGCTGAATGCCGGACGTCTGCGCTCCATCGTGGTCATCGGGGCGCACTCTGACGTTGGCATGATCTCCGGCGGCGGTTCTGCGCAGGTTGACCCCATCGGCGGCAATGCCATTATGCC
Source organism: Acidobacteriota bacterium (assembly GCA_021805025.1). Classification (GTDB taxonomy): domain Bacteria; phylum Acidobacteriota; class Terriglobia; order Terriglobales; family Acidobacteriaceae; genus Telmatobacter. Next base: position 28,465 of record JAJZGF010000022.1, read on the forward strand.
TCCGGGGGGGGGCGCCACGCGCTGGCTGGAAGAGATATGGTTCCCGACTTCGCCTCTCAAGGCCATTCAGGCGCGTGCTCCCGGCGTTACGGTCAAATACGATTCCGGCGCGGACCCTGCGTCAGCAGCAGCAGCAGCCAAGGGCGCAGACGTGGCGGTTGTCTTCGCATACATGTGGGCCAGCGAAGGGATGGACCTCCCAGGTCTCACGCTGCCGCACCACCAGGACGATGTGATTACCGCAGTGGCGACTGCCAATCCGCACACGATTGTCGTATTGGAGACGGGCAATCCAGTCACGATGCCGTGGGTCAACGCGCCGGCTGCCATTCTGGAAGCGTGGTTCTCCGGGAGCGATGGCGCCGACGCGCTCGGCAACATTCTCTTTGGCACGGTGAACCCAAGCGGCAAACTGCCCAACACATTCCCCAGGAGCGAGGCCGATCTACCGCATCCCACGCTGACCTTGCCGCCGCCCGAGTCAGACCACTTCAATGGACCGGCATCGCCGGAGCAGTGGGCAAAAGGATTGCCGCCGTTCCAGGTCAGCTATGACGAAGGCATAAAGGTTGGCTATAAGTGGTATGACGCGGAGAAGAAGCCGGTATTATTCCCCTTCGGGTATGGACTGTCCTACACGACCTATCGCTACTCGGAGCTGAAGGTCGCACCGGGCGACAAGGTGAAGGTCCGGTTTACGCTCTCAAATACAGGCGCGCGCGAGGGTGCTGAGATTGCGGAAGTCTATGCGGCTCTGCCCGCCGCCGCGCAGGAGCCGCCCAAGCGGCTGGTCGGCTTCAGCAAGGTCAAGCTTGCAGCGGGCGAGAAGAAGACCGTCACCGTCGAAATCGATCCCAAGTATCTGTCGATCTTTGACGAAGCGAAGCACGGATGGACGCTGGTTCCGGGCGACTACACCGTTATGGTGGGCGGTTCGTCAGACAAGCTGCCGTTAAAAGCGGTGGTAAATCTGCAATAGCGGCCCCAGACGGTTTTAGCGACAACCCGAGTTGCAACAGATGCAGCTTGGGTTGTCGCGGACCGCGGGAATTTAATCCCCGTCCGGCGGCACCTGTTCCAGCACCCGCTTCCACGTCCTCTGGTTCTTGCGGAAGCTTTTCTTCAAGTCCTCAAGAATGCGCTCGAAGTCGGCGTTGGTGCGCAGGTTGTTCCACGCCGGGTTCTTCTGGAACCAGGGATAATTTTCGTTCCCCAGATAGATCGCGCGGCGCAGCCAGTGCAGTGCTTCGGTCGAGTCGCCCTCCACGGCAAAGTAGCTGGCCAGACGATAGGCCATCTCGTTGTCTGCTTCGGCAGCGGCCAGAGTGTCGTCCTTCAGCAGTCCGGCTGCGCGCTCCCGCTCGCCTGCCTGCACGTAGCACATGGCCAGCGTAGGGACCGCGATGCGCATCGACTGATCGTCGCGAATCACACTCTCCAGGCTCTCAATGGCCTCGCCCAGATTGCCCATGCGCATCTGCTGATAGCCAAACGAAGTACGCAGCAGCGGATGACGCGGTTCAAGGGCCAGGCCCTTTGTCAGTTCGTCGCCGGCCATCTCGATCTGATTCTGATAGTGATAAACGCGCGCCCGATGATTGTAGAGAATCGCCGCATTGGCGGGGTTGAGCTTCAGCGCGCGGCTGAACTGGTGAAGCGCCTCGTCATACATGCCATCGCCGCGCAGCGCCAGACCCGCCACCATATGCACATTCCAGTCGTTAGCCGCGCTTGCCAGCAGATTCGCAATGCCGTGCCGCGCCGATTCTTTTTCGCCACGCGACAGCAGCATGTAAATACGGTAGAGATTTGCCTCCACCGACGCCGGGTCAAGCTTAAGCGCCTCATCAAAATCGCGGCGCGCATGCATCAAATGAATCTGTCCGCCAAAGCCGTGGCGCACATACTGCAGCTCGGCAATGCCCAGGCCCGTCCAGCCGGCGGGAAACTCCGGGTCCTTGTCCGTCACGCTGGTAAACAACGCGTGAGCCCGGTCCAGATCAGCGCGCGATCCGGTGCGCACCATAAACGAACTGAGCAGCGCACGCGCCTGCAGATATTCCTCACTCACCGGCCCCGGCAGCGAGGCATCGCGCGGTCCCGGCCGCGGCGCATCCATCTTGTCGTTGGCGCTCAACCCATGCAGCGCCGCAAAGACCTCGTTCGAAATCTCCGTCTGCACCGCGATCAAATCCAGCGAGGGTACCTGAATGGCGCCTCCGGAGCGCACGCTCTGCGAACTGACATCGAGCAGTTGCCAGTTCAGGTCAAAGCCTGTCTCAGAGCGCACAAAACTTCCTGCCAGCACATACGACACCAGGAGCTTCTGCCCCACGGCCAGCGGATCTAACTGTGCGATTGGCAATGACATCAGCGTGCTCGACGGCCGTACCACGAGTGCCGGAATGCGCGCCAGCCGCGCAGCGATCGCATCGGCGAGCGCATAACCGTAGAGCGGAGCCACCTCTGTTGCGCCCAGATTGCTGAAGGGCAGGACGACAAGTGAGTTCTGCGGCCCGCGCTCCGTAGTCGATTCCCGGAAACGCTCCGCCAGCATGGAGAGAAATCCCGTGGCGCGCTTCTCGGCTTCCGCTTCATTGGTGGGCAGGTTGGCAGCAGCATCGCCGGGGATGACGCCCGTTTCGATCTGCTGCGCCTTCATGATCGTCTTCAGTGCTTCACGCACCTCGGCAGCAGAGGTGTAGCGCGAGGCCGGGTTCTTCTCAAGACAGGCCGCAATCACGCTTTTGAGTTCCGCGGAGACACCGGGAACGATCTCGCTCAAGTCCTGCGGATCGGAAAACTGAATCGCGCGAATCGCCTGAAAATCTTCGGCGTCGGGCCGGGAAAACGGATGGCGTCCGCTGGTCAGCTCATAGAGAATCACGCCCAGCGCCCACACGTCAGACTGCACGCTGGACTGACCGGTAACAAACTGTTCCGGCGCCATGTAACGGATGGTGCCGCCGCGCGCAGTATAAGTGGCTGCGACGGAAGCGTCCTTGGCCAGACCTGCCTTGGATGGATCAAAGCTTGCGTCTTCAGGATGCAGGCGACGCGCCAGGCCAAAGTCCAGAATCTTCACCAGGCCGCCCTCAGTCAGCATCACATTCTGCGGCTTCAGGTCACGATGAAAGATGCCCAGCACATGGGCCGCCTGCAATCCATCGGCGATCTGTATGCCTACAGAGAGCACAAGCTGCGGAGGAGCCGGGCCGCGTTCGATGAGCTGATCAAGAGACTGTCCGGGCACGTACTGCATCACGATGTAGCCCTCGTCCCCCACCTCGCCCACTTCATAAATCGCACAGACGTTGGGGTGCTCAATGGCAGACGCGAGCCGCGCTTCGCGCAGAACCGTCGAGCGCATCTGCTGCGCTGAAAGCAGACCCGCGCGCAGCACCTTCAAGACCACGGGGCGTTGCAGCAGTGTGTCATTGGCCATGTACACAACGCCACTTCCGCCGGCCCCCAGGCGGCGCTGAATCTCGTAATGTTCGATTGTTCTTTTTTTCATCACTCCCATTCAGTGTAGCGGGGAGCAGATGAGGGCCGTATCAATTTCCGGAACCAGCCTGAAGATGCTTTGCGCCGCATCTGTTCAACGAATTTCAGCCTGGTGTGATCCGCGTTTTCTCTCTGTGGCCGCGCCGCACTTCGCCGTCTTCAGATGGCGCGGGCGCGTTCTTCTCCAACTCCCTCTGACTGTGACGGCCACTCTGAAACATGCCAGTCCAAACGCGAGAAGCACCGCTTCCCACAAGAGATTGGCGTTGATGCCCTGGATCTTTGCGAAGAGGTCCACATTGCCACGCGTTGCGATGCCGAAGGGTGTGACGATCAGCCCGGTCAGCGTGAATATCCATCCATGGGACTGCACAAATCGAGTCTCATTCTTCCTCCCGTTGCTCAGGCAAAGAAGATATTCAAGCCGACCGCCACAACGAGAATGGCAACGGCCAGCGCTTCGGGCCGCTTCCACCATGCGATGTGCGCGTGAGGGGATCTCGGCGTGAGCGAATGCACAAGACCCACCAGTTCCGACTGACGATGCGCATGAGTGAACAGGCTCACCAGCACCGCGGCAACAAGACTGGCGACACAGGCGAAGATGGCGCCGTGGAAGCTCTGCGCGATTGCGCCGGATGAAGGATGCAGCAATGCAATCCAACCGCCATGGGAGCCACTGTGTGGTTCCGCCGGAAGCGTGAGGCCGTGATGCAGCATGGCCACCGCGGCACCCGCGATCAGCCCCGTAAAAGCGCCGTGCCCTGTCGCGCGCCTCCATAACATGCCCAACAGTACCACCGCCAACAGCGGCGCGTTGACAATGGAAAAGGCCAGCAAAAGCACGTCAGGTATGTTGCTCGCACGGGTCAGCGCATAAGCCGCCGCAATGGAAAGCAGAAGACCGCCCGCTGTAGCCCAGCGACCCACGGCGAGGAGGTGCGCATCGCTCCCTTCCTTCCGCAGGAAGGAAGGATAGATGTCACAGGTGAACACAGTATTGAAGGCAGTGACGTTGCCCGCGATGCCGCTCATGAAGCTGGCCAGCAGCGCCGCGAGCCCCAGTCCGAGGAGACCGGCAGGCAAGAGATGCGCAATCATGTTGGGCGTTGCCCGGTCGTAGTCCAGAAGCGGATGGCCTGCTGTGTCCAGCAGGAGCGTGCCTGTTGCGGCGTTGACACGGGCGGGAACCAATCCCCTGCCCTGCTCCTCTGCCCTGGGTACGACATTGACTTCATGAAAGATGACGCCGCCTTGTTCGCGCACAACGAAGGTAGTGTGCGGGGTGGGCAGGCCAACGGCGATGAGGCCCGGCAGGACCAGAAGCAATAGCAGAAAGACGCTGGGAATGGCGGCGAAGAGCGGAGCGCGCCGCGCCGACTCCAGGCCTTTCGCAGCCAGCGCCGTCTGGATCACGCGGAAGTCCACGCACCAGTAACCCGCGCCCAACACGAAGCACAGGCCCGCAACGACGCCGTAAGCGCCGACGCCCATGGGATTTGCGCCGGACTGCGAGCCTCCTGTCCAATAATGGAGCAGCCCTGGATCGGTCGCAGTGAGCGAGGCTTTGAGCCCGCTCCATCCGCCCACCTTCCGGAACCCCAGCAGGACGACCGGAAGCAGACCCGCGACGAGGACAAAGAACTGCGCCGCCTGGGTATACATGGCGCCGGCAAGTCCGCGCAGTAGCACATACGCCAGCACAACCGCGGCCGACAGGACGATGGAAAAGGTGAAGATCCATTCCTGCGGCCAGCCCAGTGAGTAAAACAACTCGTCAAACAGATGCAGCGCCCGCACGACCCAGGCCAGGACGCACATTGAAATGGCGGTGCTGAGAATTGTCATCACCGCAAACAAGACTGCATGCAACGCTGCCGTCTTGCGGTCAAAGCGCAGGCGGAGGTACTCCGGCACCGAGCGCGCCCCGGAGCCGTAATAGAGCGGCATCATGAACAGACCTGCGATGAGCATTGCGGGAATGACGCCGATGGTACAGAACAGGACTGCCCTGAGGCCGAATCTTGCTCCCAACGCGCCCATGCCGATCACCTCGGGCGCACCGAGGCTGACGGCAATAAAGGCCAGGCCGCAGAGCCATGCAGGCAGCGAGCGCCCAGCCAGAAGAAAGTCCCTGCTCGTCTTCACCGAATGCCTGAGAGCGATG
>JAJZGF010000153.1 GCA_021805025.1 Acidobacteriota bacterium
CGCTGTGTCGGCGCCGGCGGCGCCGCTCTAAGACCGTAGTGTTCACGTGTCCACTCCTATTTAGGTGGACACGTATGCTCTTATCTCCCCGCCTCAGAAGGCAGGTGTGTTGCGCGGACGCTTACACCCGCAAGGCGGCATTACTTAGAGAAATCACCAAGCGAAGGGGTCATTAGAGAATTACCTGCGCGAGATGCGAGATTTATAGTGTTTTGAACGAATGGTGGTCAAAAAGTCCACTTTTCGAACTTTTCCGTTCGGACGAATTGATCGAGCTGAGACTTTCCCGTTTTTTTACAACGTCACAAGCCTGGGTTTTGATAGCGGACAGCAGGAGACGCGGTCCAGCCACCCATCCAAAGTCCAACGGCTAGCCGAAATATATTTCGCAAAAACATATTCCGCCTGCCAACGCCAAATTCACGCCTACGTTTGCGCGGGCCAGCGGCTCTAGGCCACTTGCTACCACTTGCCGATTCCGCGGAACGGTCACCTGAACGACCTAAGTTAGCGTCGCACCATTTTCATTCGTTTCACCGCGCGGTTAGACTTGGGCTCAATAGCGGCGGACCGTTTCGCAGCCTCCTGGATCGTCAGGAAAGGGAATGGCTTGCCAGACTGTATCAATATGGCTCTGCTTGTAAAACGTATTGATTTCCAGCGAATCGGTAGATTCGCAATCAATGCGGTTTGAGAGTGGAGCCATCGATATACAGTATTATGCGTGTAAGGGCGGACTTATAAAGTGCGAGCCGGAAATCTACGGCTTGAGGGGTGGGCTCGTGCGTAACTCACATGTCCAGAGAATTCTCAGACCACCGATCGAGTTCCACGGAGAACGTGGTTGCCCCTAGTCCCTTGAGGTAGTTCGCCACGGATTCGAGCCGCCTAAACTTCCGGGCATGACCGCGCTGAGCCTCTAGAAGCTGCTCGTCCAAGCCTTCTCGCATGACGAGCACAAATCCACCATCGATCCCTTTGGCGATGAGGGATCCGGCCTTCCCGCTCCGGACGAGCTGGCGCAGTAGTGGAGTATCAATCATTTATATTTGATATCTCTAAACATCTATTTCGATAATACAAGTATGCTATAGTGATCGCACGGCTGCAACTTTTCGGACACATAAAGCTAATCGTTTACACGGCAATATGCCCACACCTCTAAATCTTCCTGCACCCACTGAAGACCCCGTCGCGCGGCGCCGTGAAATCTTGGCGCTTTACGGGAAGCTGCTGCCGTCGGCCCGAACAGGCCCGCTCTACAACGCGTTCTCGTATCCCACCAAGATTTCTCCGGAAGCCATCGCGGTGTATATCGCAACCCACACAGATCCTGGTGCAACGGTCCTCGATACGTTCGCAGGCAGCGGAACGACAGGCCTCGCCGCCAAGCTCTGCGATTGTCCCACACCGGAGATGCTCAGGATTTCCAGCGAAATGGGTCTGAACCCAACGTGGGGCCCTCGGCATGCTGTGCTGTATGAGCTCGGAGTTATTGGCAGCTTCGTTGCCGAAGTCATGTGCGACCCTCCTGACCCCGAGCTCTTCGAGCAGGAAGCAGCTGCCCTTGTTGCAGACGCATATTCAACACTTCGGCCATTGCTCGAAGTTATTGATGATCAAGGGAAGCCAGGTACTCTGCGCCACGCTATTTGGTCCGACGTTCTTGTATGCCCTCACTGTCGCGCCGAGCACTCATTTTGGGATGCTGCGGTTCAACAGGCGCCTCTGCGGTTGCGCAACGGGAACGAACCCTATCGATGTCCGGCCTGTAAAAGGTTGGCGACGACAGACCAGGCAGGCCGAGCAACAGAAAAGGTGTTCGATCGACTGCTGAAGAAACGCATCGAATGCCGTAAGCGGGTGCTGGTGCGTATCTACGGGGCCACCGGAAAACGTAAATGGCAGCGACCGGCCATGCCCTCAGATGTCGTGCGACTGAAGAAAGCGAACTCCTTCACAATACCGCCGAAGACGCCAATCGCGAAACTGATACTCGGGGACCTGTACCGAAGCGGCTACCATTTCGGAATGACGCACCTCCACCACTTGTACACTCAACGCAATCTGATCTGCATATCGAAGCTGCTGGAGCTGATCGACCGGCGCGACAAGAGTGTTCGGAAGGCGCTGCGCCTACTCGTCCTGAGTTACAACCAAGCACATGCAACTCTGATGACCCGCGTGGTGATTAAGGACGGCCAATCGGATTTCGTACTTACTGGCGCACAGAGCGGAGTGCTGTATGTAAGCGGATTGCCTGTGGAAAAGAACGTGCTCGAGGGCATCACCAGAAAGGTGAAGCCACTTCGCGATTCGTTCAAACTCGTGCGCCACAGCCGAAGCACGGTTTCCGTACACAATCGAAGCAGCACGTCCCTCCGTGAATCGGATGCCTCGATCGACTATATATTCACGGACCCACCATTCGCCGGCTTTATCCCCTATGCCGAAATCAATCAGGTGAATGAGCTCTGGCTTGGAAAGCGGACGAAAAGCAAGAACGAGGCCATCGTGAGCGAAGCTCAAGGAAAATCGCTCGAAGATTACGGCCGCTTGATGTCCGCAGTCTTTAAGGAGGCGGCCCGTGTTCTGAAGCCGGATGGCCTGGCAACGGTTGTCTTTCATGCAGCCAAGGCAGCAGTGTGGGCGACGCTACAGACTGCCTACCGAACTGCCGGTTTCGAGGTCGCCGCCACAAGCGTGCTCGACAAGCTTCAAGCGAGTTTCAAGCAAGTCGTATCAAACACATCAGTAAAGGGTGATCCGCTGCTCTTGCTGACGAAGAGTCCAGTGAAGACCTCAGTGGAGGCGATTGGTGACGATCTTGTCGAGAGCTTGATTTCCAAGGCAAAACTCACAAATGACCCAGCCGAACTCGAAGCGTCGAGACTTTATTCCCGCTACGTGATTCAATGCCTTGCCGCAGGACGGAAAGTCCAACTTAATGCGGACCAGTTCTACAAAAGAGCTCGCGCAGTGGAGACACTATGACGCCTGCGAATTTTGCTCGCCTCGAAGGATTCGAGTCGCACGAGGCACGAAGGAAGCGACTGGGCCAGTACTTTTCTGGACTTCCCGTATCCAAGCTACTGGTTGCCCTGGCTGCACGACCCGGAATTAAGACAGCTATCGATCCGATGGCTGGCAAAGGAGACATGCTGGTAGCTACCCACGAGATACTGCGCCGGTGTACTCAACTTGATGCCGTGGAGATTGATCCTGTTGCAGAGAGGCTGTGCGCCGACTCTCTGAGCCATCTTGGCCGCGTTGCGTCAGTATGCGCATTAGGCAGTGCTTTTGATCCAAAGACGGTTGGTAGCCTGCACCCGACAGGCTACGACTTGGTCGTGACAAACCCTCCGTACGTACGCTACCAGTCGCAAAAGTCCGGCGCTGGTTCGAACGTGCGGCTACCTAGTGCTATCGAAGTTCGAAACGGTCTTCGCGACTGTCTCACGGGGCTTAAATCGCTCCCTGACAGCGACCGGGACCTGTTCCTTTCTCTCGCTGAAGGATACTCAGGGCTTTCCGACCTCGCGGTCCCTGCTTGGATTCTCTGCGCAGCGCTAGTCAGACCCGGCGGGACGCTCGCGATGGTTGTGCCCGACGCGTGGCTCAAGCGAGACTACGCTGCGATTGTGCAGTACTTGCTGCTTCGCTGGTTTCGGATTGAGTTTATTGTCGAAGACTCGCACGCCGCGTGGTTCTCCGACGCGCTGGTTCGAACGACGCTCGTTGTTGCACGGCGAATCCCGCGCCGGCCGTCAGCGAACGACTGGACAGATGAAACATATCTTCGGATAGCACTCCCAGGCAGCGCAGCCAATGAGTCGTCGCTCCTTGGTCGAAGCGCTTTGGCCCGTGTAGGCCGACCCGAAATAGCTTTCGCGAAGAGAGCCCGGCAGGTATTGAGTGGGCACACGCGGAAACTCTGTGCGGACATCCCATTCCAGCGTGTACTCATCGCCGACCATGCCTCTGCGCTGCATGCAGCTTCGCGTGGCGAGACTTGGTACCAACAGATTGAGCCATCGGAGACGGCGGTCATGCCTTCGCGCGGCGCGGTACTTCCACCAAGTCTAGCGTACGCGCTGCCGCGCTCGGCCAAGTTCATGACCCTGGCAGAACTCGGTGTCTCTGTTGGCCAGGGTCTCAGGACTGGCGCCAATGACTTCTTCTACGTTCAGATTACCAAGAAAGGACGAACGACCGCGACCGTTCGCCTGTCGAAGCTATTCGACAATGCCAAAGTCGTCGTTCCCAAAACTTGTATTCTCCCAGTCGTTCGCAAGCAGACCGATGTTCCGGCAGGGAGCTTTGCGATTAGCTCGCGAACCCTAGACGGCGGGGTACTGGCACTCCAATCATGCGCCCTTCCAGAAGACGCTGGCGCTGACTATCGAGCTCTGCCCGAGTCGCTCGCGGCTCACATTCGAAAGGCTGCGACCACCTACGTCGGTGAAGGTGCTGGCCGCAAGTTTATCCCGTCCCTGACTGCAGTCGTGCCAAACGTCCGAAAGGCCAACAGACAAACCGGGGCGCCGCGCCGGTTTTGGTACATGCTTCCAGACTTTTCCGCGCGGCACCGCCCCGACGTCTTTATCGCACGCGTGAATTCTGAGCAGCCGCGAGCGGTCATGAATCCGCGGCGCGCGGCATTGGTGGACGCCAATTTCGCGACTCTCTGGCTGAACAGCACGAGCACCACGTCGGCTGGTCTACTGATCGCATATTTGAACAGTACGCTCGCCGCGGCACTCTTTGAGCATATCGGGTCCGTCATGGGTGGCGGTGCACTGAAGGTGGAGGCCACGCACCTCGCGTCGTTCCCGATTCCTGTATTCTCAGCAAGGTCCGCCCAAAAACTCGCATCTCTTGGCAGGAAGCTTGCGTCCGCTACTACCAAGAATGTAGCAGAACTACGCGCCGCTATTGATGCACTTGTGTACGCGACCGTATTCGGCTCTGCGGGCATATTAAACGGGGCGCGGGACATCGCTACTGCTCTAGAAGCAAGACTAGCGGCGCGCCAGCACCGCAAGTAATCAAATCAAGGACGACAGCACGGGCGTGCCATGCCGACAGAGAACCTATTCGCTGCAGAGCAATTCATTTCCGATGCGTTGAGAATCGTCGGTACCCATAATGAGCAAGCGGTTCGCGACAATCTGACATCGCATCTTCGCGCCATTTTTCCGGACAATGAGTGGTGGGTGCAGGAACACATCAGTGTCTGCGAGAAGGGACTGAAATACTCGACAGCCGCGCGCGATAAGCAAGGCTTTGTTGATAACCTAGTCGGTTGTACAGCCATCGAATACGAGTCGAACCTGGCAAAGATTGCAGTTCGAGCGCACGGGCTCGAGCAAGTTCGTGAATACTGCGCGGGTCTGTTGCAGGAGAATATTCAACAGGAGCTCGTAGTCGGCGTTCTCTCTGACACGCTGCGCTGGGAAGCCTACGGAGTCGCAGCTTTCGCCTGGTCGGTTGGTGCGGACGGGAAATCAACAGTTGACGCAAGCACTGTCGTACTTCGTGAGATCGACAGGCTAGAAATCAAGGCCGGCGACATCGCGAATGCGCAGCAACTCGTTCGTTTCTTGCGTGCACACGTAGAACGACAGGGATCAAGGCGACTTTCGGCGGAAACGATTGCCGTCGATCTAGGGCTGGAAAGCAAGTTCTACGATTCTTCTCATGCGCTCATCTTGTCTGTTGTGTCCGATCAGCTGAAGGCGCGCCCGGACTACGCGGAGGTGCTTCGGAGTCTGTGGCAGAAGTTTGTCGGATTCGTCAGCGGTTCCAAGAACCCGGTGGAGTTTGATCCAGCCAGCTACGCTGCGGAACTCTACGTTCTTACGCTTGCCAAGCTAGTTCTAGCGAATGTTCTGAATGGAAAGGCGTCGGCCAGCGATGACGATGAGCTCCGAGCGATTCTCAATGGCGAGTTCTTTGAGCAACTCCATCTTAAGAACCTCGTGGAGTACGACTATTTCGGATGGCTCAATGAGGCCGGCGCAATCGAGCCGCTGCTTCCAATCGCACGGAAAATGCAAGCTGACGTATCTGCTTACGATTTCCGGTCACCGCCCGCCGGAGATCTCTTTGGCCGATTGCTTCTTCAACTACCTTCGGTAAAGCAGCGCATTCTACTTGGGCAGCAGTGGACTCCCAGCTGGCTTGCTGAAAAGATTGTACATTGGGTGCTGACGCACCTCCCGCCGGGGACGGACCCGTTACTCCTTGATATGTGCTGCGGGTCCGGGACGATGGTTGTCGAGGCGTTGAAGCAGCGAAAAGAGTCTCTTGCAGCCGCCTTGACGCCCCAAGAGCGCTATGAGCGGTTACGCAGCACCATTGCCGGATTCGATATCGACCCGCTCGCTGTTATGCTCGCGAAAGCGTCGTGGCTGTTGGCAGTGCGTGATGTATTGCAACCTTTGACAGAGGTGGAGAGCATCATCATCCCAGTTTACAACGCGGATTCTCTGATGCTTGTGACTGGCATTTCAGACTCGATCGACGAGGGACTTAAGAGAGGAAGCGTGCGCCTAGAGTTCGCCGACCAATCTGTAAGTTTACCGGCGTTCCTCGTCGGTCCTGGTTTTCAACGTCAGTTTGATCTGCTGCTTGATCGATCTTATCCGTTCGCGATGGAGCTGGCTAAGACTGGTGAATTTCCAAGTGGTGCCGATATCGATGACATTCTGGATGTGAGCGAGCTGACTGCTTCTCATGGTCTCGAACCGAGGCAGGCGGCTCTCGTGTACAGATTTGCAACCGAGTTTGTTGGTACGATACGCCAGCTCCAGATCGAGCGGCGCAACGGCATTTGGGGATTCATACTCAAGAACAGCTACCGGCCGGCGCTGGTTGCAGGCCAGTTTAACGGCCTGGTCTCGAACCCACCGTGGATGGCCTTGAGCCGGCTTGCCGACAATCCTTATGCGGAGTTTTTGCGGAAGAAGGCCAAGGAGTTGGCTGTAACGCCGTCTGGCAGTTCTGCGCCGCACACTGAACTTGCGACAGTTTTCCTGCTTCATGCGGTCGAACGATTCCTCTGCGAGGGAGCGGCATACGCTTGTATCGTCCCTGAAACGACTCTGAACGGGTCACATCAGGAGAACTTCCGGAAGGGCAGATTCCTCACATCAACCAAGCGCTCAGTATCAATGGCTATCGATGAAATTTGGCGTGTCGATCAAGCCGCATTCGACACAAATAAATCGATCGTGCTGTGTGGACATCGAACACCAGATGCTGAAGCGCCGGATGGCGCGATTCCGGGAGTACGAACGTCCCCTACCGTAGATGCCCCGGTTGTGTTTCAGGTCATCAATGCTGCTCGCCATCTGATCTGGACAGAGCGTGAGTCGGACTACTTTCCCAAGGGTCACCCGGACTCGAGATTTCAGCAAGGCGCCGACGTATTTCCACGCAGACTGTGGTTTCATGCGATAGTGCCGTCCGCCAAGGGTACCTACAGGGTGTCACGTATTGAGCAGGGTAGTGCCTTTTATTACCTCGTCTCGGACGAGAAGAAAGCGGAAGTCCAGTCGTTTAAGGTACCGCAGAAGAACATCAGGACTCGCTATTTTCAGGAGGTTCTGATCTCCAAGCATCTTGCACCCTTCCACGTCAGTGCACCAGGACGTGCCTTGTTGCCACTGAAGCGGTCGGCATCAGGCGCGTGGACGGCTTTGAAAAGTACCGAAATTGCACGTGACCCGGATCTGCTCGCTGTGATGCATGCGTGCCTGGAGAAGTTCAAGGCAGCTCAGGGACTGCCCGAGACGACCGAGGCAGTCCTGTCATACGTGACGTCAGTCAGGAACAAGCTGGAACATCAGAGATTCAGCACGAGTTACACCTTGATCGTATACGGAGCCGGCGGCAGTGATCTGTGTGCTGGCCTGGTTCACGGCCCAAATCCGAATCTAATTGTCGATCAGACCCTCTACTGGGCCAAGATCTCGTCAGAGAGCGAAGCGTTCTATTTGCTCGGAATGCTGAACTCGAAGCAAATAAACAAGGCGATTACGCCCTTTCAGGCGGCGGGGCTGCAAACCGAACGCCACATTCACAAGTTGCCGTTTCTATTCATTCCGCCTTTCGTCAAAAGCGACGCTGCCCACCAAGCAGTCGTGGCGAAGACGAGGCAGCTCAAGGCAGAATTTGACGCCGGCAGTGCTTCAATCGCGGACGCCTTACAGCCCCAGTCTGCCCTTGCCGCGCGGCGTAGGGCGGTGCGCCGCTATCTCGAGTCCCTCGCAGGATACGCCGCGTATATGGACGCATGTGATGCGATCCTTTCTCATAGGTAAGCAGACGTCTTCTGTTATGGGTCGCTGGACCAACGGCAGGCTTCGTGCCGGCTGAGCGCGGTCACGGTATCTGGTGGAGCGGTGATCAAGATCAGTGATGGACGGGCGCCGTCGACGTTTGCGGCGACGGCGCCGGGTTATTCAGGTGTCGGTGTCGAAAGCGTCCCACGGGGCACTGCATGGATCACTGGCGAGCATGCTGATAGATGGACACGCAGTTTACCGACAGAGGTATCTGCGCGATGGAAAGCGTCCCACGGGGCACTGCATGGATCACTGGCGAGCATGCTGATAGATGGACACGCAGTTTACCGACAGAGGTATCTGCGCGATGGGTGCGAAGACGAGATCGATGGGAAGGCCGAGCGGCG
>JAJZGF010000154.1 GCA_021805025.1 Acidobacteriota bacterium
CAGATTGCAACAGGGACAAGGCTAACAGATTTGAGCAGGACACTAGCGGCGGCTCCCGTTGGGAGCGGCGAGGCATTTCCGCATCACGTCCAGGATGGCGTCGACGGCGGAGGCGAGCGGCCCGTCTAGCGTGCAACCGGCGGCATTCTCGTGCCCGCCGCCATCGAGCGAGCCGGCAATCGCCGCGACGTTCACTTGACCTTTGCTGCGCAGGCTGACGCGCATGCGGCCCTCGGGCAGCTCGCGGAGGAAGACGGCGGCCTCAACGCCGGCGATGGAGAGGGCATAGTTGACGATGCCCTCGCAGTCTTCTTCGGCTGCGCCGGTACGCTGCATATCCTCGTCGGTCACCCAGAGCCAGGCCAGGCGGCCCTCACGATGCAGGTTGCCCAGGGCCGCGCCGAGCAGCAACAGCTTTGCGGCGGGCGTGGAAAAGTACACATCCTGGGCGATGCGGATGGGATCGGCGCCGGCTTCCACCAGTTCCCTGGCAAGCTGGAAGGTGGAGGCGCGGGTGGAGCCGTAGCAGAAGCCGCCGGTATCCGTAAGGACCGTGGTGTAGAGGCAGGTAGCCATCTCCGGCGTGACCGTTCCGCCTGCGGCCTGCACCAGGCGATAGACCATCTCCCCGGCGCTGGATGCGTTGCGGTCAATCCAGTTCACCTGGCCCCAGGGCGTGCCGCTCAGGTGATGATCCATATTAATGGCGAAAAAGGGTTCCAGGCCCAGCAGGCGAGTGCGCTCCAGGCCGTCACACTCGAGCAGGATGGCTGCGTCGTAGGGTCCGTGGACGCGCATGGCGGTGCGAATGGCATCGGCCTGGGGCAGGGTGCGATAGACGGCGGGAATGCGGTCCGCTGTGACGAGGTCGGCGCGCTTGCCCATCTGCCGGAGGAGCATGCCCATGGCCAGCATGCTGCCGACCGCATCGCCGTCGGGGCGCGAGTGAGAGCAGACGAGGAAGCGCTCGCCTTCCCGCAGGACGCGCAGGATGCCGAGGATGGGACCAGCCTCAGCGGGCTGTGGGTCCTGTTGGATAGCCTGGGCGCGATTGGCCTCCATCCGCGGCTACTCCTTCGGTGCTTTCTGCCGCTTGCGGGAGCGATTCATCAGCTCGTCGATGCGGGCCTGGAAACGCCCGGAGCGGTCGGCAAGAAAGCTGAGCTCGGGAACATGGCGCACGCCCATGCGCTCCTTGAGCTCAAAGCGAATGTAGCCCTTGGCGGCTTCAAGCCCGGCGACAGTCTCCTCCTCGGCGTGGGCGATGTCGGGCACGGCACTATCCAAGGCCACGTAGACGCGCGCTGACTTGCCGCCAGGGTTCAAAATGACCTCACTGACGTAGCAGAAAGCAATCCGCGGGTCGACCAGCTCGCCCTCGATCATGGCGCCGATCTCCTCGCGCAGCGTCTCCGCTACGCGATCCTGATGGTGCTTGCGTGCCCTGTGCTCTGGCATGGTGCGAAGTCCCCTTGGGTAAACCCCATAGGATAGCAGAGGCCCTGGGCGCGGCCTTAACCCGAAAGGGGCAGTCGCGGCGTCAGCTTTCGAGGTAGTCCCAAAAGGAATCGAGCAGTTCCGCGCCCAGCTCATTGGCCATGCGGCGCGCGGCGCGCTCCACCTCTTCGATGAGGCCGTGCAGGTAATCGCGCGAGCGGGAGACGGCGACGACGCCGAGGGTGGCCGACTGCCAGGTGACGGCTTCATCCATTTCGGCGACGGAGATGTTGAAGCCCTGACGCAACTGGTCCTTCATGGAACGGACGACCTGGCGACGGTCCTTGAGCGACCGGGCGTGTTCAATGCGGAGTTCGAGGGTGAGGTGTGCTACGGGCATGGGAAGGGACCTGGCCGAGCGAAGACAGTCGTGCCGGTTGTCCATTCTATGCGCTCTTGCGCGGTGATTTGGCAAGAGGCAAGGGTTTGGAGGCGCGCGAGTCCGCGCGATGCCGGGCCATGGCTACGGCAGGAGCGCGAAGGCGACGATGGTGTGGCCGGTTGGGCTGGTTTTGGAGGATGCTTCGCACTCGGCCAACAGACGGTTTTCCAGCTGATGCGGAGGCTGCATCTCGCAGACTGCAATCTCCGCTTCGCTTGCGCCGACGAAGCACAGTTCGCAGCAGGCGAGCGCCTGGACGTCGTCCTCCGCGGCATCCATGCGGACGGGCGGGCCGAAGACGCGGCAGGTCATGGGACGCCAGGGATAGACATCGCAGAGGCTACTGGCGGGGTTGAGGGCAGGACAGGGAGCGTCGTTGGCGAAGTCTTCAAAGCGGGCCTTGTCATTCTCCGACGAGCCGAGCAGGCCGGTCTGCGGGTCGCCGGGAAAGCTGGACCGATGTTCATCGAGCCAGAGGCGGGTGCGAAGTTCGATGGCGGCGGCGAGTGCGGGCTGCTCTCGGCGCAGCGTGGCCATGCCGGCACGCAGGCGCTCGGCGTCGAGGGTGTGGATGGCGAAGGCTCCGTGGCAGCACTGCGTGCAGCCGGGCCGGCAGGCGAGCCAGGGGCCCGCGCGAAGAGCCGCATCGGCCAGAGCCGCGTCCATGATCTGCACGAGTTCGCGATCGCCTGGGGGGAGCGGCATAGGTGCAAGGATAGCGGATTTGCCGCGCAGGGCGGCTTGCGGACGACCGCGCGAACAACTCTGCGATATAGTCTGTGCGTGGTGCGAGAGAGGGGTCTGAGATGGCAATGCATGGCGCGGTTGCTCTGGTGTTTCTGTCGCTGATGGCGCCGGTGGCGGTTGCCCAGCAGGCGCGGCTGCTGGTGGCGCAAAAGGGGCTGGACAGCCTGGGCATCGTCGACCCGGAGACAGGCATTGTGCTTGGCTCGGTGGCCGAGGGCGGCACCACGGGGCATGAGGTGGCGGCGTCGCCGGATGGGCGGCGGGCGTATGTGCCGATTTACGGCAACTCCGGCGTGGGCCAGCCCGGCACGGACGGGCGCGCGATGGTGGTGATCGACATTGCGGCGGAGAAGGTTGTTGGCACCGTCGATTTCGGCCATGGAGTGCGTCCGCATTGCCCGGTGTTTGGGCCGAAGGACGGGCTGCTGTATGTGACGACGGAGCTGGATCAGAGCGTCAGCATTCTCGACCCGAGGACGCTGAAGATTGTGGGGTCGATTCCCACCGGGCAGCCGGAGAGCCACATGCTGGCCATCGCGCATGACGGGCAGCGCGGCTACACGGCCAACGTG
Organism: Acidobacteriota bacterium; assembly: GCA_021805025.1. GTDB lineage: Bacteria > Acidobacteriota > Terriglobia > Terriglobales > Acidobacteriaceae > Telmatobacter. Next base: position 3,199 of record JAJZGF010000154.1, read on the forward strand.
GGGCCGGGCACGGTTTCAGTGCTGGACATGGCGGCGCGCAAGACGGTGAAGATCATCAAGGTGTCAGGCAACACGCAGCGGATTGCCGTGTCAATGGACGACAAGTGGGTGTTTACGGCCGACCAGAAGCAGCCGCGCATCGCGGTGATCGATACGGCGACGGAGGAAGTGGCGAAGTGGATTCCGCTGGAGGGCGCGGGCTACGGCAGCGCGCCTACTCCAGATGGGCGCTGGCTGCTGATGGCGATTCCGGGCAGGAACCAGGTGGCGGTGGTGGACCTGAGGACGATGACGGTGGCGCGCAACATCGATGTGGGCAAGAGCCCGCAGGAGGTGGTGATGCGCCCGGACGGGAAGCTGGCATTTGTCTCCTGCACGGCGAGCCACCAGGTGGCCGAGATCGATATGAAGACTTGGAAGACGCGGCGGCTGATCTCAACGGGATTGGGGACCGACGGGTTGGCCTGGGCCAGGGGGCGATGAACGAGGGCGCCTACTCGGGGACGCCATCGTTCACCTGGGCGCAATCCATGCGCAGGGTGCCGCTGTCGTTGAAGACAAGGCCGTAGAAGCGAACTACGCTGCCTGCGGCGATCGGGTTGGTATTGAGCATCTGCGTGTTGCCGTCGGCGTAGACATAGACGGTGTTGGGATTTTTCAGGGTCGCCTGGCTCGGCTGCACAGCCAGAGCGGGAAACAGGTCATACGGCGCAAGGGTGACAGTGTAGACCGTGAAGCCGCCCTCGGCGGAGACGGCGCTGACCGCGCCGTCGATGGTCTGGGGCATTAGCGTGAAGCTGCTCGCGGCCAGTACGACCGGTTGCGGCTGAATCGATGTCGCGTGGGAAGTGACGAGAAGTTCCTGCCCTGGAGCCACGTTGGCGAACGTGAAGGTTGCCGGAAAAGGAAGATCCTTTAGATTGCTGAATTGACCGGTGATTTGGAACAGCGTGGTGCTGTTGTAGCTGAGAGAATTTGCTCCGCTAGACATCAGGCTGCCTGAACCGGATTGATTGTCGACTAAGATTTCGGGGACAACGGAGCTGACGTAGACAACAGGCCCAACCAGGACACCGAGGCTACTGGTGCTGGGGTCCACAACTTCGACGCGACTCGCAGCCAGAGAGCCGTCTGGCTGCAGGGACGCGTCGAGGGACACAGGCTGTCCCACAGCGAGTTGCGAAAAACTGGAGATGCCCTGATAGGCGGTGCCGCTCCCGGCATGCACCTGCCAAAACGGGCCTGGAGCGATCAGGGAGTTAGCTTGGTTGAACGCCCCGCCTGCGGCGGCAACGGTGAATACGCCAGTACTTGTATCGGTTGCCGTAATCTCGCCATTGAGTCCCATCAGGCTTTCGCTGCCGCTTCCGGCCGACGGAGATGCGAGATTGACGGATCGCAGAGTGAAAGTCGGCGTCGTCGATTCGGTGCCGGTCTCGGGCAGGCAGTCCGCGCCAGCCGGGTTCCAACTGGCCGATTGCGAGACGAGCAGGTTCAGCACAAGCGTCATCGAAGATCCTGTCACCTCAACGGGCGTAGGAAGCGTGATCGTCACCGCGGGAGAGGACTGCGGGACGGTATCCACATAGGCGGGGGTCACAAGTGTGCCCTGACTATTGAGATAGACGCAGGTATAGCCCGTCAGCTTGATTGTGGCTGCGGCTGAGACGTACTCGCCTTGTGGAATGCTAGCGGTGAGAAGTGGCTCTTGTTTCCCGTTGGCCTGCAGAAAGCCGTCAAGAATGGGTGTAGAAACCAGATTGGCTGTTGTACCGGATTTTTCTGTTAATGTCAGGCTCGCAATCTCGACAGCATAAGTTTGAAGCTGATCGTTGGCAGTGCTGCTGATCAGAAGAGATACGGTCGTGTTTCCGCTAAATGTGGTGCCTGTGCTGCTACCCCCTCCGCATCCAACCGCAAGAAGCGGTAGAAACAATAGCCACCCAGCCTGAACAAAGTGTGCGGTCGCACTTGGGGCATTGTTGCCAGAAGGTGCAGTTCGATTTGTCATCCATCCCCCACACATGGTTGTCAGTAGGCAGCCCCACAGTTTGTTCGTACTGCGGGGCGCCCACCGGCAGTGGTGTAACTTAGTAGTAATGGATCGGAGCAAACATAAACGTACCGTACATGTTGTCCTGGTAAACATTGAACTGAATGGGCTCGTTCCCGCCGGCATCGTATTCCGGATTGCAGGTCAGGCTTGGCGGCGTGTTGTTGCAATTGGGGCCTTGAACGCTCAGAGAGGCCGTGGACGTGGTTGAGTTGGTGATGGACGCTTGCGCTTCCGTTGTCCACGAGAGAGTGTTCGAGTTATTGAGACTCAGGGTAAACTTTGTGAAAAAGGCCGATCCGGAGAATGAGGTATCCACCGAGAACGTCTGGGAGTAAGTATTTGAAATGCTCTGCGCCTGCGTCGTGAGATTGGTGTATATCAGGTTGCAGGGGTAGATTCCCGCAGATACATTTGGACTGCCCTGATCGTAATTGATGCTTGTCAGCCCACCATCCTGTCCGTTGCATTGGGACAACGTGAATCGATTGTCTGGGGTCGAGGGCGGAGGCGCATAGCCAATGTTGCTCGCTCCGTAGGAGCTTTGTGAGAATGGATCTGTGCTGGCGACCTGTGCAAAGTCTGCGGTTGTGAGCGCCGGACCTTGACCGCTAGGCCAAATCTGGTTGGCAGCCCAGGAGCGATTGGTGGACGCGAGGTACTGCTCCGGCATGGGTCCGAAATCGCCGTTCAGATAGCCGAGCGGGATGCCCACTACGTCCAGGTCGCTCTGGTCATTCATGTCGAAGCCGTAGCCATTCCAGACTGGCGGACCGGATGAGCCTATGGAAAAGATGACTACGGGGTTGAGCCAAATCCAGATGATGTCGTAATCATTATTGACCGGAGCAAAATAATTACCCGTTCCGAAGGTCTGTTCACCGCTCTGGACCTGAACGCTGGTCGTCACGCTGGAGGAGCTGGTCGTTGTCTGGCTGTTCGAGGTCGACTGCGAAGCTGTGATCTTTCCTTCGAAGACGCCGGGGATATTGGTGTCGGATGTGAGCGAGACCGTTTGCGTGCTACCGTGCGTGAAGGAATTCTTCAACGATTCGGTGACGCCGACGTAGGTGCTGTTTGTGTACTTCACCCAGGTGTTGGGCGACGGCCCGGGCGGAGCATAGGTGATCCCGACGACGATGTACTTGGGGTCAACGTATCCGGTAACTGGAGGCGCTGGACACGTGAGCGTCTGCGTGTAGTACGTGCCGCCTTCCTGGCTGTTGATGGTGATGTCGCAGCCCGCGCCGTAGCTTGAGGCGTCGAGGGAAATCGGAGTGCTCGGAATGCCCGAGGGCGGACAACCTTGCGAACTTCCGGGCGAGTTGTAGTAGACGAGCCCTCCCGTCAGCGGGTAATTGCTTCCATTGTTCTGGTAGTTGAAAGAGCTGTAGGTGTACTGCTGGTAGCTCAGTTGCCCTTCCGGGCCACATGGGTTTATCGGGCCGGCGGTGACAGTGTAGGTCAGCGTGCCGCTGGGGCTAACGGCGCTGAGGTTGGGCTGCGCCATCGCCGCTGTAACTCCAATCGAGAGGAATAGGGGGGGGCACATGCGGAACACCCTTTGGAGAACCAAGGCAAATCGTACCATAAAATGCGCTCCTAGACGCGGTTCCTGTTATGTGTGGGTCGAGCGCCGAGTTGGACGGATTGGCGGCGAAAGGCCTGACTGCAACAAGAATCAAAGCAGGCGGCCGCCGATCAACTCGGACGAAACAAGATAGCATGACACATGAGAAAGTCAATCGTTACGGAAGAGTTAGTTGAATTTATAAAGTAGTCAACACGAGTTATGTGATCTATCTCACACTCAAGTTGATTACTCGAGCGGGATAAGTCCTCACATGGAATCGCGGAGTCGAGTTACTCACAGGCATGGCCAATCGCTCACCCGATCTCGGTGTTCCAGTTTTCCAGGGTCTTTTTGAATTCGATCATGAACTTGCCGGAGTCGGCGCCGTCGATGATGCGGTGGTCGAAGCCGAGGCAGAAGTTCTGCATCGACCGGATGGCAATGGTGTCATTGCCCTCGGCGTCGGTGAGGACGACAGGTTCCTTGCGCAGGCCGCCGATGGCGAGGATGGCCGACTCCGGCTGGTTGAGGATGGGCGTGCCGAACTCGCCGCCGAAGACGCCGGCGTTGGTGAGCGTGAAGGTGGATCCTTCGACTTCATGGGGCATCAGCTTCTTGGTCCGGGCGCGTCCGGCGAGGTCGTTGATGGCGCGTGCCAGCGCAGCGAAGCTCTGCCGCTCGGATTCTTTGACGACGGGCACGATGAGGCCCCACTCCAGCGCCACGGCGATGCCGAGATTGATGTGAGCGTGGTAGTGGACTGAGCCTTCGATGAGCGAGGCGTTGAGGATGGGGAAGCGGCGCAGCGCGTCAACGGCGGCGGCGGCGATGAAGGGCATGTAGGTGAGCTTGATGCCGTGGCGCTGCTCGAAGGCGGCGCGGTGGCGCTCGCGCAGGCGGGCGATGCGGGTCATGTCCACCTTGTAGACGGAGTGGACGTGAGGGCTGATGCGCTTGCTTTCCACCATGCGCTGGGCGATGATGGCGCGCATCCTGCTGAGCGGTTCGACGCGGTCGCTCATGGTCTGCGACGGCGTCTGCGGTGCGGCCGACTGCGCCTGCGGAGCGGGGGGCTGCTCGCCGCGCCGGCGGAGATAGCCGAGGATATCGTCTTTATTGATGCGTCCGTTGGAGCCGGTGCCGCGTACCTGCGCGAGATCGATGCGGTTCTCTTTGGCGATGCGGCGCACCAGCGGCGACGAGCGGCCCACCTGCGGTGGCGCCTGCGGTGCGGCCAGCTCTCCCGACGCCTGCGAAGGGGACGCAGCCATCGTCGGCTGGGCCAAGGGCTGTTCCGGCACGTGCGCTTCGCCAACGATGCCGCCGATGACGGCGACGACCGTATTGACCTGAACGGTGACGCCCGCGGCGGTGTGGATTGCCGTGAGCACGCCGGCGACGGGCGCGGGGATCTCGGCGTCTACCTTGTCGGTGGAGATTTCAAAGAGCGGCTCGTCTTTCTGGACCGTGTCGCCGACGCTCTTGAGCCATTTGGTGATGGTGCCTTCAAAGATGGACTCGCCCATCTGCGGCATCACGATCTCAATGCCTCCATGCCCGTGGGGCGGGGCCGGCTCCGCGTTCGGCGGCACCACCGCCCGTGCGGCTGACGCCTGGGAAGCGGACGCTGTCCTTTCCGACTGGGCCACGGACTGTTCAGTGGAGTGCGCAGCGCCGTCGGAGTCGTCGAGGACGGCGACGACGGTGTTGACCTGGACCGTTGCGCCTTCAGGAACCTTGATCTGACTGAGTATGCCGGCGATGGGCGAAGGAATCTCCGCATCGACCTTGTCGGTAGAGATCTCGAAGAGCGGCTCATCTTTTTGCACGGTGTCGCCGGCCTTTTTGAGCCATTTGGTGATG